>CAZYFM010000111.1:0-10721 GCA_964646885.1 uncultured Flavobacteriaceae bacterium
GCCTTCGCGGACCATGACATCCTTTGGTTGAAGGTCAGGGGGCTGGAAACGAGAGGGTCGCGCGCAACGTCACTCGAGATTTTCCGGGAGCTTGTCATGTGGACGCCGACACCCCGCATTGCCTAATATCGGCTCACTGATTGCACGGAGTTCCAGATGTTCGGCTTCCGCTATTTCAAGGCCCGGCCCACGGACCATGTCATCCTCTACTCGGGCGGGCGTGTTCGTCGGCAGGGGTTGGGTTTTGCCGGCTTCGTCTACATGCCCTTTGCCACGGCTGCGGCCGTGCCGACGGATGCGCGGGACGAGATCTTTGCGGTCGAGGCGATGACGTCGGACTACCAGACGATCACGATCCAGGGGCTGATCTCGTTCCGGATCCGGGATGCGGCGGTGGCGGCCACGCGGCAGGACTTCTCCATCAACCTCGCCACGGGCCAGCACACCGGCGAACCGATGAAGCAGATCGTCGAACGACTGCGCGCCATGGCCCAGACGGCCTGCCGTGACGCACTCGTCCGCTCGACGCTGGATGCGGCCATGAACAAGTCCGACGAGCTTTCGCAGGTCATCATGAAAGGCATTGCGGACGACAAGCGCTTTGCGGCCGACGGCATCGGCATCGACCGGGTGATCGTGCTGTCGCTGAAGCCGACGCCGGAGATCCGCAAGGCGCTGGAAGCCAATTTGCGCGAGCAGTTGCTACGCCAGGCCGACGCGGCCGTCTTCGACCGGCGGCGCGCGGCGACGGCGGACGAGCATGACCTGAAGCTGCGCGAGGAAGCCAACAAGCGCGAGCTCTCGGAGCGGTCGCTCGCCAACGAGCAGCTGCTCGAGGAGCAGCGACGCAAGGTTGCCGAGGCGAAGGCGGAGACGCTCCGCACGGAGGCGGCGTCGGACGCCGAGGCGCAGCGGATCCGCATCAAGCCATGGACAGAAGTCAGCCCGCAGCACATCTCGGCGATGGCGTTCAAGGACTGGGCCAACCGCAATACCAGCCTGACGTCGCTGTCGCTGGGGGCGGACGCGACCGAGCGGCTGGCCAACCAGCTTGCGGGCCAGGCGGAAAGCTAGACCCGCGCCATGCGCCAGCGCGTCGTGCTGCTCACGCGGCCTACAGCCAAGCAGAACTTCGTTGCCCGGTACGGCACCGAGGGCCAGACGAAGTTCGTGCTGATGCAGTCGCTGCGCGGGCAGTCCGACTTCGCGGTTGCCGAGGTCGAGGACAACGCACAGTCGCGTGCCGTTTCTCGGATCCGGAAGGAGCTGCCGCCGGACCTGAAGCTGGTCGAGATCGACCGGAACATGGTGGCGCAGTTCCTGTTCGAGCCGCATGACCTTGTGGTCGCGGTTGGCCAGGACGGGCTTGTGGCCAATGTTGCCAAGTACCTCGATGGCCAGCCGCTGGCAGGCGTGAACCCGGACCCGTCGACGATCGACGGTGCGCTGCTCGCGTTCAATGTCGACACGTTCGTGGCGGCGCTTCCGCAAATGCTGCAGGACGAGCGGCCCTTCCGCGAGGCGACGCTGGCCGAGGCCCAGACCTCCGACCAGCAGGTGCTGCGCGGCTTCAACGAGATCTTTGTTGGCGTGCCGACACACCAGTCGGCGCGCTACAGGATCCGGCATGGCCAGCAGGAAGAGGTCCAGTCCTCGAGCGGGCTGATCGTGGCGACCGGCTCGGGCTCCACGGGATGGCTGCGCTCGCTCCGGGGCGCGGACAGCGTCTTCGATCCGGCGTCGGATGAACTGCAGTTCGTCGTGCGGGAGGCGTGGCCCGGGCGCGGCTTTGGCACGACGCTGACGGAGGGTCGGGTCACGCGCGAGGCGAGCCTCGTGATCGAGTCCCGCATGGAAGGGGTAATCTTTGCGGATGGCATCGAAGCGGACGCGATCCGCTTCGATGCAGGCGTTACGGTCACGATCGCGCCAGGGTCGCGGCGCGCGCGCCTCGTGGTCTAGCCCGTCTTCTTTTCCAGTTTCAGGGCGTGGCCGTTCATGCAGTAGCGCAGTCCCGTCGGCTGCGGGCCATCGGGAAACACGTGGCCCAGATGGGCATCGCAACGCGCACAGAGAACTTCCGTGCGGCGCATGAAGAAGCTGCGGTCGTCCTTCTCGGCGACGTTTTCCCGGGCGACGGGCGCGAAGAAGCTGGGCCATCCCGTTCCGGACTCGTATTTCGTCCGGGATTCGAACAGGGGAAGGTCACAGCACCTGCACGCGTAGACGCCTTCTTCCTTGGAGTCCCAGTAGGGTCCGGTGAAGGCGCGTTCCGTGCCGTGCCGACGGGTGATGCGGTATTCCTCGTCCGTCAGCTGCGCCCGCCATTCGGCGTCCGTCTTCGTGACCTTCTGCATGGCGTTTCGCCTCTCCGGTCAGGGATAAACGATCGAGATGGTCTCGGCGACGCAGGCCGGGCGGTCCTGTCCCTCGATCTCGATGGTCACTTCGTTCGTGATCTGCATGCCGGGACCCTTCGGTTCGGCGGCGATGATCTTGGAGCGTGCGCGCACGCGGCTGCCGACCGGGACCATGTTCGTGAAGCGGACCTTGTTGGAGCCGTAGTTGATGCCGCGGCTCACGCCTTCCATGCGGCTGATCTTGGCGGCAAGGAACGGGATCAGCGACAGCGTCAGGTAGCCGTGTGCGATGGTGCCCTTGGTGGGGAGTTCGCGCTTGGCGCGCTCGACGTCGATGTGGATCCACTGGTGATCGCCCGTGGCGTCGGCGAACTTGTTGACGCGGTCCTGGTCGATGAGGACCCACTCGCTGACGCCGAGCTCCTCGCCCACATGCTTCGAGACTTCCGAGAGCTTGATGACCTTCATTTCCATTCTCCTTTGCTTTAATTGCTGTTCAGATGCTTGAGCCGTCATGCAGATGGTGCGGGTTCGCCGAGCAGCGCGCGCACGCGTGCTGCGACGTCGTCGATGTAGTCGTCCTTCAGCCCGGATTCGGCGAGTGCGGCTGCCGTCCGGAACAGGTAATCCCTGTTCGATCCAAGGTGTCCCTCGGCCTGGGCGATGCGGCGCGCCTTTTCTTCCGCCTCGAGGCCCGGCAGGTAGCGGGGATGCTCCTGGTTCATGACGAATGTGACACCGCGGACGTGGCTTGCGCCAAGGTCGAGGTCGACCCAGGTGGGCGTGTAGGCGCCGGAGAGCATTTCCCGCATCCAGAGGATGCCGGTCTCGCTTTCGACATTGTCGGCGGCGATGCGATGGGCGATCCCGTGGCAGTCACCGCCGGGCACCAGGCAGAGCATGAGACCGGGCTTGTCCGGCATGGCGCGGCCAAACATCAGGCGCATGGCGAAGCGCCGGCTGAAGCCGATCAGGCGCGCGGGCAGGCTCTCCGCGACATGGATGGCCGGGTTCCACATCAGCGAGCCATAGCCGAAGACCCAGAGATCCGTTCCGGGGACATGCGCCGACAGGATCTCCTGGCGCGAGGCCTCGCGCGCCTCTTCGGTCATGAAGGTGCCATCACCCATCTGCGCCTGCAGCTGCGTGTAGGCCCGCACGCGTTCGATCGTGAAGTCCTGCCGGGCGAGCTGGCCGTCCGCGCCTGACGGTGCGAGCGGCGGCGCGGGCGTGTCAGACGATTTTTGAGTCACGGTTGCCCCAGTAACGGTCACGGATGAGCCGCTTGTAGAGCTTGCCCGTCGGGTGGCGGGGCAGCTCGCGTTCAAAGTCGACGGTGCGCGGGCACTTGATGGCGGACAGGTGCTGTCGGCAGTAGGCGACGAGCTCTTCCGCCAGCTGCGGCGTTGCGTCGGACCAGTGCATGGGCTGGACGACGGCTTTCACTTCCTCGCCGAAATCCTCGTTCGGAATGCCGATGACGGCGACGTCGGCGACCTTCGGGTGGTTGATCAGGATGTTCTCTGCTTCCTGCGGGTAAATGTTCACGCCGCCGGAGATGATCATGAAGGCCTTGCGGTCGGTGAGGTAGAGATAGCCGTCCTTGTCGACGTAGCCGACGTCACCGAGCGTGGACCATCCCTTTTCATTCTTGGACTCGGCCGTCTTCTTCGGGTCGTTGTGGTAGGCAAACTCCGGCCCATTGGCGAAGAAGATGGTGCCGGCTTCGCCAGTGGGGCACTCGGTCCCGTCTTCGCCGACGATGTGGAGTTCGCCGAGCAGCGCCTTGCCGACGGATCCCGGATGGGCGAGCCATTCCTGGGAGTTGATGGCGCAAAAGCCGTTGCCTTCGGTGCCAGCGTAGTACTCGTAGATCACGGGTCCCCACCACTCGATCATCTGCTTCTTGACCGGAATGGGGCAGGGCGCCGCCGCGTGGATCGCGACCTTCATCGAGCTCACGTCATACTTCCGTCGCACGGCCTCCGGCAGCTTCAGCATGCGCACGAACATCGTCGGGACCCACTGGCTGTGCGATGTCCTGTACTTGCCGATCAGCTTCAGGGCTTCCTCGGGGTCGAAGTGTTCCATGACGATCGAAGTGCCACCGAAGCCGTGGACGGCCATGTTGTAGCGCAGCGGCGCTGCGTGATAGAGCGGCGCCGGCGAGAGGTAGGTCGTGTTCTCGTCGAAGCCGTAAAGCATCTTGGTCAGCATCGACAGCGAGTTCGGCTGCGCGAGGGGGCCTCCGGTCAGGGCGCGACGGACACCTTTCGGTCGGCCGGTCGTGCCTGACGAATAGAGCATGTCGGCACCCGGCGTTTCATCCGCGATCGGCGTCGTCGGCATCGGCTTCAGGGCATCTTCGAGCGGTTCGTAGCCGGGCATCGTTCCACCAACCATGAACTTCCTCACGCCGGGCATCATGGTGCCAAGCTCGCGGGCGACGTCCCCCATGCTGCCCGACGAAATGAAGATGCGCGCGTTGCAGTCCTTGATGATGTAGTCGACCTCGCCTGCGGTCAGGCGGGAAGAAATGCAGGTGAAGTACAGGCCCGAGCGCTGCGCTGCCCAGCACAGCGGCAGGTAGTGGACGTTGTTCTCCATGAAAATCGCAATGCCGTCGCCGGTCTTCAGACCCAGTTTGCGGAACAGCTGCGCGCCCTGGTTCGAGCGCTCTTCCAGCTGGCGGTACGTTACGGTTTCGCCGGTGGACGCCATGATGAAGGCTGGCTTGTCAGGCTGTGTTGTAGCGTGAACTGAGGGGTGCATTGCAGACCTTCCGGATACAGAAAACTGACCGGAAACGTTTATGGCGTCTGGCTGGCGGCGTCCAGCGCTGGCCGGGATTTTTCCGCGGTTGGCGTGCCCAGTCGGTGTTTTTATTGAGACTGACAGTTGCTAAGGTCCTGGCGCCCAGACATTGCGCGAGGATGAATTCCCATGAGCTATACGGAAATTACCTACAAGGTTGCCGACAACATCGCCACGCTCACGCTGCATCGGCCTGACAAGCTGAACGCATTCACCGGCGTCATGATGGCAGAGATGATTGACGCGTTTGACAAGGCGGATGCCGATGATGACGTAAGGGTTGTGGTCGTCACGGGCGCTGGTCGCGCCTTCTGCGCAGGCGCCGATCTTTCCGCAGGTGCGAAGACTTTTGACTATGCCGCGCGGAGTGACCGGCCCGAGAAGTCGGGTGTCCCCCAGGGACCGAACATCGACTGGAGCCACGAGGCGATCCGCGACGGCGGCGGGCGTGTGACGCTGCGCATCTTCGAAAGCCGCAAGCCGGTGATCGGGGCGATCAACGGACCGGCCGTCGGCATTGGCGTGACGATGCAGTTGCCGATGGACATCCGCATCGCAAGCGACAACGCCCGCTTCGGCTTCGTGTTTGCGCGTCGCGGCATCGTGCCGGAGGCGTGCTCGAGCTGGTTCCTGCCGCGGCTTGTCGGCATTTCGAAGGCGATGGAGTGGTGCGCGACGGGACGCGTGTTCGATGCGCAGGAAGCTCTTGCGGGCGGGCTGGTGTCGAAGGTCGTGAAGCCTGAAGACCTCCTTCCGACAGCCTACGCACTCGCGCGCGAGATTGCCGACAACACGGCCCCCGTCTCGGTCGCACTGACGCGCCAGATGCTGTGGCGCATGCTCGGTGCCGACCATCCGATGGAAGCCCACAAGGTGGACAGCAAGTCCATCTACGCGCGGGGACGCCAGGCGGATGCGCGCGAAGGCGTGGTGTCGTTCCTCGAGAAGCGACCGGCCAGGTTCACGGATAAGGTCTCGCAGGACATGCCGCCGTTCTATCCATGGTGGACGGAGCGCAAGTACTCCTAGACTGCGGCGGCGTGTGTGTGCGGGTCTTCACGACGGAACTCCCAGAGTTCCGTCCGGAAGCGGAAGATGACCCACACCAGCGCCACGCTCAATGGGATGACGAGCATGCTGGCCTGGATTCCGAACATCTGGGCCAGCACGCCGAAAAGGACGGCGCCAATCGGGCCGCCGGCCGTCTGGGAGAACTGCTGCATCGACATCACCCGTGCCCGGTAGGCATGCGGGGCTGCAAGCTGGATCGTTCCGCGCGTCGTCGACATGGCGACGCCCGAAGAAAGCCCCCAGGCCAGCATCAGCGCCGTGAACACCCAGAGTTCGGGTATCAGGTAGGCCAGCAGGAACACCACGATGTTGTTCAGGGACAGCAACATGATGAGGCGTCCCGGTCGTTCAACCGGGCGCACCCGCGAGAACGCAAATGATGACACTGTCAGGCCCAGCAGGAACGCCGTGAACTGGATCGAGAGGACGGCGGAACTTCCCTGAAACACGTCCCGTACCATCAGCGGAATGCCGACAAGATACATGCCGTTGAAGACCGGAGCGCCCACGGCCAAGTAGATGATGATCGTCTTGAGGCGCTGGTGGCCCCATACGACGCGAAAGCCGTCGACGAGTTCGTGACCGAGGCGCCTCAGCGGCTGTGCTTGGCTTTCCTTGATGTCGAATGGCGTGATGATGGTCAGGCGTGACGTGAGCATCGCGGAGACGACGAGCAGCGCCGACTGCAGGCAGAGCAACGGCACGGCTCCCACGATGGACGCAGAGGCCGCGATGAGCGTTCCTATGACCTGGCCCCCGAAGGTTGCAGCCACCACGAGTGCCGAGGCTTTCGCCAGACCCAGCGTGTGCGGGGTCACGTGCGAGAGAATGGCGTCGCGCGCCGGTGTCGCGAACGCGCCAACGGTATTGAACGCGAACATGATCGCGGCCGCCGTGAAGAAGGACAGATGGTGAGATGACACCACCAGAGACATCACCACCGGAAACATCGCCATGATGATCAGGAGACGTGGCAGGTAGGCCTTGAGGTCCCGCCCGTCCGCCACCGCGCCGGCGATCAGGATCAGCAGGAGGAACGGAAGGCTGGCCGCAAACTGCGCCAGGCCCACATTCATCTGCGTCTCGTGGAGTTCGTGCGCGATGAGCCACGGAAACACGACGCCCATCATGCCGCCGGCGGTGAACTGGACGCCCTGTGCCAGCAGATATCGGGAGAGACCTTTGTCCCTGTTCGCAGTCACGCCGGCGGTTCCGGGCGCTGGTGGGTGAGCGCCTTGATGTGCCAGATGCGCGTACGCGTGACGAGCGTCAGCAGGATGATCGCCATCGTGATCGATGGAAACAGCGTTGCGTTCCTCGCCCCCACGGTTTGCACGACCACTCCCGCGAGCAGGGCTCCGATCGACATGCCGCCGGTGAAACCCAACTGGAAGATGGACATCACGCGGGCCCGCAGCGCCGGCGGTGCGTGCTCCTGCAGCGTGGTGCGCGACATCGAGATCATGACGCCGGCGCCCAGTCCCCAGATGAAAACGAGGCCGTAGAGCACGAGCAGGGGGGCCTTGAACGTCATCAGCATGAGGATCGTGGCGCCGGTCGACACGGCGCCTACAATCAGGCGGCCACGGTTCTCGATGTGGCCGAACCTGCCGATCGCGAACGAGGACACGATCGTTCCGCCCCAAAAGCAGACCTGCATGGTCGAGAACTGCTGGACGTTTCCTCCGAACTCTTCGCGCAGGATCACGGGCATGATCACCATGAACGAGCCGATGAACAGCACACCGATCGACAGCGTGAGCACCGTGACCGGAAACAGGGCGTGTGAACGCCAGACCTCGGCGAGGCCCGCGCGTATGCGCTGCCATTGCGATCCTGTGTTGTCTTCTGCATGCAGATGGTGCCTGCCCGAAGGGATCAGCTTGATGGCGGCGTAAACGCCAAGCGCCTGGGCTGCCACCTGGGACAGGATGATGATTTCGGCGCCGATGTGGTCCGCGAAGCGGGCCGAGATCATCCCGGCGATCTGGGCGAGGAACTGGAGGCCGACCATGGTGGTGACCGCGCGCTGCACGAACTTCATGCCATCGGGTCCGAGCACATCGCCGAGGGTGGCTTCACGGGCGGGCAGGATGAATGCCGTGATCAATCCCATCATCAGGCCGTACCCGATGAGCCACTCGTAGCGCAGGGCACCGAGCCATACGACCGTGGCCAGCACGAGGGCCGGCACCATGGCCGCGGCGTGGCAGACGATGATCAGCCGCCGGGTGTCGACCTTGTCGGCGACGGCGCCGCCAATGAGCATGAAGGCGGCGGACAGTATCGTTAACGACGTTTGCGCCAGGCCGATCTGATTCGCCGGGGCATGCAGGACCGTGGTCACGAGATAGGTGAACATCACCATCTGGACGCCGATGGCGAAGAACCAGGCACCGGTGCCTGTCAGATACCACTGGTATTGCGGGTTTGAAGCTGATGAACTGGCAGACATTGGTGCAATCTTGTGACGGATGAACCGATAGCAGGAGTGCCTGCCTTACCCAAGTGTGCAGCGGACACTTTGAAGACACAGACATTGCATGCTAATCGACCGCACGCCATGATTTGCGCACCTGCGAAGTGGGTGATGCGGAGGCCTGAACGCCACGTCCTGAAACGCTTGGGGACCCATGCCGCCTGAAGTGAATGTCATCAGCTTTGTTCTGGGGTTTGCGGCGCTGCTCATGGTGGTCAGCGTGCTTGTGCCCATGGCCAAGCGCTTCCAGCTGCCCTTCACGGTGCTTCTCGCGATCGTTGGCATGGGGCTCGGGTTCGTGCAGTCTGCGGCGGGCGAGGCCGGCGGTGCGGCGAGCATCCTTGTGGATGCCATCGGCGCCCTGCAGATTCCCGCCGAAGGGTTCCTCTACGTCTTTCTGCCGCCACTTCTGTTCGCGGGTGGCCTTACGGTCGATGTCCGGCGCCTCATTGATGACATAGCGCCCGTTCTCACCCTTGCGATCGTGGCGGTGCTGGCGTGCATGGTGGCGGTCGGCTTCTCCCTGCACTGGGTCACGGGCATGGACATCGTCCTGTGCCTGATCCTTGGCTCCATCGTTGCGACGACCGATACGGCAGCAGTCCTCGGAATATTCAGGGATATCGGCGCCCCAAGCCGCCTGTCCGTCATCGTCGAGGGCGAAAGTCTCCTGAATGACGCGGCGGCGATTGCCCTGTTTGTGGTGCTGCTCGCGGTGTTCACGGGATCGGGGGAAGCGAGCCTCCTTTCGGGTACCGTCGAGTTCGTGAAGGGCTTTGTTGGCGGCATCGTGCTTGGCTACGTCATGGCCTGGGCGGCGGGCTTCATGATCAGCCAGTGGCGCGGCGCGGCGGTGACCGAAATTACGCTGTCTGTGGCCTTTACCTACATGACGTTTGTGCTGGGGCAGGCCTACTTCCAGGTATCCGGAATCATCGCGGTGGTGACTGCAGCGATGGTGTTTGCTTCCAGCGTCCGAACGCGGCTGTCTCCCGGGACCTGGGAGACGTTGCTCATCACCTGGCGGCAACTGGAGTTCTGGGCGACGTCGCTGATCTTCGTGCTGGCGTCCATGCTTGCTCCGCGCATGTTCAGTGCCATGGAGTGGCTGGACGTGCTGGCGATCGCGACGGTTTTCTTCGCGGCACTGGTCGCCCGCGCGGGCGTGTTGTGGGGCGCCCTTCCGTCGTTGTCGTGGCTTGGCCTCTCCCAGCCAATCAGCAATGAGTACAAACTCGTTCTTTGTTGGGGCAGCTTGCGTGGCGCGGTTACGGTCGCGCTGGCCTTGCTGGCTGCAACCGACATCAGCAAGGGCGTTGCAGGTGGCGAGTTCTCACCTGAGTCACGGTTCATTTTTGTGGTCGCCATGGGCTACGTGTTTGCGACGCTCTTCTTTGCAGCACCGACCTTGCGCCCCCTGATGAAGGCCCTCCGTCTCGACAAGCTGACGGCTGAAGAACGGCTGGTGCGTGACCGCGTGATGGCGCTTTCCCGCAGCCGCGTGCGCGAAAGTCTCGTGCGCGTCGCGGAGACGCTGGGACTGCGCGAGGCGCTCGCGCCACAACATCCGACCCACTCGGCGCAAGCGACTGACACGACCACCCTGAACCGGGATGATCTCGTGCGCGCCGGACTGATTGTCGTGGCCAACCGGGAAACGGAACTCGGGCTTGAGTACCTGCAACGTGGACTGGTCGGGCGCACCGTTGCGGAGCGGCTGCGTGCCGACGCGAGCCGTATCATGGACGGCGTCCGCCAGTCCGGCAATGTCGGCTACCTCAGTGCTGCCATTGGCAGCCAGAAGCCGGGCTGGCAGTTCCAGCTTGCGCTCTGGCTCCAGCGGCGTGTTCGCATCAACTGGCTTCTGGAAGAAGAAGTGGCCAATCGCTTCGAGCTTCACCTTGCCAAGCAGCTCGTGCTGCGTGAGCTCACGCTGTTCTGCGACACCAAGGTCGCGGAGCTCATTGGCAACCACGCCGCCATCACCGTTCGCGAAG
>CAZYFM010000112.1:0-10694 GCA_964646885.1 uncultured Flavobacteriaceae bacterium
GAAGCCAAGCTCATCCGCGGCCGCGTCAATCACGAAATCAGCGAGATCTTCTACGGCCGGAACATCCAGCGCGGGGCTTAGAGCACGGTAGTCTCCCCCAAAGTCGCTGCCGCGACGTTTGGGGGAGAGGCGATCAGTCTCCGCCGCCACCGCAGCCACCACCACCGCCGCAGCCGCCACCTCCATCTCCGCCGCCGCCATCGCCTCCGCTTTCGCCGCCGCTCTCCCCGCCGGTCTCTCCACCTTCGCCACCGTTTCCGTCCTTGCCGCCCTTCGAACCGCTGCTCGTGGCGGTGCAGCCGAAGACGTAGCCGGAGGAACTGCTGCTGCTCGCCCCGGCCTTGCCTGCGTGTCGTCGCTTGCCGCCGAGCGAACCCAGGACGATGAGAGCCATGACGATCACCGCAAGTGCGATGCCTCCGGGAAGGGCATAGGCTTCGAGGTCGGCGCCAGCCGACGGCTCCGCCGCAGTGGCTGTGCCAGCAAGGGCTGCAAGGCCGGCCGTGGCGATGGCCGCGATCGCGCCCACGAGGACCGGTGCGCGCGGCAGCACGAAGTGCGTGCGCCGGTCGACCCATTGCTGGTGCAGCCCGCTCGAGAAGCGCTCCTGCTCGGCCGGCCAGTACGCGGCGGGCGGCTCTTCGCCGAAAGTCTGGCGGTAGAAGGCGAGGGTCTCGGCATACTGATTGCGGTAGCGCCGGTCTTCCGCCTTTCCTCCCTTTGTGGGGCCATGATGCAGCGGACGCCCCAGCACCTTCGTGCACATCTCGTCCCAGTAGGATCGCGTGAAGGTCAAATGGAGGTGCCAGACCTGGTCGACAATGTCGGACGGCGTGACCTGCGTCGGTGATGTCACCGCGAGATAGACGAAGCGCTTGTATTCATTGATGGCGCCGCGGGCGAAATCCCGGCTCCATCCATTCTCGCGCGCGAGCCGGTCGCTGAACCTGAACGCGGCGTCCGCCTGGTCAGGCTCGAAGGCCTGCAGCCTGTCCCAGAGCGTCTTGTCATTCGGCATGTGGGTCTCCCTTGTTGTCCAACCCGCCAGAGAGATGGGTACCCGATGCGAAGGTAACATGAATGCGTTTCACGGGCCGGATTGCGCGAAAAATTGATATGGGCAGGTTGAGCAGAAGGGGGGAGGGGCGGGAGGTTCCAACGCCGTCCCGCTGGGATATCATGTCCGCCAGCTGCTTCGTGTCGGGATCAACTGAATGACGAGTTTCAAGGGCCTCCCCAAGGACTTCTTCGCCTTCTTCCGCGAACTCGCGGCCAACAACGAGAAGCCCTGGTTCGAGGAGAACAGGCAGCGCTATCGCGAGAGCGTGCAGATGCCTCTTTCCTCATTCATGGAGGCGATGGCGCCGCGCGTGGCGAAAATCTCGAAGCACGTCATCGTGGATCCGCGACCCAATGGCGGCTCCATGTTCCGCATCCATCGCGATGTCCGCTTCTCGAAGGACAAGTCGCCCTACAAGACGAATGCCGGCGTGCAGTTCAGGCACGCGCTCGGACGCGACGCCCATGCGCCGGGCTTCTACATGCATTTCGACCCCAAGGAAGTGTTCTTCGGCGGCGGTGTCTGGATGGCCGAGCCCGATGGCTTGCAGAAGATCCGCAGGGCCATCGCCGACAATCCGAAGGGCTGGAAGAAGGTGCTCGATGACAAGGCCTTCCGGCAGGTCTTTCCGGGCGTCGAGGGCGAGGCGCTGGCCCGTCCGCCGCGCGGCTTTGATCCCGAACATCCCTTCATTGGCGACATCCGGCGCAAGAGCTTCTTCGCGATGAAGCCGTCGACCCCGAAGGTCGCCCAGTCACCGGCGCTCGTCGAGGAAGTGGACGAGGCCCTGCGCGCTGCACGGCCGCTGATGAAATTCCTGTGCGAGGCCCTGGATGCGCCCTTCTAGCACGCCATCACTCTCTCACATTTGTCATGGTCTGCCTTCGCAGACCATGACAATGATAAATGGGTTTTCGGGGATATTTCTGAACCGGACAGCAGTAGGCTTCGCGGACCATGACAATGAAATGGGAATTTGCGGGAGCAGTTACTTCCGAACAACCGAAGCGAAGGACTCCGATGAC
Organism: uncultured Flavobacteriaceae bacterium; assembly: GCA_964646885.1. Classification (GTDB taxonomy): domain Bacteria; phylum Pseudomonadota; class Alphaproteobacteria; order Micropepsales; family Micropepsaceae; genus SZUA-430. The sequence goes on from CAZYFM010000112.1 coordinate 2,086, forward strand.
GCCAACTGAAAACGCAAAGCGGTGCCCAGACTGTCTGCAGTCGAAATGGCCGACGTCTTTTGCTGTGACGTGCCTCGCAATGCTCGCACTTGTTCTGATGGGGTACCAAGCCGCCAGCGCCGCCGAGCGCCAGCGCACGCTCACCGTCAACGGGACGCCGCGCGAGTACACGCTGGTGCATCCCGACCGCGTCACGGGTCCCATGCCATTGCTCATCGTCTTTCACGGTGGCGGACAGACGGCGGCCCGCGCACGCGGATACACGCGCTTCGACGCAGTGGCGGTCCCGCGCAACTTCGTGGTCGTCTATCCGCAGGGGCTCTCGAACAACTGGAATGACGGCCGCAGGTCCGCCGACCTGATGGAGCGCGCATCCTCTTCCACCAACGACATCGAGTTTACCGAGCAGATCATCGGCCAGCTCGCCACCGAGGGCCTCGTCAACCGCAGCCGCGTCTTCCTGACGGGTGCCTCGAATGGCGGCATGATGTCGATGTATGCAGGCTGCAGGCTTGGAAACCGCATCGCCGGCATCGCTCCCGTGGTGGCCAATCTTCCCGTGGACTGGACATGTGAAGCACGCGGCGTGCCCGCCCTGTTCATCCACGGGACCGAAGATGCGTTCATGCCCTACGCCGGCGGCCGCATTGCCGAACGCGTGCAGAGAAAGGACCTCGGCTCGGTACTGGGCACCGAGGCGACCATCGCAGCCTTTCGCGCGATCAATGGCTGCGCCGGCGAGAAGGAAACAAAAAGGCTCGACGCTTTCACCGGCGACGGCACCGTCGCCGTGATGACGGAATATGACTGCTCGGTCGCCCCGCTGAAGCGCTTCCTGATCGAGGGCGGCGGCCACACCTGGCCAGGCGCACGCACGGGCATGCTCGCCGACTGGGTTTTGGGCGCCACGAGCCGCGAGATCAACGCCACGAACGAGATCCTCGCGTTTTTCGAAACCCTGCGCTGAGCGTTTCCATGCTGGCGCGGCGCACCCTACTTGCTTCGGCTCCGCTTCTGGCGGCAGCGTCGTCGAAACTTCTGGCAGCGGTCCCGGGAAAGGCGACATGGACGCGTCTCGTGGACGCGGCGCCGTTCCCGCCCAGCTACAACTTTCCGGTGCACGTCGACGCCATGGGTCGCTTCGTGGCGCTGCACCCGAAGGGAACCTGGGTCTCTCGCGATGGCAAGGTCTGGGAGAAATCCCCGCTGCCTTTCAGCGGCATGAACTCGGCCTATCTGCCCTATGTGCTTCACAACGGCGAGACCTGGGCTCTCGGCGGGCTTGAGGGAAACTATCTCTCGTTCCGTGTCGACCCCGTGATCCAGCTGACGCAGAACCACGCACGATGGGAAACGAAGGGGCGGTCGGCTTCGCTGCCTCGGGTCGTCTTCCATGCCGCCGCAAGCTTCAGGGGTCGGCTCTGGATTCTTGGTGGCTTCGACGGACGGCATCATTCGGCCGAGGTCTGGTCGTCGTCTGACGGCCTCGCCTGGAGCCGGGTCGCGACCGCACCATGGTCGCCACGTGCCGGCAGTCGCGCAATCGTCTTCCGGGAGCGCCTGTTCCTCATTGGCGGTGGGATCATTGACGGCGCGAACGCCAACGACGTCTGGTCAACGGCGGATGGCGTGGGCTGGCAGCGCGAGACCGGTCGCATCGCGCCCGAGGAGCCCGTGGGCTTTACACCGGTGGTGCATGACGACGCCGTGTGGCTGGTGGGCGCGAACCGCTCAGGACGTTTCCGCAGCGAGATGCTGGTCAGCGCCGATGGCAGGGTCTGGACCCCTGAGCGCGCGCCGTGGTCGCCGCGGGGCGGCGTGGCTGCGTGGTCGGCCGACGGCGCCCTCTACGTCACCGGCGGCAAGTACTCCTACGAAACGGGCGGTGAAACGCGTTTTGTGTACAGCAATGACGTCTGGCGGATGACGCGAGGGGCCTGAGGGTCGCCCCGCCGGAATTCCCCGGGATCCCGTGATTTATCAGGGGTTTTCCGGCCTCTGCGCAACTATGGTCCCTTGACTTGAAGCCCCTCCCGCGCGACCACAGCGCCGGGCCAAGACCGACTGCAAGCCGTCTTTGCGTTACTGGCGTACACGTGGGCCATCACCACGGGGAAGCGCAAGGGGCGGGGTTTTGGTGAAGCCGCGCGCCTGGGCCATCCGCTTGCGTCGACCGCAATTGAAGGAGGCATCTCATGCAAGATCATCGCGCAGCCCTGAAAGCCACCGATCCGCAGATCTACGAAACGCTCATCAACGAAGAGCGCCGTCAGCGGGAAGGCGTCGAGCTCATCCCGTCCGAGAACTACACCTTCCCGGAAGTCTACGCCGCGCTCGGTTCGGCCTTCACGAACAAGTATGCCGAAGGCTATCCCGGCCGCCGCTACTACGGTGGTACCGAGCACGTCGACGTGATGGAGAACCTCGGCCGCGAGCGCGCCAAGGCGCTCTTCCGCGCCGAGCACGCGAACCTCCAGCCGCTCTCCGGCTCGCCCATGAACCAGGCTGTCTATTTGGGCTTCATCGAGCCAGGCTCGACGATCCTCGCGATGGAACTCAGCCACGGCGGTCACCTGACCCACGGCGCGCCCGTCTCGCACATGGGCAAGATCTATCGCTTCGTCCGCTACAAGACGAACCCGGAGAATGGCGCCATCGACTTCGACCAGCTGCGCGACGTCGCGCGCAAGGAGAAGCCGAAGATGGTGATCTGCGGCTACTCCTCCTATCCGCGCGACTATGACTACAAGCTCTTCAAGCAGGTAGCCGACGAAGTGGGCGCGCTCACCATGGCCGATGTCAGCCACATCGGCGGCCTGATCGCCGGCGGCGTGATGCGCAACCCGATGGATGCGGGCTTCGATTTCATGACGACGACCACGCACAAGTCGATGCGCGGCCCGCGCGGCGGCCTGATCGTCTGCAAGGCGGCGCATGCCAAGGGCATCGACCAGTCGGTGTTCCCCGGCCTGCAGGGCGGACCGCACATGAACCAGGTGGCGGCCACGGCCGTGACGCTGAAGCTCGCCTCCGAGCCACCCTTCAAGGCCTACGCCGCGCAGGTGCTGAAGAACGCCAAGGCCATCGCGGCGGAACTCTCCGCGGCGGGTGTCCATCTCGTGACCGGCGGCACCGACAACCACCTTCTCGTGATCGACGTCGTGAAGTCGTTCGGCATCAACGGGACCGTCGCCGAGAAGGCGCTCGACCATGCCGGCATGACGACGAACAAGCAGGTCATCCCCGACGATCCGAACCCGCCCCTGCGCCCGTCAGGCGTTCGTCTCGGCACGCCCGCAGCCACCACGCGCGGCATGAAGGAAACCGAGATGAAGCAGATCGCGCGCATCATGGTCGACGCCATGAAGAACCACGAGAACGCGAAGAAGCTCGAGGACCTGCGCCAGGAAACGCGCGAGCTGTGCGCGCGCTTCCCGGTCCCGGGCCTCTGAAGCAAAGGGCCGCGTGAAGGACATCCGCATCGAGACCGAGCGTCTCGTCATGGTGCCGGCCGACATGAGCTGGCGCGATGACATGCTGCGGATGTTCAATGAACCCGACGTGGCGGACTGGCTCTTCCTGACCGGTCCGCCGACCCTCGATGAACTGACGCGCCGCATCGAAGTGCACGAGGCCTTCTGGCGCGAGCACGGCTTCGGCCTTTTTGCGGTGATCGAGAAGTCTTCCGGCCGCTTCGTGGCCCGCGTGGGTCCCATGCCGACGCTGGGGCCGGGCCTGGCCGAAGTTGCGTGGGCGACAGTGAGCGAGGCCTGGGGCAAGGGCTACGCGAGCGAGGCGGCACTGGCCTCGATGAAGTTCACCTTCGCCCGCTCCAGCCTCGAGACGTTGTCCTGTTTCCTGCGGCCCGACAACACGGCCTCGCGGCGCGTCGCCGAAAAGCTCGGCTTCCGCTACCGCGACACGCGATATCTCTACGGCAGGCCGTTGCGCTACTACCTGATCAGCCGTGATGACGTGGCGCGCGCCTAGAAGCTGTAGCCCGCGAAGACGCCGACCACGTACTGCGTGTCCGAGCCCTCATCCGCCACGATCGGGCTGTCCGCCGCATCACCCGTGATCTGGCTCACGCCGGCGATGACCGTGATCGCCCACGAGTCCGACACCGGCGTGAACGCCGACAGTCCCAGCCCATAGGAACGGATGCCACCGTCGGCCGCGTAAGGCGCATAGCCCAGCGTTGACGCGGCCGCCTGCGCCGGCGTGATGCCGAAATAGGTCTGCATGTATTCGTCGTCGCCCCAGGTCATCTGCGGGCCAATCGAGATGCGGGCCGGTCCGATGCGGCTCTCGTGGCGCAGCGACAGCGTCGCGAGCAGGCCGGTCTCGTCGGACAGTCCTTGGCGCACATCGAGCCCGAGCTTCAGCGCGTCGAACCTGTATTCGGCAAAGGCGCCCAGTTCGACCGTGCCGTCTATGTCGCCCCAGCCACGCAGCGCAGTGTTCTCGTCTGCGTCGCGGTCGAAGCGGTAACCCGCCAGCACTCCGGCGCGGAAGCCGTCTTCGTGGATCGCGGTAAGCTTCAGCCCCTCGGGCACCGAGAAGCTGAGCCAGTCGCCATACTTTGCGCTCACATAGGGCAGGGCCCTGACTTCGTAGTCGTCCGACCCGTCATAGTCCGGCGACAGGAGACCGCCGCCACCGAGCACCAGCGACCAGCCCTTGTCGGGGCCTCCGCCGCCGGGGCGCCCATCAGCAAGGGCAAGTCCCGAAAGACTGGCGGCAACGACCATGGCGGCACCGAAACGCAAGCGGGCTGTGATGGACACGTGGGAGATCCCTGAAAAACGCAACTGAACGACTACGAGGTAGATGGCATGGCGGATTACCCGGTCAATCCGCGATAGGGCTCCGGGGTCTCTAATCCTGGCCCGGTTGTCGGCCGGCCACATCCTTATCCGCCGCTTTTCCCTTACTACGACCGGGGATCGTACATAGAGACGCATGGGAACGCCGCGTCCCCGGCCTCATCTTGCATTGACCACGCCCGGGGTACCCCCTATTTTCCGCCCTCTTTCGCGGGTGCCGCCCAAAACGGCGACACCACCGGTGGGGCCCATAGCTCAGTGGTAGAGCATCTGACTTTTAATCAGAGGGTCGATGGTTCGAACCCATCTGGGCTCACCAAGCCGGCGCCGTCCGCCGGTTCATGACCAGGCGCGCTTCAGCGTCGGTACAAGTCTCACATTCCGTCCCAGCAGGTTCCGCCCGAACAGGAGACCCGTCGGCTGGTAGCCCAGCACGGTTGTGTGCGAGAGCCGCGCGCCGAACAGGTTGGCGCCATCCAGCGCCTTCGCGCTGACAATCGCTCCCGACAGGTCGGCCCATGCGAAGTTTGCGCCGTCAAGCTTCGCATCGAGCAGGTTGGCATTGCGCAGGTCCGCCCGCGCGAAACTCGCGCGCCGCAGGTCCGCCTCGCGAAGGTCGGCGCCTTCGAGGGTCGCGCCTTCGAGGTTGCTGAGTGAAAGCCTTGCCTTGCGCATCCGGCTGCGTGCGAGGTTCGCCCGGCGGAGGTCCGCGCCCCGCGTCGCGGCGGACGGATCGACAGCGCCGGCGTGGGCGAGAACGTCGCTCGCCACGAAGGCCACGTCTTCGAGGTTGGCGCTTGAAAGATTGATGTCCGCGAGCACGAGGCGCTCCGGGCCCGACAGGTCCGCAGGCTTGCCCCAGATCATCGCGCGTTCCCGGCGCGCGCGGTCGTGCAGATCCGTGCCGGCGAGGTCCGGCCAGAAGCCGTCGCCATGCGCGATCCGCGTATTCCAGGCCTGCACGCCGCAATTCAGCAGCAGGTCCAGCTGCCGCGCCGGACTGATATCTCCCACCCACATGTTCATCCGGCAGAAGCCGCCGGTCTCCACCGGTTCCTCGGTGGTGACCGGTGTCGGCACGGGTGAGGGCGCAGGCTTGCGGAACCAGGAGGAAAAGCGGCGGAAGAAATTCCTGATACGGCTCATGGGGCAACGGGTCCGGTCGTGGGGAGGCACCTGCGGAGACGGCACGATAATGTGCAAGGCGGGGCACATGAAGGGCAGCAACGCTGAACGGAGAATCGCCGCACCGTCATTCGCCGCGCGGGAGACGAAAACGATGCGGGAGAGGGGGCTCACTCAACCGCCCGTTGGGTGACAGCCTCCATTTTCCCGGCTAGCGTCCGGAAACGACCACCAGATGATCGGAAGCAGAATGAAACACCCAAGCCGCCTGACAGGATCCTTCATCGCGATGGCAGCCATCGCCGCAGCGCTTGCGGCGCCGTCCCGGGCGGCTCCCGCCGCGGCGAGGGAAGGCTCACAGCTCGTCATCGATTTTCGGGCGACCATCAATGCGAAGTCGCGCTCGGACATCAAGCAGACCACGGTGATGCATGAACTCAAGGGCTCGTGCCGCCTGGCCGCCGGACCCCTCCAGCCCTTTGGCGTTATGGGACCGACGAAAGAGCAGGAGAAGGCGATGCAAGGCGCCCAGCCCGACAAGGGCATGAAGGACCTTGAGCGTGCGGTCGCGGCCTGCAAGGGCGATCAGCAATGCCTGCAACGCGTTGCTGCTGCCGCTGCCGAGAACCCGCCGGCGGGTGCGGCACCCGCGGGAGGCACGATACAGCCCTGGTTCCCGCAATCCTGCTCGGGCGCATTCAAGGTTGCCGACGAGACGTTCATCAATGATCCCGGTGGAGAGGGTGGCGGTGGCGCCTATCAGGAAGTCCGCAGGGTCACCGGTGACAACGTGATCCCCGATGGTGGCGAGGACGGATGGCACGGGGCATTCCTGGACCACGACGTCGCCAAGGGCGTCTCGACCTACTACTTCACGGCGCCCGAGCCGATGCTTTTCCTGATGACGTCCGACCGGTCCGGTTACCAGCCGGGGAAGAAATCATCGAAGGTCGCCATCGCCTTCACCGACACCTCCATTCCGGCGCCCTTCGCAACGCTTCAGGGACCGCCCGCTGCCGGAAAATCAATGACGCCCGTTTCGGGAGGAACATTGACGATCGAGTGGCAGGTCCGCAGGTAGGCGGCGCCAGCTTTCGAAGGCTCCTGGCGCTCGGCCAGGAGCCGCACGTCAATGCGGGCGGGCTCCGTTCGCGACGGGCGGCAACGCCCCGCGCGGCGGTATTGACAGCAGCAGGACACCGAGCAGCGCCGACACAAGCGATCCCCCGATCACGCCAACCTTGACCTGGTTCATGAGCATCTCGTCCGCGAACGCAAGCGCGCCGATGAAGAGGCTCATCGTGAAGCCGATCCCGGCAAGGCAACTCACGCCGATCACCTGGATCCAGCTTGAACCAGCCGGAAGCTGCGCCAATCCCGATCGCGTGGCGAGGACGACGGCAGCAACAATGCCCACGGGCTTGCCGATCGCGAGACCGGCAGCGATCCCCAATGCCAGCGCGGACGTGAAGTCCATCAGGCTGAGCGTGAGAAGCGGAATCCCGGCATTGGCAAAGGCAAAAGTCGGCATGATGCCGAAGCTCACGGGGCGCGACAGGCTGCCCATCACTCGTTCAAGCGGGGACGCTGTTCCGGCGCGCAACGGAATGAACAGGGCTGTGATGACGCCAGCCATCGTTGCATTGATCCCCGACTGTAGCGTGAACAGCCACAGGAGCCCACCGAGCGCACCGTACCACCACAGGGAGCCCTGATTGCGCGAATTGAGCCACCACAGGCCCGCGACGCAGGCTGCCATGCCTGCAAGCGCCCATGTCTCAAACGATCCGCTGTAGAACACGGCCACGATCATGATCGCGCCGAGGTCGTCAATAATGGCCAGCGCCAGCAGGAACGCGCGAAGCGCAGGTGAAACGCGATTGCCCAAAAACCCTACGACGCCTATCGCAAATGCGATGTCCGTTGCCGCAGGAATGGCCCAACCGCGGATCAGGTCGTCCGATGCCCCGGTTACGAGCAGGAAGATGACGGCAGGCATGAACATGCCCCCGGCAGCCGCGACAAAGGGAAGGAGTGCGCTCCTTGCGCTGGAAAGCGCCCCTTTCGTGAACTCCCATTTGATCTCGAGACCGACAAACAGGAAGAACACGGCCATCAGTCCGTTTTTGATCCAGTCCTTGACTGAAAGGGTCAGATCGAATGGACCAACGGTCGTTCCGACGTCGGATTTCAGAACAGCCTGATAGGCTGGAAACAGGCTGCTGTTTGCGACGACAAGGGCAAGCGCGGTCGCCAGAAGAAGGACGAGGCTTGCACGGATCGCTGTTGCGTCGCCGGTTGGCTGCGCCATGAGGCTGTTTGCTCCATTGCGGGCTGGACCGCCCGGGAAACTCGGTCTGCTTCGCGTGCGATCCAGATTAGCCTTGGGTCAGGCTCAACGCAAAAGCTCCTTGCGCGCCACTCAGGTGAGGTCCTGCCAATCCGCGGGAATCGGCAATGACGACAATCCTGACACGGCCCGCACCACTGACTCGCCCACCGCCGCGGCATGCTTGAAACCGTGACCGGAACAGGCAGAAATTACGGTGACATTGTGTAATTCCGGATGCCCAAAAATGCGGAAGTGGCAGTCCGGAGTGGCTGTGTAAAGGCACGTCGCGCCCCTCAGGTGGGCACCCAGTTGCGGGAAGGCTGCGC
>CAZYFM010000113.1:0-2453 GCA_964646885.1 uncultured Flavobacteriaceae bacterium
ATATAATGAGCAGCCTTCCCGCTAACACTTCGGCCCGCCAGTAGCGCGGGCTTTTTCTCGCCCGTCAAACACTTGTTATAACCTAGATGATATGGTTAGGAACCCCACCGGAAAGAACGGGCGAGAACAAAAACCGTGGGCCGACGCCATCAAGCGCGCCCTTGCTCGCGCCGAGCACGACCCGAAGGGCGCCCATCGGCGCCTAAACGCGCTCGCTGAGCAATTGCTGGACAAGGCGGCTATCGGCGATCTGGCGGCGATCAAAGAGCTTGGCGACCGGCTTGACGGTAGGGCTCCGCAATATACAGACCTGACGATTAATGACCGCAGATCCGCAGCCGACGTTGCTGATGACGTCCTCGCCGATATCGCCGCAGGAGGCAGCGCGCGAGCTGCTGGCGCGGAGGATGGCGCGGAAGTCGCTGGCAAAGTTCATTGAGTACCTAGAAGTCGGGATCATTCCGGCGCGGCATCATCAATACCTGATCGGCAAGCTAGAGGCGGTCGAGCGCGGCGAGATTCGCCGGCTGATGGTGTTCATGCCGCCGGGGTCGGCGAAGTCGACCTACGCGAGCATCCTGTTCCCGGCGTGGTTCATCGGCCGGCATCCGGATCGCTCGATTATCCACGCTTCGCACACGACCGAGCTTGCGGAGCGGTGGGGCCGGCGCATCCGCAACATGGCCGGCGAGCCGCGGTATGGGCGCTTGTTCGAGGACGCCGAGCTGGCAGCCGACAGTCAGGCGGCCGGCCGCTGGTCAACGCGATCTGGCGGCGAGTATTACGCGGCCGGGGCTGGCAGCGCGATCGTCGGGTTTCGCGCAGACCTCGGGATTATTGACGATCCGATCGCTGGACGTGAGCAGGCCGACAGCGAGCGCGAGCGCGAGAAAATCAAGGAATGGTATCGCTCCGACTTCCACACTCGGCTAAAGCCGGGAGGCGCGATCGTACTCATCATGCAGCGGTGGCACGAGGACGACTTGGCGGGATGGTTGCTGTCCGAGCAGGCTAAGGGCGGCGAGCAATGGGATGTTGTCCGGCTCAAGATGGAGGCCGACGAGAATGACCCGCTCGGACGCGCGCCTGGCGAGCCGCTGTGGCCCGAGTGGTACACGGACGACATGCGCGCGCAGGCGAAGCGCGATGCGCGGACGTGGCTAGCGTTGTACCAGCAGGAGCCTCGGCCGGAGTCCGGCGGCGAGTTCAAGAAGGAATGGTTGCAGCGGTATCAGACCAAGCCAACCAAGGGCCTGAATACCTACATCCTCGTGGACCCGGCGAGCGAGAAGAAGAAAACGTCGGACTACACGGCGGTTTTCGTTGTCGGGCTTGCCGACGACCAGAATTATTACGTCCTAGACTTCGTGCGCGATCGGCTGTCGCTGACGCAGCGCGCCGACCTACTGTTTCGGTTGCATCGCGAATACCGGCCGCTGGCGGTCGGCTACGAGAAATATGGGATGCAGGCCGACGTCGAGCACATGCGCGATCGGATGGAGCGCGAGCAGTACCGGTTCCAGATCGTCGAGCTTGGCGGGCAGTTGAAGAAGGAAGATCGCATTCGCCGACTGATTCCGCTGTTTGAGGCGCGCCGCGTCTGGTTCCCGACGCAACTGACCTACACGCAGCACGACGGGCAATCGCGCGAGTTGGTGCGTGACTTCGTAGAGGACGAGATGGCGCCGTTCCCGGTCGGGCGCCACGACGATATGATCGACTGCCTGGCGCGGATCACGGAGCGGGATCTGCGGGCGGTGTTTCCGGCCAAGCGGCAGGCGAACGCAACATCATACAACCCAACAACAGGGGTCTTGATTGGCTGACAAACCGAAGCGCGACAGCGACGAGGAGGTTCTACAGCGCGCCCGGACTCGGTTCGCCTATGCGATGGAGATCGAGCAGGACAACCGCGACCGGCAGGCCGCAGCGACGCGGTTCGTGTACGTGCCCGGCGAGCAATGGAAGGAAAAGACGCGGAAGCTCCGCGAGGGCTGGGGCGATCCATGCATGGAGTTCCCGCAGCTAAAGCAGTTCGTTAACCAAGTCATCAACGATCAGCGGCAGAATCGACCGGGCATCCGTGTGCATCCGGCTGGAGGCGATGCGAGCGAGGAAGTCGCGGAGATCCATCAGGGGCTCATCCGCGGGATTGAGTACGACTCGCGGGCCGAGGCGATCTACGACAATGCCTATCAGCACTCGGTTGTCGGCGGTCGCGGGTACTGGCGCATCTATGCCGAGTACGAGAGCGAAGATAGCTTCAACCAGAAGCTGAGGATGGCGTGGATTCCGGACCCTCTGACGGTCCTTCTTGATCCGGACTACAAGGAGCCTGACGGGTCCGACCGCGGATGGGGGTTCGTGTTCGACGTACTGAAGCGGGACGAGTTCGAGCGCAAGTACCCCGGTAAGGCGCCGACCGACTTCTCGGGCGACGTCAAGATGTGGTT
>CAZYFM010000113.1:2553-10689 GCA_964646885.1 uncultured Flavobacteriaceae bacterium
ACCGGCGACGAGATCGTCGTCGAGGGTAAGCGCGTGTTTTCCGGCCTGATCGAGCCGGCGATGGACGCGCAGCGCCTGTTTAACTACGGCATGACGCAGCAAGCGATTCACCTGGCGCTGACGCCGCGAGCCCCGATTATCGCCGAGTACCGGCAGATCGAGGGATTCGAGGACATCTACAAGAACGCCAACAACATGAACCTTTCGGTCCTGCCGTACAAGGCGGTGACCGAGGAGGGGAATCTATTGCCGATGCCGAGTCGGCAGCCGCCGGCTACGCCGGATTCCGGGTGGATCAATTGGACGCAGCAGATGTCGATGCTGATGCGTTCGACGATCGGCATGTACGAGAATAGCTTGGCGATGCGCGGTCAGGAGACGAGCGGCCGGGCGATCTTGGCGCGCGAGAAGCAGGGCGACAATGCGACATTCCATTTTGCCGACAACCTGTCGCGGGCGATCGCGCTGACGGGACGCATCATTCTTGAGGTGGTGCCGACGTACTACGACACGGCGCGGATCGTCTACATCGTCAAGCCGGACGGCGAGCGGGAAGAAGTCGAGGTCAACGTCGCGGGGCCGCTGGACGCGATCGCTCGCAACGATATCCGCGTCGGGAAGTACGCGGTGACGGTCGAAGCCGGGCCGAGCTACGCCACCAAGCGGCAGGAGACGTCAGACACGATCAATCAGATTGTGCAGGCTTACCCGGCGCTGATGCAGGTCGCGGGCGACCTCGTGATGCGAGCGCAGCAGGTGCCGGAGGCCGAGGAGTTCGCGGAGCGGCTTAAGCTGACGCTACCGCCGCAGATTCAGCAGATGCTCGCGCAGCGGCAGGGTGAGAAGGATGGGAAGCCGGCCGTTCCGCCGGAGGTCCAGGCGCAGATTGCTCAAGCCGGGCAGGCGATGCAGCAGATGCAACAGCAATTGCAGGCGTTGGCGAACGAGAATGCGAGCCTCAAGGCTGGGCACGACGCGAAGATCGAGCAGCAGAAGATGGCGGACGAGGCGAAGGTGCTTGCGGCCGGGATGGATGGTGCGGTCAAGCTGTTGCTTGAGGCGTTGAAGCCTTCTGCGCCGCCGTCCGAAGGGCTCGTGTCCGAGCCCGCGCCGCCTCAGATGACGGTTGAGCAGCAGATGGCGGCGATTGCGATGCTGACCGAGCAGGTGATGGCGCTTGGGCAGCAGATGGCGGCTGCGGTGACGGCCGCTAGCGCGGCGCCGCGGCAGATCACGCTCAACATGCCGGGCGAGCCGCCGATGACGGCTGTTAGTGTCCCGATGGCGATGCAGTAATGGCGGTCAACTATCGCACGACGCTCAAGACTACGCGGATGCAGGCCGTTGCCGACGACATTGACAGCGGGGCCGGCGCGGGAACGCTAGAGATTGGTGATGCAGGATTCGCGTCGGTGCTTGTGACGTTCACGTGTAACGATCCGTGTGGGACGGTGGCGACGGATACGCTGTCGTTCTCGGGGCTGACTAAGAGTGCGGTTGCTGCGGCGAGTGGCACGGCAGCGGTTGCTCGGTTCAAGAATTCAACGGGTACCGTTATTGTGTCCGGCCTGACGGTCGGCACGAGCGGGGCCGACATCATAATTTCGCCGTCGACGACGATCACGAGCGGGCAGACGGTCAACTGGACGGCGGGCAGCATTCAGCACTCCGCATAGCGAGGAACACATGGCAATCTATTCCCTGGCGCTTAACACGACGGTGACGACGACGGGCGCGGCTGCGTGGGACGTTAAGGCGTCCGCGTCGAACCGGCCGGCGGTCATGGAGGTGTCGGTTAACCTCGGCGCCGCGACGGCGTCCACCTACGGGCTTGGGCGCGCCGGCAACACGCCGACGCAGACCTCTCCGGTGCTGGTACAGGCCGAAGATCCCGGCGATCCGGCCGGCGTGTCCGGGTGCGCGGTGGCCTGGTCGGTCGCGCCGACCGTGCCGACGGCGCACCTGCGGCGCATTTCGCTCCCGGCGACGATCGGATCGGGGATCATCTGGACGTTCCCGCGCGGCCTGGTGCTGGCGACGAGCGCGAGCTTGCTGGTCTGGAATCTGGCGACCAACAGCGCGAGCACGAACATTCACGTTGTCGTTGATGAATGACGGACCTCGCTAACTTCGGCAAGTCGGAGACGGAAACAGGTCTGCGTGACGATGACGTTCTTGCGGCGATCACGATCAAGGTGCATCGGTCTGGCGCGATGAGCGTGGCCGGGTCGATCAGCGACGAACAATTCGCGCTATCGCTGATTGACGCGGCGCGCGATTCTGTTCGGTCGCATCATCTGCGGCAACGTGGGTCGATCATCATTCCGCCGCACGCCTCGGGGCTCGCGTCGTGAGTTACTTTCTCGGCGGGCTCAATGCGATGTTGGGCGCGATGAGCGGAAGCACGCGCACCGATGAAACGTGGGCGATCCGCGCTGGGCGGCGCGATTTCTCGCATACCAGGCGGGGTGATTCTGGGTGGGGCGCGCGGAGCCGGTATCTGACGCTGTGGCCGAGGTCGATGATGATGGCCGGCGATGTGGGGGCAGGCGCCATCATGGCCGGATCGGACGCTGCGTGCGGCGCAGCGTTCTTCGAGTCATGGGCACCGTGGCAGCGGTCTATGCGCGGAAATGGCAGGCTGGCACGATTCGCCGCCGGCTATACCTACAACTCGTCAGGCGGCATACTCGGCGGCGCGACGGTGCAAGTCTTTCGCACATCAGATGATCTTTACGTCAGCGAGACGCAGTCGGACGATACCGGGCGGTTCGAGGCGTTCACGCCGTACCCTGGTGTGGCGCACTACTTCGTCGCCTACGCGGCCGGGTCGCCCGACGTGACTGGCGCGACGGTCAACACGCTTACGGCGTCCTGATGTGGCGCAGACGGACATCACGCTTCGCGCAGGCGAGGCGAGCCCGACCGACGTAAGGCTCTACGCAACGGGGACGGCGGCCGAGGCGGCGCCGATCCTGGTCTACCTGTGCCAAACGGCGACGCAGCCTAGCGCGCCGGAGATCAGCCTGACGCTGCGGGCCGGCGAGGCGAGCAGCACGGACATTCGGCTGCACAGCAGTAGCTACACGGCGGCATCGCAGGATACGGACGTGATTCTGCGGCCCGTCGGGCTGCCGTGCGGCACGGTGACGTCGTCGGCGGCGCTGGCGGCGCTGGAATCGCCAGACGCCGCGGCGTTTTCTGTTGATGCCGTTCACGCCGTTGCGTTCACCGTCGTAGAGTCCGCGGACGCGTTTTCGGGAGCGTTGACGGCAGAAGCGGCCGGCGGCGCGGTCTACACCGGCGGCTGGGAGGAATGGCTACTTCGCCGCGAGGCATCCGAGGCGCGAGAGGTAGCGTCAAGGGTCGCCGAGCCGGTCGAGCGGGCGGTGCGTAGGGCAGCGGAGCGGTCCCAGCGAGAGGAACTGTCGGCGAAGCGCGCGGCGGCGGTCCTGCGGGACGAGCTGGCGGCGCTACGCGAGGCGCAGGAACGCGCGCGGGTCGAGGTGCTGGCCGGACTAGAGCGAGCCGCGGCGGAGCGCGCAGCGGCCGAGGAATACCGGCGGGCTCAGGCCCTGCTGATCATGTACCGGCGCCTGCTGGCGCAGGTCGAGGACGAACGTGCGGAGCTTGACGCGATGCAGGCGGCGCTGGCCCGTAGGAACAGGATCGCGGCGGCTTTCTTGATGGCTGCCGCCACGTTGCACTAGGCAAGCCGCGCGGTGGCGCGGGCGCTCACTCGTCGGCGTATAGGCGAGGCAGGGGCTGGACTCCGGACGGGGCCGGCCCTCTTTCTTTGCAGGGACAGGAATGGACCTCAATGCTTTGGCGCCCAGCGCGCCGCAACCGGCCGCAGCCCCGGATGTTTCGGCTGCTGACACCAAGCCCGGCACCGCCCAAGAGGGCGGAACCCAATCCGACGCCACGGGCGCGCCGGAAACGGTCGAGGAGACCGAGCAGCAGAAGGCCGAACGGATCGTGCAGGAGCGGAAGGTGCGCGAGGAACGCGCGCGCCGGAAGATCAACGCGCGATTCGGGGAGTTGACCGAACAGATTCGCCAGAAGGACCGGATCATCGAAACGTTGGCCGGGCGTGCTCCCCAACCGGGAGTTACGCAACCTGGTCCGGCGGGAGATGGCGCACCGCGCCGCGAACAGTACGAGAGCTACGAGGACTTCGTCGAGGCGAGGGCCGAATGGCGTGCTGAACGCAAGGCGCAGGAAACCGTACAGAGGCATCTCGAAGGGCTCACAAGGCAACAACGAGAGGTTGTCGAGCGGTTCCAAGCGATCCAAACGGCGGAGCGGTTCGCGCAGCGGGTGGAGGAATTCGGTTCCAGCAATCAGGCTTTTGCCGAGGTGTTGGAATCGGATGTCGACATCGGTACCGCTGGCGCCGTGATCATGGAGATGGAGGATGCGCCGCAGATAATGCTGGCGATCCACCAGAATCCGAAGATCGCGGAGCAATTGCGGTCGGCGTCGACCCATCAGCAGGGCGTGATTCTCGGTCGTCTATCGGCTGAACTGAAGGCAAAGCCTCCTCAGGTGTCCAAGGCTCCCGAGCCGGGCAATCCGGTCGGCGGGAAGCCGGCTGCCGCCGCGAAAGACCCGAACCGCATGACCTACGACGAGTTCGTCAAGTGGCGACGGGATCAGATCGCGAAGCGGCGATAAACCAATCGAGGTCACATCATGAGCAACACCAATATCACCATTGACATGGTCGCCAAGGAAGCGATGCGCCTGGCGCACGAGAAGGCGACCTTCATCGGAACCGTCGATCGGCAGTACGACGACTCCTTCGCCAACAAGGGCGCCAAGAACGGTTCGACGCTGCGCGTTCTCAACCCGAACCAGTACGTCCGCCGGGCGGGTTCGCGCGTGATGGACGTCAAGGACCAGACGAGTTCGACGCAGACCATCACGCTGGCGACGCAGGACGGCGTCGACATGCGCTTCAACTCCGCCGAGCTGGCGCTGGAAATCGACGAGCTGTCGAAGCGGTACATCGAGCCCGCGATGGCGGTCCTGATGTCCGGCATCGACGGCGACTGCCTCACGACCGCGACTAAGGAGACGTTCAACGTCGCCGGCACCGCGGGCACCGTGGTCGGCACCGTCACGTCCGGCTTCTCGGACACGTCGGCGCTGGGTCAGGCGCGCGCGAAGATCAACCAGGGCCTTGCCCCGAAGAACTCGCGCATCCTCCAGATGGACAGCATCACGATGGCGTCCGTGTCGAACGGCATCAAGGGGCTGTTCCATCCGTCGGATCAGGTGAAGGAGGCGTGGCGGGAGGGCTTCGTGGCCCGTACCGCGATGGCCGACATCTACGAGAACGAGCGGACGTGGTCGCTGACGAACATTTCGGACGTCACCGGCACGACCGACGCGGCCTCGCTGGTGACGGACGGCGGCTCGACGGTGGACATGCACTCGACGGTCGTTTCTCCGGCCGTTGGAAGCGTGTTCACGATCGCCGGGGTATACGCGTGCCATCCGGAGACGAAGCAGGCGTACTCGCATCTTCAGCAGTTCGTCGTCACGACTACCAGCGCGGGCGCCGGTTGCACGGTTTCGCCGACGATCTACCTCGGGCTGTCGGATGCGACCTCGGCGAAGCAGAACGTCTGCAAGTCGGACGGCAGCAAGCTCGCGCTGACCGACTTCAACTCGCAGACCCTGACGTTCGTCGGCAACGCGTCGACCACCTACCGGCAGAACCTGATGTATCACAAGGAGGCGTTCGCGTTCGTGACCGCCGACCTGCCGCTGATGGACGATGCGCACAAGTGCGTCCGGATGAACCAGGACGGGTTTTCGCTGCGCGTCTGGCAGGGCAGCGACATCCGCAACGACGAGTTGCTGATGCGGATCGACATCCTGTACGGATTCAAGACGCTGCGTCCGTACTGGTCCTGCCGCGTCACCAACTAACGAAGGAAACGACATCATGCCCACCTACGAACGACTGGACTACGGTTCGACGGACGGCTGCCAGATCGGCGGCACGACGTCCGACAAGGTCGCGTTCTTCGGCACGACTCCGACCAGCCAGCGGGCCGCGGCGGCGCAAGCCACCTCGACCGTCGGCACGGCGTCGTCCACCGCGGTCGACACCAACCTGAAGGCGGCGGTCATCGAGATCATGAGCACGCTGACCGCGCTTGGCATCTGGAAGGGATCGGCCTAACGCGTGAAGGTCGCAATCTGCTGTCCGACGCGGGATCGGCCGCACCAAGCGTTCTTGGACGCCTTGGAGCGGTCGATTCCCGCTCTCGACGCCGCCGGGTGGGAGCACTCGGCGGTGTTCGAGATTGGCTGTCCCTACATCTCCGGAGCGCGGGCAACGATGCTGCGAAAGGCGATGAGATGGGGCGCTGATGTGTTCGTGTTCCTCGACGATGACGTATCGTGGCGTCCGGACGATCTGGTGCGCCTGATTGCTGCGGATGGCGACGTAGTCGCGGGGACGTATCGGTTCAAGGTTCAGGACGCCGAGACGTACATGGGATTCCTGATTCTTGGTGAGCAAGGCAGGCCGATGGCGAGGGACGATGGACTGCTATCTGCGTACCGCGTGCCGGCCGGGTTCCTGAAGGTGACTCGGGCGGCCGTCGATCGATTCATGACGGCTTATCCCGATCTCGTGATTGACGCGGAGCCGGACGGGTTCCGTTCGGTCGACCTGTTCAATCATGGCGCTCACAAGGGCGTCTGGTTCGGCGAGGACTACGCATTTTGCCGGCGCTGGCTTGAGATCGGCGGTGAGATTTGGGTGTTGGCCGACGCGCAGCTAGACCACAACGGAGCAGACGGTAAGGTCTGGCCGGGCAATCTGCACGAGTGCCTGCTGCGGGCTCCGGGTGGAGCGCGAGAGGCCGTCAAGGAGGCTGCTTGAGGATTCTGCACGTCGGCTGCGGTGGTGAACACATTCCCCCTTGGTTCGGCGAGTGTGACGAGGTCAGATTAGACATAGACCCGCAGCATAAGCCTGACGTAGTGGCAAGCATGACGGACTTGGGCGACGTCGGAGAGTTCGACGTCGTGTACTCGTCGCACTCGTTGGAGCACCTGTATCCGCACGAGGTGCGGACGGCGCTGCGGGAGTTCTTCCGGGTGCTGAGGGCCGGAGGTCATGCGGTCATCATGGTGCCCGACCTTGAGGACGTGAAGGCGACGACTGACGTGCTGTACGAGTCGCCGGCCGGTCCGATCTGCGGGTTGGACATGATCTATGGGCATGGGCGGCTGATCGAATCCGTGCCCTACATGGCGCACCACAGCGGATTCACGAGCGACACGCTACGCGATGCTTTGTGGGCCGCCGGCTTTGACGGGATCACGACAACGCGGCTTCCGCAACATAACCTGATGGCGACCGGAACGAAGCTATGACGACAGCGCGGGACATCGTTGAGGACGCGGCGGCAGAGATCGGGGAACTAGCGACTGATACGCCGTTGTCGTCTGCCGATGCGGAGCGCATCCTGCGTCGGCTCAACCGGATGCTGTCGGCGTGGGCGACCGAGCGACTGATGATCTACGTCAGGACGCAGGAAACGCTAACGCTGGTCGCTGGGACGGCGTCGTACTCGTCGACGGGGCTATCCGGAGGTCGTCCGGTGCGTGTCGATTCGGCGTTCGTGCGAATCGACGGGGCGGACTCCCCGTTGACGATCGCCACGGATGCCGAGTACCAGGCGATCCCGAATAAGACGGTACAGGCGACTCCGGAGGCCGTCTATCCGCGGATGTCGTACCCGAACGCGACGTTCTACTTCTATCCGGTGCCGTCTGAGGCGATGACGTGCTACCTGACTATGGACCGCGAGTTGACGTCGACGTTGTCGCTATCGACGTCGTTTGCGCTGCCGCCAGGGTACGAAGAGGCGGTAGTTGCGAATCTGGCGGTGTTGATTGCGCCGATGTTTGGAACGTCGGCGAAGGAGGAGACGGTACTGGCCGCGCGGCAGGGAAAGGCGCGGCTCAAGGCGGCGAACTACGTGCCGATCGTGGCGACGCTGGGCCTGCCGGGTGGTTCGGCTGGATCTCGCACTTCGATCTACGAGGGATGACGTGCCGCGTGACGGGTCGATCGTTCCGCTGTTCGGGGTGGCGAGCAAGGGGTTG
>CAZYFM010000114.1:0-10603 GCA_964646885.1 uncultured Flavobacteriaceae bacterium
AGGAGCGTGAGCATGGTCGCGTCGTCGGGACCCTGGGTGTTCATCGAGAGGGCGCCGAGATAGCTTTCGCCGAGTTCCATCTGCACGAGCGCATTGGCCAGGGGCCCAAGTCCCATGCCGCCATATTCCTTGGGGATGAAGGGACACCAGAGGCCCTGGGCGCGGGCCTTCTTGCGGAGCTCGCCGAGCACCTTCTTGTAGTCCTCGCCGTCGATCAGGCGCTTTTCTGCGGGTACGCATTCGTCGTGCACCCATTTGCGCACGCGCTCGCGAATGGCCTGGGCTTCGGGCGGGATCCTGAAATCGATCGTCATGGGGTTTCCTCTGGACCTGTTGTGAAATAACGTCGGCCGCAGCGTAGCACGCCCCGCCGCTTTGTCATGCGGGTCTTGCATATGGTCCCATTTGAAAGGATGCCTGACTTGTCTTCGAATGCCACAATCACCGGACTGCTCGACGAGATGTTCTCTGCCTTCAACGCGCATGATGCGGCGAAGGTTGTTTCGCTGATGACCGAGGACTGCGTGTTCGAGACGGCCGCCGGACCGGAAGAACACGGCGCGCGCCACGTCGGACGGTCGGCCGTGAAGGCGGCATTCGAGAATGTGTGGGCAGCGATGCCGGATGTGCGCTGGGACGTGACCGGCCATTTCGTTGCCGGTGATCGTGCCGTGTCGGAGTGGGTGTTCCGCGCGACGCGGGCGGATGGCGCACGCATCGAGGTCCAGGGCTGCGACCTCTTCACGCTGCGCGACGGCAAGGTCGCGGTCAAGCGGGCCTTCCGCAAGGATCGCCCGCCCATCGCACCCCGCACGGGAGCCTGAGCTCATGGGAATTAATGCCTATGATCCGCATTATGATCCCATCGCCGACACCGGCGTTGGCGCGGGGCGCGACTACGCCCCGACCTACTGGGTCGCGACGGCAGGCAAGCCACCTGCCGATGATGGCCCCGTCGCGGCCGACATGGATGTCGATGTTGCGGTGATCGGTTCGGGCTATACCGGCCTCTCCTGCGCCATTCACCTGGCCAAGGATCACGGCATCCGCGCGACGGTGCTGGAGGCCAATGGCGTGGCGTGGGGTTGCAGCACGCGCAATGGCGGCCAGGCGCAGATTTCGTCCGGACGCCTGAAGCGCTCGCAATGGATCCAGCGCTGGGGCCTTGATGTCGCAAAGGGGATGCATGCCGAGATCGGCGAGGCGTTCGACGTCTTCCGCGACCTGATCCGCGGCATTGACTGCGAGCCCCAGGATGGGGGCCACCTTTACATTGCGCACAAGCCCGACCGCATGGCGGCACTGGAGTCGGAGAGCCGTCTCCTGAATGACACCTTCGGCTATGGCACGCGGATCATCGGACGCGATGAACTCAGGCGCGACTACCTCGCCGACGAGGAAGCGGCCGGCGCGATGCATGAACCCGACGGCATCGGCGTCCATGCCGCAAAGCTCGCCTTTGGTTATGCCGCCCGCGCCCGCGAACTCGGGGCGCGCATCCATACCTCCAGCGAAGTCATCGACTGGTCGATGCGGGGTGGCGCCCATTACCTGCGCACGCCGGGTGGCATGGTCAAGGCGCGTGCCGTTGCGATCGCGACGGCCGCCTATACGGCGACGGGACTGCACCCGCTGACGCGGCACAGGCTGATGCCGATCCTGTCGAACTCGGTTGTCACGCGTCCGCTCACGCGCGCCGAGATCGATGCCTGCAATTTCAGGACGAAGCTCGTGCTCACCGACACACGGACGCTTCGCTTCTACTACAGGCTCCTGCCCGACAATCGCCTGCAGATCGGCAGCCGCAGTGCGATCACCGGTGCCGATGCGGCCCATCCGCGCCACCTGCAGGTCCTCAAGGACGGTATCGCGGCGAAGTTCCCTGCCCTGCGCGACATCCAGATCGATTATTCGTGGTGGGGCTGGGTTGATGTCAGCCACGACATGATGCCCCGCATCGTGCAGCCCGATCCGGCGCAGCAGGTGTTCTATGCGATGGGCTATGGCGGAAATGGCGTGATGTATTCAGCGCAGGCAGGCCGGCGGATGGCACAGCTGGTCGCTGGAAAGAGCGTGCCACGGCTACCGATCTTCGAGGGCGCCCTTCCCGGCCGTGGTCCCCTCACCCCGTTCCGCCGCATCGGGCAGCGCGCGATGTATGTCTGGTATCACTGGAAGGACGAACGATAAGATCGGCGTTCCTGCAAATCATTCCTGTTTGCTGAGGCTTGCTCGCCACAGCCCGCCGGAATCCACGCCGCTATCAGGTGAATGAGGCACTTGCCCCGCCTCGGTCATTGGTCACGCCCGAAAACTGTCCTAATGATCACGACCGACGGACACTGGAACCTATTCCTACGTCCCGGATGAGAGAGGGCCATCATGAACAAGGCTATGGTGCTGGGCGCACTTGGGCTGGCCACATTCAGCTCAGCTTCCGCGTTTGCGGGTTTCGAAGGCACACACTCCGGTGCCTTTGTAGGCGATCCGGTTTTCGGAATGGATGCGGTCAACGCAACCCTCCGCGTTGAGTACGGCGTCGACACAAATGTGCAACTCGCACCCGACAAGACGTTTCTGCAAAACCCTCCCGGCACACGCCTCGACACTGAAAGCGCGTTCAGCCGCGTCGTCATCGACGGCAACTACATTCATTCCCTGTCCAGCAGGGAAGCGGTTGGCATTGCCCTATCGGGATCGGCACTGTTCTACGTTGACACTGTGCCCACAAGCCCGCCCGGTATCGGCACCTACCACGACTACAACAACTTCATCCTGAGCCCAACGATCTTCTACAACGTCACGCTGGATGGCGTCGATGTACAGATCTACTACCGCTACCGGTGGGAGCAAGGAATTGATGTCGCGGCGATCGGACTCGATGGCCACACCGTCGGATTCCAGTTGCTGCGAGACTTGTCGCCGGCATGGCGCATTCGCGGCGGCGCGAGCGTTTCGTTCAGCGACTACAATGTCGAATTCCCGGACATGGACCTGAACGATCGTGATGCCACCTACCTGAGGCTTGAAGCCGGCGGGGACTATTTCATCCAGGGTGGGCGCGTCATTGTTAGCGGCACAGCGCACTATGGCTTGAATGACAGCGAAGGCCTGAACTGGGCATACGACGCATGGGGAGCCGAACTCACTGTACGTGGCATGATTGTGCCGCATGTCCATGCAAAGGCAAAAATTGGGTTTGAACATCGCAACTACGAGGACGGCTTCCAGGGTTTCGTCACGGCGCCGGGTCGGACCGAGCAGGACATCGTGACAGCTGAGGCACGCGTCTCCTACCAGATCAACAGCCGCTTCTCGGTTGATGTGTTCGCGCAGCACGCCGACTACTCGTCAAACGGAAACTCGGGAGTCTGTTGCGGTGGTTCCCAACCTGACAGTGATTTCTTCGAGGGCGACAAGACGGTCTACGGGATCGGTCTCAACGTGAAACTCTACTGAGGGAGGTTGACATGCGAGCATTCCAGCTTGCTTTGACGATTTCGGTGCCGCTGCTTCTGTCGGGTTGCGTCGAGAAGCCGGAGGCTTCGCCTCCAACTGCGGGAGCGGGAGTTGGCACGTCGCAATCGGGGCTAACTACGGCGTCGGGCTACTCCACGGCAGACGTTCAGGTTGCCTATGATCGCGCTGAGCGCATAAAAATGCTGCTTGGACCTGACGCGCCCCAGGCGCTTGTTCAGGCGCAAATCGGACTCGGGAACATCCTTTCCGGGATCACGCCTGCCAGCGCGTCAGCCGTGGAGGCTGCCATAGCTGCCATGCTGGCCGCCCAGAGACAATCCTATGACGTCGCCGTGAGCCGCGGCCTCGCATCACCAGGCGTTACGGACCCGGGTGGGTGGGATGCGACGTGGTGGGACATCTCATCGCCGTAGCGGAGGCGTGCAGCAGAGAATTCCCCTGCGCGGGTATAAACCTGCCGCAGGGGGAGTTCGGCCGACTAGCGATTAGAGCTTTTCCGGCATCATTGACGAGTGCAGGTGCTCGATCTTCCACTTTCCGTCTTCAAGCTGGTAGAGGAACGTGTAGCGCGCCTTCACATCCGTCTTCTTGCCGTTGGCCGGGTCGGTCAGCGTGACGGTCCAGGTGCCTGCACGCAGGGCCCAGTCGCAACCGACCTTGAGCGTCGTGGTGTCGATCTTGCCCACCGGGCTGTTCTTCAGGAACTTCACGAAGTAGTCGCGGATGCCAGCGTGGTCCGTGCGCGGGACATTGGCGACCGTCGCGAGGAGCACTGCGTCGTCATCGAACAGTGCCGTGACGGCGTCCGGGCTCTTGGTGGCCCAGGCCGAGTTGAAGGCATTGAACTGCGCATCAAGATCGGCAGCCGTCGGCTTGGCGCAGCTGGCCGCGCCGGAGGCCATGGCCGGCGTCGCAGCAAGCATGGCAAGTCCGGCAAGGCCGGACAGGGTCAGGACGGAACGCTTCATATGCTGAATTCCCTTGGTTGATGTTCAGGCATGATCTGGGGGGCTGCCGGATGGCGGCTCCCTCAAACTGGTGAGGTGGGGTGCGTCCGGTGATTGTCACAATTGAAACTTGTGCTTTCTTTTGATAGGTTTTCTCTATCGGAGGACGCCATGAGTTCCTTTCGCCAGCTTGCCTATCTTGTGGCCATCGCAGATCACCGGAACTTCAGGCGTGCGGCCGACGCCGTCCATGTCTCGCAGCCCACGCTGAGCCAGCAGATCCGTGCCCTGGAGGCGCGCCTGGGCGTCACGCTCGTCGAGCGCAACGAGCACCCGGTCCAGCTCACGCCGATCGGCCGCGAAGTCGTGGCACGCGCGCGAAACGTACTGCTGGGCGTGAAGGATATCGAAGATCTTGCCCGGCGCTCGAAGGCGAAGATGGCAGGCACCATCCGCTTTGGCGTGTCGCCAACGCTGGGTCCCTACCTCATGCCCAACATCATTGCGTCCCTGCATCGCCGCTTTCCGGACATGAGGCTCTATATCCGCGAAGGCATTCCAGGCGATCAGCAGCGTGAGCTTGCGGGCGGCGATCTTGACATGCTGCTGTCACCGCTGCCGGTTGTCGGCAGCGACCTGCATGTGGAACCGCTGTTCCGCGAGCCGCTCCACGTCGTCTGTGTGCCGGAGCACCCCGTCGCGCGCCTGGCCAAGGTGCGACGGAAGGACCTTGCGGGCGTGAGCTTCCTCAGCCTCGACAGGCGCCACCATTCCTATGTGCAGGTGCGCGATGCCTGCGAACAGCTTGGGGCGACGCTGCTCGAAGACTACGAGGGCACCAGCCTCGACAGCCTGCGCCAGATGTGCGGGTCGGGCCTGGGATTTGCCCTGCTGCCCGAGCTTTACCTGCGATCCGAGGCAGGCGGCGAGAACATGGTCACCCGCCTGACGATCTCGGACTGGAGCGCCAGCCGCTCCATCGCCGTCGCCTGGCGAAACGGTGTCGCCTATGCCGAGCATTTCCGCGTGATATCGCAGGCCGTCGCCAACGAGGCACGACGCATTCTCGCAAAGCCGTTCTGATGAACCTGTCGGTCAGTGCGACATGAAAAGCGGGATCTTCGAGTCCTTGAGCATGGCAGTTGTGGTTGATCCCAGAAGGAAATCCAGCCAGCTGCGGTTGCCGAACGCCCCCTGAACAATCAGGCCCGCC
Organism: uncultured Flavobacteriaceae bacterium; assembly: GCA_964646885.1. GTDB lineage: Bacteria > Pseudomonadota > Alphaproteobacteria > Micropepsales > Micropepsaceae > SZUA-430. The sequence continues at coordinate 5,641 of CAZYFM010000114.1, forward strand.
TGCATTTCTCCCGCCACTTCAAGAATGACATTCACGGGCTCGCGCGCGGATGTCACCGGACGCGCCGTAGCGGCATAGCCATGTGCCGCGAGATAGCTCGTCGCCCGTTGTGCAAGTCGGGCTGCCCTGTCGGTCGTTTCATCGACGGTGAGCACCACGACGCGGTTCTTCCGCCATGCGTCACCCAATAGCGCGAAGAGTTGCAGGGCGCGGACGGAGGAAACACTGCCGTCATAGGCGACCAGCACGTCTCCGTCGGCCGTGCCCGCATCGGGCGTGACGATGACTGGCCGTGGCGCCGCACCGAGCAGGCGCGTGACGATGTCGAGTGATGGTGTCTCCTGACCCAGGTCGAATGTGGTCGTCCGTCCCATCACGATGACGTCATGGACGTCTGCTTCCGTCACGATGGCCTCCACCGGGTCACCCGATGACAGGATCTCGGATGATTTGACGCCGAGGCCCGCTGCCGATGTCGTGAAGGCCTTCAGTTGTGCGTCGAGGTACTTGCGGTCCGCCTGCACATGCTGTTCGTCCCGATGGGCCTTGTAGGAAGACGCGCCGAGCGGGACCGCCTCCGCACCCGTCATGGCGTCCACGTCCAGGACGGCGAGGCCGGTCACTTCGGCGCCCTGCCGCTGAGCCCACTTCAAGCCAAAGGTGCGGGCCGTGATGCCGGAGTGCGTTCCATCCACTGCAAGCAGCATGCGTTTCATGGTGTCGGGTTCCCTTACACGTGGCCATCGGCGCCGGGCGCGTTTGGCGGTCGTTCCTGCTGGCGGCGTATCACGTCAACAGGGAGCGGTATAGCGCCGGGCCGTGATCGGCACAACGGCATCGGGCTTCTACCCCGGCGCCTTCGCAAATACCTGCGCAATGTCGGCTTCGGTCATGAGGCGATAGTCACCCGCGGCGAGGTCTGCAGGCAGGACGAGAGACCCGATCGTGTCGCGGTGGAGGCTGACGACGTGGTTGCCAATCGCGGCGAACATGCGGCGGACCTGGTGATAGCGGCCCTCGTGAAGCGTGAGTCGCCCTCTGCGCTCGCCGGTGACAACGAGGTCGGCGGGCAGAAGTGGCGTGGTTTCGCCTTCCAGCATCAGCGTGCCGGATGCAAAGGTCTCGCCCTCGTCTCCCTTGAGCGGGCGGTCGAGCTCGACGACATAGGTCTTGGGGACATGATGCTTCGGCGAGATGATGCGGTGGAGCAGTTCCCCGTCGTCCGTCAGCAGGATCAGGCCCGAGGTTTCCTTGTCGAGGCGTCCCACGGTGGAGAGCGCCGGGTCCCTCGCCCGCCAGCGCGCGGGCAGCAGGTCGTGGATGAGCGCTCCCGTTTCCTTGTGCGAGCAGGTGACGCCGAGCGGCTTGTGCAGCATCAGGACCAGGCCCGGCAGCGGGTCGAGCGCCTCGCCCTGCACCTTCAGGCGCGTCGGCAGGTCGGGCTCAAGCTTCACGCGCTGGCTTTCGTCCTTCAGGACCACGCCGTCGAGCGTGATCCAGCCCGCCTTCGTCATCCGGCCGATCTCGCGGCGCGAGCCATAGCCGAGGTTCGACAGGAGGCGGTCGAGCCGCATGGTCTCGACGGCCCTGGTCATTTCAGGGCCTCGAAGACCTTGAAGCCTTCGGCCTCCTTCACGAGGCGCACGCGCTTGAAGCAGGCTTTCAGTACGGCTTCGTAGGGCAGATGGCGGTTGGCGGTCAGCCAGAGCGTGCCTCCTGTGCGCAGGGCTTCGGCGGCACGCTGGATCATGGTGACGCCGAGGGACTGGTCCTCGACGCCGGCGCGATGAAAGGGCGGGTTCATGACGATCGCATCGAGACCTGTCACGCCAACGCCCTTGCCGGCGATGTCGACCCAGACGGCGGAGAAGCGTGGATCTGCGATGTTCATGCGCGCGGCGGCGACGGCCCTGCGGTCAACGTCATAGCCGGTCACGGCAGTGACGGTCTCGCTGCGCAGGACGGACGCCGACAGCAGCCCATAGCCGCAGCCGAAATCGCCTACGCGGCCCGAGAGTTTCGGCATGACCTCGAGCAGCACCGTCGAACCCACGTCGACGCGGTCCCAGCTGAAGATGCCGGGCTGGGTCGCAATGCCGAGCTCCTCGCGGAACCTCAGGGCGCCCTCCTCCACCGCTTCGTCGATGCCGGTCAGCGCTGCCGGACGTTTTCCCGTGCAGATGCGGTGGTGGCGCTTCGGGCTGTCGTCGGTCTCCACGCCAAAGGCCTCAAGTTCGCGCTTCAGGCGCGACCCACCCTTGTCATTGGCGGCGAGGATCGTGAAGGGCGCGCCAGGACGCAGCGCTCGCATTGCCAGCGCGATGTCATGCCGGCGTTCAATCGTGTTCGACGGCGCGCGCATGACGAGGCCGTCGCAGCTTTCTGGCGCGAGCGTCTCGAGGTTCTCGGCCCCCGGCACGAGAGGCGAGACCTGAACGCTGCCGGGTGGAGTTTCCGCCAGGTCGGGAGGAACGTCGCCGTAGAGAAGTGATTTCGTCATGGCCGGACATTAGACGTGGCACGGCCACGCGGCCATGGAGAATGCTGTCTCACCCCGGGCAAGCTATCGCTTCCGCGGCAGCACCTTGTCCAGCAGCACCGCCATGGACGGCAGGATGGTGACGGCGCCCAGGGCGTTCACCAGCACGAGGAAGGCGAGCAGCCAGCCCATGTCGGCCTGGAACTTGAGGCCGGAGAAGGCCCAGCAGCCGACGCCCAGGGCGACGGTGAGTGCGGTGTAGACGACGGCCATGCCCTCTTCCTGCATCGACTTGGTGAAGGCGTCCGTCATCGCCATGCCCTGGTGCAGGTGTACCTCGATGCGCTGGTAAAGATAGAGCCCGTAGTCGACGCCGATGCCGATGGCCAGAACGAAGATCGGCAAGGTTGAGACCGTCAGCCCGAGACCGAGCCAGCTCAGCAGCCAGAGGCCGAGCGCGTTGGCCACCGCCAGGGGCGCCACGCAGCACGGGACGGCACGCCAGTCGCGGTAGGCCGCGAAGATCAGGATCGCGATCACGCCGAGCGCCAGCAGCGGTGCCGTGACCCGCGCTTCGCGGATCGCATCGTTGATGGCGTGCAGCACGCCGCCATTGCCGGTGGCCAGATGGAAGGTAACGCCGGTCATCCTGTTTCCGGCGACGAAGGCTTCTGCGGCTTCCGCGACACGCCGCAAGGTCTCGTCGTTGTGGTCCGTCAGGTAGATGGCCAGGGTCATGATCGAGCAGTCGGCGTTCCTGAGGCCTGTCGTGTCGGGAATGGCTGCGGTGGTGACGGCGAGAACGTCGGTCACGTGCGGCAGCACGCGCCACTTGAGGTTCCCCTCCTGAAGGATCGAATAGACGAGGCGCGAGGCTTCCGGCAGGGACATGACGGACTTCACGCCGGGCACGCCGCGCATGTGGATGCCGAAGCGTTCAATGAGGGACATGACCTCATAGTCCACGCAGGCATCCACCGGGGCCTCGGCAACCACCACGAAGGTGTCGAGATCGAGCGCATAGTCCTTCGTGATTGCCTGCGCATCGACATTGTAGCGTGCATCCTCCCACAGTTCCTGGACGCCTGGGCGCTGGTGGCCGACGCCCACGTCCCTTGCGTTCCACACCGCGGCGGCGGACAGCACCACCGCGAAGGCCAGAACGGCGATTGCGGGCCCCGGTCGCGCGTCGCGGGAAAAGGCCGCCATGAAGCGCTCCCGCGCCGTCGCCAGGCTTCGTTCCTGCTCGATGCGGGCCGGGCTGAACTCAACGTAGCTGATCGCCAGCGGCAGCATGACGAGGTTCGACAGCAGCTTCAGACCCATGCCGACGAGGGCAATGATCGCAAGGTCCGAAACGAAGGGGATCGGCATGAGCAGCAGCGCCGCAAACCCGACCATGGCCGTCACGATCGCGAAGAAGCCTGGCATGAGCAGCCGGCGAAACGTTCGACGCGCCGCCACCTCTGCGCCATTCCCGTGGAGAATGGCCGACAGGAACAGGTTCAGCTGCTGGATGCCGTGCGAGACGCCGATGATGTAGACGAGGAAGGGAATGACGAGCCCCAGCGGATGCAGGCGCAGTCCGAGCAGCGGGATGAGTGCCAGCATCCAAACGACCGAGGCGGCCGAGCACAGGACCGTGGCCAGCGTCAGACGCGCGGAGCGGCAGTAGAACCAGACCGCTGCTGCGTTCAGCAGGAAGGCGAGGACGAAGTAGTAGATGACGTTGACAGCCTCGTCCGAGATGTCGCCCACGAACTTGGTGAAGCCGATGATGCGGATGCTGATGCCGTCTTTCTCGAAACGCGCGCGGATTTTCTTTTCGAGCTCACCCGCGACGGCGATCAGGTCGGTCGGCTTGCCATCCGGCATGACGGGCGCGACCGCGGCATGGATCATCGCCGAGCCGGCATCGAGCGCGAACAGGCGCCCCTGGTACCCGCCCTTGTAGGCGTCGTTCCGGATCTGCTGGACATCGGCGTCGTTCAGCTGGTCGACGACGACGGTCCCGGGAATGAGCTGGCGCCCTTCGACGGCGCCCTCGGTTGACTGGTAGACGAGCGTGTTGGGTGTCCAGAGCGAGGCCACTGACTCAGGCGAGATGCCGGGAAGGAAGCCGACCTCCTGGGTGACCTCGTAGAGCTTGCGCAGGAAGGCCACGTTCCAGATCGTACCCTTTTCCGGCTCGACGACAATCTGCAGCGCATTGAGGCCCGCGATGCGGTCCCGGAACTCCAGCGCCGTCCGGGCGTAAGGGTGGTCGGACGGCAGTTGGCGCTCGATCTCGGTGTCAAACTTGAGCGTGCTGGCGACCCAGCCGGCTGCGACCGTCAGCAGGACGAACGCGGCCAGCAGTGCGCGTCTGTGGCCAAACATGAACCGTTCAACGGTATCCAGCACCCTGCCCTCGCGCCCCTGTGATTTGGGGACAGTACGCGAGGGGGATGGTGGGGTCTATGGGGTGGTGGTGCAGGTGCGAAG
>CAZYFM010000115.1:0-10493 GCA_964646885.1 uncultured Flavobacteriaceae bacterium
TCAGGCGCGTCTTGCCGCCGCCCGACGGGCGCATGTCCGTCATCTCGCCCTTGCGAAGGCTCATCGCCTCGATCACCACGCCCGAATAGGCGTCATCGACGTCGATGATGGCTTCCTCGATCGGCTCAAGCCGCTCGCCGTTCTCCCCCTGGCGGAACAGCACGCGCGGGCGCGAGATAGACAGCTCGAATCCTTCACGGCGCATCGTTTCGATGAGCACGCCCAGCTGCAGTTCGCCACGACCGGCCACTTCGAACGCATCCGCGTTTTCGGTCTCGCGCACCTTGATGGTGACGTTGCTTTCGGCTTCGCGCATCAGGCGCTCGCGGATGACGCGGCTCTGCACCTTCGAGCCTTCGCGGCCCGCATACGGCGAGTCGTTGATGCCGATGGTGATCGCGATGGTCGGCGGATCGATGGGGTTCGCCGGAATCGGCACGAGCACTTCCGGATCGCAGAGCGTGTCGGCCACGCCCGCAACCGTCAGGCCGGCAATGGCAACGATGTCGCCAGCGCCGGCTTCCTCGACCGGAACGCGTGTCAGGCCGCGGAAAGCAAGGACTTTCGTGATGCGGCCGCGCTCGATCAGCTCGCCCTCGCGCGAGAGCACCTTGATCGTGCGGTTTGTGTTGGCAATGCCGGACTCGATGCGTCCCGTCAGGATGCGGCCGAGATACGGATCCGACTGGATCACGCGGACAAGCAGCGAGAAGGGGTGGTCACTTGTGGCCTTCGCCGCGATGGCCGGCGGCGGCACGTGCGAGACGATGGTCTCGAACAGCGGTGTCAGGTCCTTGCGCTCGTCCTTCTCGAGGTCGCGCACGGCCCACCCGGAACGGCCACTGGCGTAAAGGGTGGGGAAGTCGAGTTGCTCGTCGGTGGCGTCCAGCGCCGCGAACAGGTCGAACACGTCCGTGTGGATCTCGTGGGCGCGCGCGTCCTGGCGGTCGATCTTGTTGACGACGACGATGGGCTTCAGGCCCAGCTTCAGGGCCTTCGTGGTCACGAACTTCGTTTGCGGCATGGCGCCTTCGGCAGCGTCCACCAGGAGCACGACGCCATCCACCATCGAGAGGATGCGCTCGACTTCGCCACCGAAGTCGGCGTGGCCCGGCGTGTCGATGATGTTGATGCGCGTGCCGTTCCAGTCGACGCTCGTGCACTTCGCAAGGATGGTGATCCCGCGCTCGCGCTCAAGCTCGTTGGAGTCCATGGCCCGTTCCATGACCTGCTGGTTCTCGCGGAAGGTTCCGCTCTGGCGAAGAAGCTGGTCTACGAGCGTCGTTTTCCCGTGGTCGACATGGGCGATGATGGCGATGTTGCGCAGATTCATTTGAATGTCTTGGAGTTGTGAGGCGCGGGTATACCCGCTTTGCCGCAGTGCAGCAAGCGGCCCGGCCCCTCCGTCAGGCGGGTGGGAACTGTGACGCAGCCTGCATTTCAGCGCAGTGTGACGTCCCGCGGATCAGACATCAACCCAGTCGTTAAGTTTTTCGTCGAAGCGCAGGAGCACGCCGGTCGAAAAGTCGAAATGCCAGCCATGGATCTGCAGGTTGCCAGCCTGCATGCCTTCCTTGACCCAGGGATAGGTCTCAAGGTTGTTCATGCTGTTGCGGATCACGGCAAGCTCGGCAGCCAGGCGCTGCTTGTCGGCAGGCAGTGAGTCAAAGTTCTTGGGAAACATGGCGCGCGCTGGCGCCGCGACTTCCACCCAGGGCTCCAGGTACTCTGTTTCCGGCAGGTTCGACGCCCTGTTCACCAGCGCTTCCACGCCACCGCAGCGCGCGTGTCCCTTGATGACGATGTCGTTCACCTTGAGCACCTTCACCGCGAATTCGACGACTGCGCCAATGGATCGTGGCCCCGGATTCTTGCGGTAGGCGGGCACGATATTGGCGATGTTGCGCGCCTGGAAGACTTCGCCGGGCTTGACGCCCAGCACGACGCTGGGGGAAACGCGGCTGTCAGAGCAGCCGATGATCAGGACCTTGGCCTGCTGGCCGGTGGTCGCGAGCCCCTTGTAGGTCTCCTCGTCCCGCTTGAACGTCGTGGCCTTGAACGTGCGATAGCCTTCGATCAGCTTTTCGGTCGACATCGTCCGCTCCGTGGAAGTCACTGGTGCCGAGCAGGTGCAATGCTCTTTGCGCTTGCGAATAGGCAAGTTCGCGCCGTTTGGCAACCTGTCACGCCCGGAGGGCTACCCGCCGGAAACCTTAATCCTTCGCCAGCAACAGTGCCTTCTCGAGGTTTTTGACAAGGGTGACCTTGGGCTTGCTCGAAAGTCCGAGGTCATCGAGCACTTTCCTTACGTCAGGCTGCACGTTCGAGAGGATGGTGCGCGTTCCGCGCATGGCGGCATCGTCGATGAACTTCTCGAGCGCCGCCGCCCCGGATGCGTCGATCAGCGGAACATTGCCCATCCTCAGGATGAACACGCGCGGTGGCGCCTGCAGGTCATTGATGATGTCGCCGAGGCGCGCGGCGGCTCCAAAGAAGAAGGGACCATTGATGCGGAAGATCTCGACGCCCGCGGGGCGATTGTCGGGACCCTGGTAGACATGCCGCTCGCGGCTGTAGTCGTCGACGTCATCCTCGAACACGCTGCCCTGGGCGCCAATCTGCACGACGCCGGCCATGCGATGCATGAACAGCACGGCAGCCAGCACCACGCCGATCTCGATGGCCGTCGTCAGGTCGGTGAGCAGCGTGAGCCCGAAGGTCGTGAGGAGCACGACGCGATCGCCGGGAGGCGCCTTCAGGAGATGCCGGAACGTGTGGATCTCGGCCATGTTGAAGGCGACGACCACCAGCACGGCGCCGAGGCTCGCCAGGGGAATGAAGCTGGCGAGCGGCGACAGGAACAGCATGAACAGGAGGATGAACGCGGCGTGCAGCATGCCGGCGATCGGCGAGTAGGCGCCCGAGCGGATGTTCGTGGCTGTGCGCGCAATCGCGCCCGTGGCGGCAATGCCGCCGAAGACAACGGAGGCAATGTTGGCAATGCCTTGAGCGACAAGTTCGCAGTTCGAGCGATGCCGGCGGCCCGTCATGCCGTCGGCGACAACCGCGGACAGCAGGGACTCGACGCCTGCCAGGAAGGCAATCGTGAAGGCTTCCGGCAGCAGGGTCCGGATACGTTCGAGCGTGATGTCGGGCAGGGATGGGGAGGGCAGCATCTGCGGTAACTCGCCGAAGCGCCGGCCGATGGTTGCCACGGGCAGCCCTGCGAAATGAACGATGAGCGCGCCTGCCAGAACAGCAAGCAGGAACATGGGCCACTGCGGACGCCACAGGCGGCAGGCAATGATGATGGCCAGCGAGCACAGCGCCACAAATGTTGTTGCAGGGTCGATGGTGTGCAGCGCGCCGCCATACGCCATCCATTTCTCGATGAATTCCGCAGGCGTTTTCTCGAGCGACAGGCCAAGGACTTCAGCAACCTGGCTCGAGAAGATGATAAGCGCGATGCCGCTGGTGAAGCCCGTCACGACGGGAGAGGGAATGTACTTGATGATCGTGCCGAACTTCGCAAACCCCGCCAGGATCAGCATCACCCCCGCCATTAGCGTCGCTATCACCAGGCCGTCATAGCCGTGCTGCGCGACGACATTGAAGACGACGACAACGAAGGCGCCCGTCGGCCCGCCAATCTGGAAGCGGCTTCCGCCGAGGGCCGAAATGAGGAACCCGGCGACGATCGCCGTGAACAGGCCGCGATCGGGCGTCACGCCGCTCGCAATGGCCAGCGCCATCGACAGCGGCAGGGCAACAATGGCCACCGTCAGCCCGGCACTGAAATCGGCGATGAACCGCTTCAGGTCGTAGCCGTCCCGCAGGACCGTAACGAGCTTGGGTACATACAGGCGCCAGTAGGCACTGTTCATGGCGGTGCCGCCTCATGCATGTCGCCGGCCGCTTTGGCCCGCGAATCAGCTATGGACCGGAGGCTATTTCACAAGAGATGTGCGGGGAATATGACATGACGTCTCGCCTGCGTGCGGGGTATGGATTCAAACTGTCCCCGAAAAAGCACCGCACGCGGTCGGCCGGCAGGGCAGGCCGTGCTCAGCGTGTTGTCTTCTTGCGGGCGTGGCCCTTCGGCGTGATGGCCTTCACGAGCGCCTCATTGATCCGCGTCTGCCATCCCGGCCCGCGCGCCTTGAAGTGCGCAATCACCGCGGTGTCCAGGCGAAGCGTCACCTGAACCTTGGGTTCATCTCCAAGCGGCGGCCGCCCCTTGCGCTTCAGGTAGGCCTCCACGATATGCGGAACAACCTCCCGCGAAGGACGGAAACGTGACAACTGCGCACGTGTAAGGGGCGGATTGTCGGGATCCTTCACACTGCGAGAATTAGAACTCCTTTTCATGGCGCTTTCTCTCAAGCTTGTTCGCAAGGCGTAGGCTGATAATGCGCACGGTCTCACCCCGTGACGTCCAGACCAATACATGAAGCCTGAGCCCAATCGGTCCAATCGAAATCATGCGCTGCTCGCCATGGCGCTCCGACTTGTCCTCGGTCGAAATGGAGTACTCCCACTCAAACCGATCAACCAGTGAAAAATCCACGCCGTGTTTCCGCAGGTTGGCCTGCCGCTTGGCCTCGTCCCATTCATACACGATCGCTGCCTGTTATGTAACTACAAAAATAGGAAGGCGATCCTTCCGGGGCGAAGCGGCACATTTCAGGCGGAAGTGTAACAGCCTGTCGCGGACGCGAGCCGTCGAAACCCATCGGGCAATCAAACGCCGACTTGGGACGAGGTCTCGGTTTCTGCTAGCGTGCGTGCATGACCAAAAGTGGGGGATCAGAAATGCGACGGGCCATGGCATTCCTTCTGGCAGCATTGTGCCAGTTGTCAGCGATCACCTGGGCTGAGGCCAGTGGAACAGTGGCGTCGTCGCCTTCGCAGCCACTCGTCATCGGCGAGACATTCAGGATCAGTTCCACCGTCCTCGGCGAGCAGCGCACCATCAATGTCTACGTGCCACCAGTTTACGGCGAAGCCCCAGGCAAGGCGCTTCCGGTGATCTACATGCCGGATGGTGGCATCCAGGAAGATTTCCTGCATGTGGCGGGGCTGGTGCAGGTCTCCGTGGGAAATGGGACCATGCGCCCGCATGTGCTGGTGGGCATCGAGAACACCGAGAGACGCAGGGACATGACGCCTCCAACCCGCGTCGAGGCGGACCGCAAGATCGCACCGCGTGTCGGCGGCGCCGAAAAATTCCGCGCCTTCATCCGCGACGAGCTCATGCCCGAGATCAACAGGCGCTATCGCACGACGGGTTCATCGGCGATCGTGGGAGAATCGCTCGCGGGCCTCTTCATCGTGGACACGTTCATGAGGGAGCCTGCGATGTTCGACCACTACATCGCATTTGATCCGAGCCTCTGGTGGAATGACCGACGGATCCTGAAGGACGCGCCATCCGCCTCGTCTACCCGAAACCATGCCGGGAAGACCCTCTACATCGCGACCAGCAGCCAGCCGGAAATCGCCGCCGATGCCGCAAGCCTTGCGACAATCCTTGACCAGAAGGCGCCTGCGGGCCTGCAGCACAAGCTGCAGCGCTTCGATGCGGAAACCCACGCGACCATCTATCACCCGGCAGCCCTGGTTGCGTTCAGGGAACTCTTCGCGCCGGCGAAGCCCTGAAGCAGCGGGCGGATGGATTTGAACTCATGCGCCCTCGGGAAGATGAGTGGCATCAGCAGCCGTGGCCGTTCCTGCAAAGCGGGAGCGCAGGTGCTGCCACGAAATCATCGCGCGTGAAGGCGGAGCTGCGCTAGTGTTCCGGGAATGAGACGAACGATCTGGCTCCTGGTCGGCTACATGGCGACGGGTCTCGCGATTGCGGGCGCCGTGTTGCCGCTTCTGCCAACCACGCCATTCCTGCTCGTGGCAGCCTATGCCTTTGCACGCTCGTCGCCGGCGCTTCACCAGTGGCTGCTGTCGCACAGGCACTTCGGCCCCCTGATCGAGAACTGGCACCGTCATCATGCCATCAGCCTCAACGCCAAGCTGGCTGCGATGTTTGCCATTGCGCTCACACTCGTCACGAGTTGGCTGGTAGGCGTCAGCACGACAGTCTTCGTCGTTCAGGTGGTGGTTCTTCTGGGCGTGACAGCCTTCATTCTGAGCCGCCCGAACGGTCCACCGCAGTGATGTCAGGTGGAGCTGGTGCGCATCGGGTCAGCTAGCCCGCCGCGTTCAGGTTCTCGACGAATTGCCGCGTGCAGGCCTCCCACGAATAACCAAGGGCAAAGTCGCGACAGGCTTTCGGATCCAGCGTGAGCGAGCGCAGCGCCGCAGCACGCAGGTCTTCATCAAGCGTGCCGACGCTGGGGCTGTCGCCGATGATGTCGAGAGGGCCCTGCACGGGATAGGCGGCAACGGGCAGGCCGCTCGCCAGCGCTTCCAGCACCACCAGGCCAAACGTGTCCGTCCGCGACGGGAACACGAAGACATCCGCGGCCGCATAATGGCGGGCGAGATCATCGCCAAACTTCGGACCGGCAAACGTCACGTCCGGATAGAGGATCTTGAGATCCTCAAGCAGCGGGCCGTCACCGACCACGAGCTTCGATCCCGGCAGGTCGAGCCGCAGGAAGTCCTCGATGCTTTTCTCGACCGCGACGCGCCCCACATAGAGGAACACGGGGCGCGGCAGGTTCAGCCAGCTCTTGTCCCGGGGCTTGAAGCGCTCGGTATCAACGCCGCGCGACCACAGCCGCAGGTTCCGGAAGCCGCGCGCCTTGAGGTCGCTCTCCAGCGACCGCGTCGCCACCATCACGGCAGTGGCGGGATCGTGGAACCATCTGAGCCCCGCATAGGGAAGGAAGGCCGGTATGCCAAAGCGCGCGCGGATGTATTCCGGAAAGCGCGTATGGAAAGAGGTCGTGAAGGGAAGGCGCCGCTGCATGCAGTTGCGACGCATCGACAGGCCCAGCGTGCCCTCGGTGGAGATGTGGATGCGGTCGGGCTGGAACTCCTCGATGATCTGTCCGACCTTCGGCCGTGTGAACATGGCCAGCCGGATCTCGGGATAGGTCGGCATCGGGATCGTCCAGAAGCCCTGCGGCGTCACGAAGCGCACTTCGTGTCCCATGCGCGTCAGCTCTTCCGATGTCTTCTCGAGCGTGCGCACAACCCCGTTGACCTGGGGAGCCCATGCATCGGTGGAGATCAGGATCCGCATCTCGCCTCATGGCCGGTGGTGGTCATTCCCTCGCAGGTTGCTCGAGGGGAATCGGCGCGCTTGGGTTTTAGCTGCATTGGTCGGCCTTCGCATGTGTCTTGCAGGTGGCCTTTCAGCATTTCCGGGACCTGTCGCGGGTGTTGCTGCATTGCAGCGAAATTGACGTCAACGTCACCTGATCAAAATTTAAGCTCAACGGGTCAAAAAATATTGAGTATAATCAATGGGTTGAGACGTGGTGAATTTCCGGCGCTGAACATTTAACACTTGATTTATTGGTTCCGCCTGCCATTATTGTGCAGCGCAGTAAGGCGAACCCTTACTCCGTTGCCCTTCTTGGGCGTTTCCTCCCTTAACTTGGGCCGCCTGGCGAAAGCCTCGCGGCCTCTTTCTTTTGCAGGACAGCTCAGGCGGCCTTTACGTAGGCGTCCACGCGCCGGGCCCCTGCGGCAGCGTCTCATTCCCGCCATTGAGTGCCTTGTGCATGAACACGAGGTCGACCCATCGCCCCAGCTTGAAGCCGGCGCCGGGGATTGTTCCTGCATGCACGAAACCGAACTTGGCGTGCACGCCGATCGAGCCGGCATTCAGGCTGTCGCCAATGACCGCGATGACCTGCCGGGCGCCGGTGGCAGCGCAGGCTGGCAGCAGGTGGCTCATCAGCAGGGAGCCCACGCCGCGTCCATGCCTGTCGTGGCGCACATAGATCGAGTCCTCGATCGTGTAGCGATAGCCACTGCGCGGCCGGAAGGGAGAGGCATAGGCATAGCCGGCGATCCCGGATCCGTCCGCAGCCACAAGGAACGGCAGTCCCATGCGGCACACGCTCTCCCATTTGGAAGCAAAGGCGGCTTCGCCCGGCGGCACCTCCTCGAACGTGCCAAAGCCGTGCAGCACCTGGTGGTCATAGATCGCGGCGAGTGCGGGAATGTCCTGCGCCTCGGCCGCGCGGACCTTGAGGCTCATTGCGCCGCCTGGCCCGACGGAATGGACGGTTGCAGGAAGCGCCAGTCGATCTCGGAGATCGCGCGGATCAGCGTCGTGAAGGCGGCCGTCACGCGGCGCAGCCCCGCCGTGCGCTCGATGCGCTCTTCGTCCATGTAGAGCGCGCGGTTGATCTCGATCTGCAGCGTGTGCAGCCCGACAAGCGGACGTCCGTAATGCTCGGTCGTGTAGCCGCCGGCATACGGATTGTTTCGCACGACGGCGAAGCCCTGCAGCGTCAGCACGCGCTCGATCGTGTCGGTCAGCCGCCGCGCGCACGAGGTGCCGAAGCGGTCGCCCAGGATGATGTCGGGACGCGAGGCGCCAATGTCCTGGTCCAGCGGTCCACCGACCGAAGGCATCGAGTGGCAGTCGATCAGCACCGCATGCCCGAACTTCTTGTGGGTGCTCTCGAGCAGCCCGCGCAGCGTCGCGTGGTAGGGCTTGTAGTAGGTGTCGATGCGCGCCAGCGCTTCCGTGAAGCTGAGCTTGTGCTTGTAGATCTCGGCGCCGTCGCGCACGACACGGGCAATCGTGCCAAGCCCGGCCAGCACCCGCGGGCTGCGCGTGTTCACGTATTGCGGAAGCGGCGTGTCGAACATCGCCTGGTCCAGCTCATAGGCTTCCCGGTTCGGGTCGACGAAGGCGCGGGGGAAGTGGGCCTTGAGGAGAGGCGCACCCAAGCTCGGCGCCGCACCGACGATCTCGTCCACGAAGCTGTCCTCGGAGCGGCGGATGGCCGTGCCGTCCAGCCGGGTCGCCTGCAGGAAGGCCTTGGGGTACACACGCCCAGAGTGTGGCGACGAGAAAATGAACGGCAGCGTTTGCTCCGCCGGTGCCAGCACCTCGAACGGAGGGTCAATTGCAGCGTTCCGGCGGTCGCTTCCGATTCTCAACGCGATTTAACCTTGGTTTGCGTTGCACAGTGGACCATTGAAGTAACGCTGTTTCAAGCCCTCCGCGATTAGCCCGCAGGTTGAAAAATAAGGGAAATGAAGGCAAGACCTTGGCTAACGCCGGGATTCGCCCTTACACTGTGACATTATTCGGGTGCGAGCCGACGGACCCGGAATGGCAAGGCCGCCGCGCCAAAGGGGGACACTCTCCCGCGGCACGGAAGTTGCGACCTGGCTCTTATAACTGGCAACGTAATTGGTTAACGGGGGCAGAGAGTAAGATGGCGAAAATCCTTCTCGCCGAAGACGACGAATCGATGCGCCGCTTCTTGTCGACGGCACTCGAAAAGGCCGGCCACGAAGTCGCTTCGTTTTCCCAGGGCGACGAGGCGTTTGATTGCCTGTCGCACGGCAACAGCTTCGACCTCCTGCTGACGGACATCGTCATGCCGGTCATGGACGGCATCGAGCTCGCCCGGAAGGCGGCCGAGGTCGCGCCCGGCATGAAGATCATGTTCATCACCGGCTTTGCCGCCGTTGCGCTGAACCCGAAATCGAACGCCCCGAAGGACGCCAAGGTCCTCTCGAAGCCGTTCCACCTGCGCGATCTCGTCACCGAGGTCGAACGGTTTATGGCCGCCGCGTAGCTTAAGATTTCGTTTACTGGTTGAGGAAGACCTTCCGGAGGTAGTGCTCCGCGGAGGTCTTTCATGCGTCTGGCCATCTTGCTCGCAGCAGCCATTGGCCTCGCCATCCCGTCGACGGCAACACGCGCCGAAGACGAAACGCTGTCAGAGCCTCACATCCGGGCGGTCATGCAGCAGGCCGAAACGCTCCTGCACGGCTTGGGAATTGACGTCCGGGGTTATGCAAGCGGCGCGCTGCCCGCTGTCGCAATCGTCGAGCCCGGCGACCTCATGCTGCAGGGAAATGACGGCGCCTACATCGGCGGCCGCATCTTCCTGAATGGCAACGCGGTCGAAGCTTGTCGCGACCTGACGCTCCTGCACGAGATCGTCCACGACGCCACCGTCCGTCACCGTCTGTTCCGCACGGTACCCAACGGGGAGGTGAGGGAGATGATCGAGGCGCTTGCCGACGAAGTCACATGGACCGCGGCCCAGAGCCCCTGGCGCCCGCGCTGCCTGCCCACCCGGGAATTCAGCGTGTCCACCGCCGAACTCGCCAGCCTCGCGCTGCGCTGATTCAGGGATTTCCACCCCCGGTCGGGCAGTTTGCCGCCATTTCTCCAGCCCGAAACAGGTGCCCGGCGCTTGTATTCGCCGCCGCCCGCCGCTATACGGGTCGCCTTCTCGGCAGGGGCCCCCTAAGGACCCCTGGAATGTGGAGAGGGCGCGTAGCTCAGCGGGAGAGCACTACGTTGACATCGTAGGGGTCACAAGTTCGATCCT
>CAZYFM010000116.1:0-10256 GCA_964646885.1 uncultured Flavobacteriaceae bacterium
ACCAGCACGCCCGGATCATCCTCGGGCTGTGCCGCGACGAACTCCTTGGCGACGAGGTTCATGCCGTCACGCAGCGGCGTGACGAGAGCCACTTTGGCGACGCGGTACATGCCTGCAAGGACCGGTCGCGGCACCGTGCGCGTTATGTAGCGCAACGGAACCCAGTCGTACTCGGCGAAGCGTCCGTTGATTTCGCCGGACTTCCTGTCCAGCTCGGTCTTGAGTTGCCGGTACTGCACGACCTCTTCGCGCGAGACTGCAGCGACCTGCAGGTAGCTGACACGCTGCGCATGGTCCGGAAATCGCTCGAGCAGCCGCGCGAACCCGTCGAAGCGCTGCGGCAGGCCCTTGGAATAATCAAGGCGATCCACCCCGATGATCAACTGACGTGCCGAAAGACTGGCTCGCAGACGCTGCACATCCGGTCCGGATGCTGCACGCGCGGAGAGCCCGGCGAAGTCCTGAGCATCAATTCCAATGGGGCACGCGATTGGAAGAACATCATGACCGCCAAACCGGATCAGTGCGCCAGGTACGACAGGAAGATGCAGCATGCGACGCACGCAGTCCCTGAAGTCCCCGACATTGCGCTCCGTCTGGAAAGCGACCACATCGTGGGCACAGAGTTCCTCCAGGAGTTGGCGCGCATTCGGCACGGTTTCCAGAAGGCTCGCCGGGACGAATGGCACATGCAGGAAGAAGCCGATGCGGTTCTTCACCCCAAGGGCACGCAACTCTGACGCAAGCGGAATAAGGTGATAGTCATGAACCCAGATCAGGTCGTCGGGACGTATGAGGGGCAGCAGGCTGCGCGCGAAAGCGCGATTGACGCTCACATAGCCTTCAAAGTCCGCCCGCTCGTACTGCATGTACGCAGGCCTGAAGTGAAAAAGGGGCCATAGCGTACTGTTCGCAAACCCCACATAGAAGCGGTCATAGTCGGGCTTCGAAAGGTCAATGGTCGCGTAGCCGATGCCGTTCCTCCGCGTCAGGGAGGCCTCGGGGCTGGGCGCATCGCTGACCCGGCCACTCCATCCAAACCACAAGTCGCCCTTGCGGACCGCCGACGCAAGCGCCACGGCCAGCCCACCCGCGCGGGCCTGGCCGCGAGATGTTTCGGGGACACGGTTCGATACGATCACAAGCCGGGGCATGGGCCGCGCCTTCAGTTGGCGGGAGCCATTCGAACCCAGTGACGCACCTCCGCGGGGCGCCCCGCGAATTGCATGAAGACATCGGCACCGGTTCCGCCGAGCGCTTGCGCTGCGCGGAAGCCATCAATGTCGGTTACATCGTCTCCGACAAAAATGGGGCGCCGTCCCCGGAACGGTTCGGCCTCCATCAGGCGGCGCACGGCAACGCCCTTGTTCGCTGCCACGGGCCTGATCTCAACCACCATCTTCCCCTGCAGCACCTCAAAGGAGCCGGTTCCGTTCGCAACCAGCGCGTTGCAGGCGCGCCTGACCATCGACTCGTGCTGAGGCGCGAGGCGATAGTGCACGGCGACGCTGCGTGTCTTTCGCTCGATGAAGGTGCCCTTGAGTTTTGACGTAGCCGCCTCGAGTTCCGCATGCCATTGCATCGGGACGGATTCGCCTGTTTCCTCGATGACGCCTGATGGCATGCGGATGACGCAGCCATGTTCGCCGGCGCCAGGCAATCGAAGGGGGGCGAGCAGCCTGTCCACTTCATCCAGCGGCCTTCCGCTCACGACGGCAAGTGCCCCTCCGAGCTTGACCGAGGTTCTTGCGAGGTCTTGCACAAGGCCTTTCGGGATGATGACGCTGCCAGGTGTCGCGGCGATATCGAGAAGTGTTCCGTCGAGATCCAGGAACAAGGCGCAATCCGCGTCGAGATGGGGCGGTCGGGCCACCGGCAGCAGGCCGGGAAAGGCAAAGGGGTCGGTCATCGATTACTCCAGTGGGTTGCAGCCCGTTGCCGGGCAGGAAGGGCAGCGCTTCGTCGTCCTCTGCCTTTTGGGTGAGCCTCCTGTTGCTCGGTCTGGATGTTGTTTCCCGGCAAGGATTTCCCTGCAGATGCCGAGGGTTACACACCAGCTGCGACAAGAGAGCGCATGAAGAGGGTGGTGTCAACGTCAAACTTTCCTCCGGCAGCCACGGCTTCGCTCCGGCGCATGGTGGCGCAACAAGGCTGACGCCTCGCGAGCAGTGGAGCCGACGTTTCAGTTTCGGGGACATCTTGTTATGAAGCGTCGCGCGCGCCGCTCCGCACCGTATTGCAGTGTCTTCAAGGCAACGCCAGTTGCATCGCTGCACATTGGTAACTTCTCGTTAACCCTGCTCGCGCATCCATCATCCCACCTACTAGGAGATGGAATCATGCAAATCAGGAATGCGTTGCTCGGTGCAGCTGCTGCGTTGCTTGTGGCGGGCCCCGCAGCCGCCGACTACACTTCGCCCACGGGCTGGTACATGAGCCTTGGCGCTGGTGCGAACTGGCTCGAAGATGGCGACATGAACAGCTACAATTCCGGCTCGTTCAACACGTCGTACAATTATTCTTTCGACCAGGGGTACATCGTTTCAGGCTCGGTAGGTTACGACTTCGGAGCCAACTGGCGCGTGGAATTTGAAGTGGCCTATCGCGACAACGATGCCGACGGCTACTGCTACCCGAGCGGTGCTTGTTATGATTCATCCGCCGAGGTCACCGAACTCTCGCAGATGGTCAATGTGCTGTATGACTTCCAGCTCGGTGGAAACTGGGAAGCAAGCGTTGGCGCTGGTGTTGGCGGCAACTTCGTCACCTGGAACTGGGGTGATCCGCAGTATGATGACTACGTTCTCGCTGGTCAGCTGATTGCCGGCGTGGCCTATCAGTTTGCGGACCGCTGGAAGGCGTTCGCTGATTATCGCTACATGATCATGGATGATCCGGACTTCGCGGATCTCGATGATCCGACGGACAACTACACCCTTGAGAAGGCGGACCACTCGCTCCTCGTCGGCCTGCGCTTCGACCTGCAGCGCGACGGTGCCGCGCCGGAGCGTCCGCGCCAGACGGGCGAGGCCCCGAAGCAGTTCATCGTGTTCTTCGGCTTCAACAAGTCGAACCTCACGGCTGAAGCAGCCCGCGTCGTGGCTGAAGCGGCTGCCGCAGCCAAGAAGTACGGCTCGGCATCGATCGCCGTCGTCGGTCACACCGACACGGTGGGCTCGAACGACTACAACATGCGTCTCTCGATGCGCCGCTCGCAGGCGGTCAAGGACGGCCTGATCGCCAATGGCATCACGGCTGACATGATCACCACCGGCGGTCGCGGCGAAGCCGAACTGATGGTCCAGACGGGCGACTCGGTGAAGGAACCGCAGAACCGCCGCGCCACGATCGACCTGAAGTAATTTCACTGGCCGAAAGGCATTCCTTCGTGTGGTATGGGGCAGCAGAAATGCTGCCCCTTTTTCTTTGGCGAAGGTTTCATGGCCAGCGATGCAGTGATTGAAAGCCTGGAGCAGGTGGCCGAGATCGGCGATCCGGCACCCGCGGTCTACAAGCGCCTGTTTGCCGAGTTTCCCGAGCTCGAATCGTTGTTCGTGCGGGACCGGGACGGGGCCGTGCGCGGGCACATGTTCCAGGAAATGATCCGTGCACTGATGGACATGCGCGGGAATGGCCTGTACGGCGCCAACCTGCTCCAGGTCGAGCGCGTGAACCACGAGCAGCTGGGCGTCAGGCCTGAAACCTATCCCGCGATATTCCGCATCCTGCGCGACGTGATGCGCGACATGCTGGCCGCATCATGGACCGGACAGATGGAAGATGCCTGGAACGAACTCCTGTCCCTGATCGACAGGCTGCTGGCGCCGCAGGACGGCGGTCAGGCCGCCGCCGGTTCGCGCTCCTGAAGTCCTGCGTCCCGCAGCAGGCGGGCCTGTTCGCTCGCACTGCGATAGAGGAAGTCGCGCGGAAGCCCCATGCGCACGCTCGCCTGGCAACCGGGCGAGTTCGGGTCCACGCGCCGGTCGGCGAGCTTTCCGGCAAGCTTCAGCGCGACCCAGTCCGCAGTCGTCAGGTCATAGGCCGGCCCAAGCTCCAGCTTCTGGCGCACGATCGGCGGCAGGATGGAAACAGAGGCGCGGGCGAGCGCGCGATGCAGGAAGCGCGGCACGTTCGGCGCGGCCTTGCCTGACTGGATGATGTCCAGGAACTCCGTCACGATCGGATGTGGTTCGAAGCGCGGTGCCAGCCGCTCCATCATCGCCGTGAACTCGTCCTGTGTCTTCGGCGTATTGTTCGCGCCGTAGAGACGGGCCACGACGCCACCATCGCGATAGAACCTGTTCTTCTCCTCGGTGCTGAGCGGGGCCACGAACCGGTCATAGGCATTGAGGAAGCCGAAGGCGGCGGTCGCCGCGACCCAGTCCAGCAGTTCGGCATCGAGCGCCTTGTAGGCCTCGCCGCGGGGCGTCTCTCCCTGGACACGCGCATGCATGTTGGTCACGCCCTGGATCACGCGACGTGCGGCGCTGGCCGGACCATAGCAGCCCACCATGGCGGCGATCCCCGTGCGCTTCGACCGGCCGATGGGATCGGCCTTGTAGGTCGAATGATCCCACACGCCCGACCTGATGCGGGCATCCGCGAACTCCATGAGCACGGCCGCGACCCCGCCAATGCCGAGCGCGACCTGGTTCTTGAAGATCCGCCACTGGAGCGAGGAGGGATGCTGCAGCGACGCCTCGCCCACGGGCGTGGAGAAGTCGATCTTCCAGCCAAGATAGGACTTCGGATCCTCGGACATGTTCGGCTCTCGCAATGACTTGATCCGGCGAGGTTAGCGCGGACCGCAAGCCCTGCCAATTCCAGCCGCCCGTTCCGCCGGGCAGGCACCCTGCCGTACCGTCAGTGCATGGCCTGACTTGCGTTCCAGGGCGCGAGACGCGGTTGATTCTCCCGCATGGACACAGGCGGGTCGCCCACCTACAAGGGCCCACGAACACCGGAGCTGAACCAATGTCCTCTCTCCCGCCCTGCCCGAAGTGCAGCTCCCAGCTGACCTACGAAGACCAGGCCCTGCTGATCTGTCCCGAATGCGGCCACGAATGGTCGCGCGAGGCTGCGGCTGCAGCCGACGAAGGCGACGTCATCCGCGATGCCAATGGAAACGTGCTTCAGGACGGTGACACGATCACCGTGATCAAGGACCTCAAGATCAAGGGCTCGTCGCAGGTCGTGAAGGTCGGCACCAAGGTCAAGAACATCCGCCTGGTCGGCGGCGATCACGACATCGACTGCCGCATCGACGGCATCGGCGCGATGAAGCTGAAGTCCGAATTCGTCAGGAAGGTCTGATTCCCGCCGAATGCCGTGCATTCGTGTCGAGCCTTGTTGACCCCGGCGGGGCACGGCCCTAGCCTGACACCGCTTCAACACAGGATGGGCCCGGGCACGAACTCGGCGCCGCGACTTTCTTGACCGAACTCTTCATCGTCATTGCCCTCATCTGCCTGAACGGCGTCTTTGCCCTGTCCGAGCTGGCCGTGGTCTCGGCGCGCCGACCCAGGCTGAAGTCATGGGCCGCGGCAGGGCGCAGGGGAGCTGAAAGCGCGCTGGCGCTCGCCGCCGATCCCGGGCGTTTCCTCTCGGCCGTCCAGATCGGCATCACGCTGATCGGCATCGTCAACGGCGCCTATTCGGGCGAAGCCTTCGGCTCGCAGGCCACCAGCGTGTTCATGAGCCTCGGCCTCCCCGAGACAGTGGCGGAGCCGGTCGGCTATGGCATCGTGATTGCCGTGATCACCTATCTGTCCGTGATCGTGGGAGAGCTCGTGCCGAAGAGCCTCGCCCTGCGCAACGCCGAGGGCATCGCCTGCGCGGTCGCGCCCGCCATGACGCTCTTCTCGAAGGTGGCGGCGCCGGCGGTCTGGCTGCTTGATGCCTCGACACGCCTCGTGTTCTCGATGTTCGGCCAGTCGGCCGAAGATGGAAGCCGCATCACCGACGAGGAGATCCGCACCATCATGGCCGAAGCCGAAACGGCGGGCGTGATCGAGATCGGCGAGCGCCAGATGATCGCGGGCGTCATGCGCCTCGCCGACCGCGCGGTGAGCGGCCTGATGACGCCGCGAACGGATGTGGACTGGATCGACATCCACGCGCCCGAGCAGGTGATCCGCGACCGCTTCATCTCGACGCCGCACTCGCGCCTGCCCGTGGGCGAGGGCAATGCCGACGCGCTGATCGGCGTCGTGCAGACACGTGAATTGCTCGCCGGCATCCTGGGCGGCAAGCCCTTCGACGTAAGGGCACACATCCGCAAGGCGCCGATCGTTCCCGACACGACCGACGCGCTCGACGTGCTCGCGACGCTCCGCGAGGCTGAGGTGCCGATGGCGCTCATCCACGACGAGTACGGGAACTTCCAGGGTCTCGTGACGCCGGCAGACATCCTTGAGGCCATCGCCGGCGTCTTCAAGTCCGACACCGAGGGCGTCGAGCCCTACGCGACCGAACGCGACGACGGATCCTGGCTTCTGTCGGGCGCCATGCCGGTCGACGAAATGGCCGACAGGATCGGTATCACCTTGCCGAAGCAGCGAGCCTACGAAACGGCGGCCGGCTTCATCCTCGCCCACCTGCAGCACATCCCGAAGACGGGTGAAAGCGTCGACGTCAATGGCTGGCGCTTCGAGGTCATCGACCTTGACGGCCGGCGCATCGACAAGATCCTGGCAAGCCGGATCCGCGTCCTGCGGCGCAACATCCCCTGATCGCATCCGGCAATGACGCAGGTCCGGGGCCCCGGAAATCCCGCCCGCCCGGCAGAAAGGTTAAGTCGAGCCCGGGCCGCAGGAGACAAAAAATCGCGATCAGCCCGCGCGCCAACATGATAGTGATGGACCCAATCACAAGCTCTGGATGTCTTGCCGGGAAGGCAGTCAACAGATGAAAGGTTACCCGGTTCGGACGTCATGCAGGTCGCCCCGCGTTTCAGTGTAGCTCCCATGATGGAGTGGACGGACAGGCACTGCCGCGCCTTCCACCGGATCCTGTCGCGCCGCGCCTGGCTCTATACCGAGATGGTCACGACCGGTGCGCTGCTGCATGGCTCGCGCGAGCGCCTGATCGGCTTCGGACCGACAGAGCATCCGGTCGTCCTCCAGCTGGGGGGCAGCGAACCCGCAGACCTCGCCCGCTGCGCCCGCATGGCCGAGGAAGAAGGCTACGACGAGGTCAACCTCAATATCGGCTGCCCGTCCGAGCGCGTGCAGCGTGGTGCCTTTGGCGCGTGCCTGATGCGCGAGCCTGACCTCGTGGGTGACTGCGTGGCGGCGATGAAGGCCGCCGTGAGGATTCCGGTGACAGTGAAGTGTCGCATCGGGGTCGACGACCAGGACCCGCAGTCCAGCCTCTTCGGCTTCATCGAGAAGGTCTCCGCCGCCGGCTGCAGCCACTTCGTGGTCCACGCCCGCAAGGCCTGGCTCAAGGGACTGTCGCCAAAGGAGAACAGGGAGATCCCGCCGCTCGAGTATCCCATCGTGCACGCGGTCAAGCAGCGCTGGCCGAACCTGCACATCGAGGTCAATGGCGGCATCACGACGCTCGACGCCTGCGCCGGGCACCTCGGCCACGTCGACAGCGTGATGGTGGGCCGCGCCGCCTACCAGACGCCCTACATGCTGCTGGCGGTGGATCGCGACCTGTTCGGAGACAACGTCACGCCGCCGACGCGCCACCAGGCGGTGGAGGCCTTCATTCCCTATATCGAGCAGGAGCTCGCGCGGGGAACGCCGCTGTCGGCGATGACGCGCCACATGCTGGGCCTTTTCAACGGAATGTCCGGGGCGAAGGCATATCGACGCCATCTCAGCGAGAACGCCGTGAAGTCGCGCGCCGGCATCAGCGTGCTGCGCGAAGCCCTGCGCTGTGTCAGCGCCGAAGATCCGGGACAGGCCGCCGCGTGAGCGTCGATACGTTCTCCGCGATCCCGGCAGGCGAACTCATCCTTCTGGCAACAGGCATCGCGGCGTCCGGCCTTGTCGCGGGCGTCGTGGCTGGCATGCTCGGCGTGGGCGGTGGCATCGTGCTCGTGCCCGTCCTCTATCAGGCGCTGACCTTCCTCGGCGTGGACGAAGCCGTCTGCATGCTGCTGGCGGTGGGGACATCGCTGGCAACGATCATCCCGACTTCCATCCGCTCCACGATGAGCCACCACGCGCGCGGCGCGGTGGACTGGCCTGTCCTGAAGGCGTGGGCGCTGCCGACGGTCCTCGGCGTGATCGCGGGTTCCCTGCTGCTCGGTGTCATCGGCGGGCAGGGCCTGAAGCTGGTCTTTGCCTTGGGCGCGGGCGCGCTCGGTGCCTTCATGCTGGCCGGCCGCGAAGACTGGCGCATCGGAAGTGACGTGCCGAAGGGCCCCGGCGCCTGGCCGCTTGGCATCGCGAACGGACTGCTCTCCGTGCTGATGGGGATCGGCGGCGGCACGTTCGGCGTGACGATCATGACGCTCTACGGCGCCAGCATTCACAGGGCCGTGGCCACGGCAGCGGGTTTCGGCGCCATCATCGCGATCCCGGGCGCAATCGGCATGGTCCTCAATGGATGGAGCGCCACGGCCCTGCCGCCCTGGTCGCTGGGCTATGTCAGCCTGATCGGCCTCGCGCTCATCGTGCCGGCCACCATGCTGTCGACGCCGTTGGGCGTGTCGATCTCCCATCGCCTGAGCCGGCAGGCCTTGCGCCGGGCGTTTGGCCTGTTCCTGTGCCTGACGGCGCTGCGCATGGCGTGGGCCTGGATCGGGTAGGCAAAAGCCGGCCAATTGCGCCCCATGGGCACGGCCGCCGGTCCGGTGCTAGGCTGGGGCAAGGAAACACGAGGGGGCCCGACATCACGCGGCGGGCTCAAAAAGGGGGACACCATGAGGCGCTGGATCGTCGGTATTTTCGTGCTCGTTGCACTCGGTGGCGCGGGCGGGCTCGTGGCCGGTCCGGGCATGATCGAGGCCAACCTCAACAAGGTCGACCCTCACGCGCCCTACGTGCCCGGCCCCGAGGCAAAGGCGCTGCATGCGACGCTCGACATGGCCGACCTGCACGCGGACACGCTGTTGTGGGGACGCGATGTGCTTGAGCGGGGCACGCGCGGCCATGTCGACGTGCCGCGCCTCACGGAAGGCCGCTTCGCGCTGCAGGTCTTCTCGACGGTGACGAAGACGCCGCGCGGCCTGAACTATGACCGCAACACGGGCGACACGGACTCCATCACGCTGCTCGCCATGGTCAATGCCTGGCCACCGAAGACATGGAACAGCCTCGCCGAGCGGGCCTTGTACCAGGCCTCGCGCCTGCGCGCGGCCGCCGAGGCGTCGCCGGATGCCCTCGCGCTCGTGCGGCGCAAGCAGGACCTGGCCGATGTGATGCGCAAGCGGGCAGGGGGCGCAGGCACCGTCGCCGGTCTTCTCGCCACGGAGGGAGCGCATCCGCTCGAGGGCAACATCGACAACATGAAGCGCCTTTACGACGCCGGCTTCCGCATGATGGGCCTGCACCACTTCTTCGACAACGAGCTGGGCGGTTCGCTGCACGGCGTATCGAAGGGCGGCCTGAGCCCGTTCGGCTTCCAGGCCGTCAAGGCGATGGAGGAGATGGGCATCATCGTCGACGTCGCGCACTCCTCCGAGCAGGTCGTCGCCGACGTGCTCGAGATCGCAACGAAGCCCATCGTCGTGTCGCACACGGGCGTGCGCGGCACCTGCAACAGCCCGCGCAATCTCTCCGACGAGCGCATGAAGGCGATCGCGGCGAAGGGAGGCCTGATCGGCATCGGCTACTGGGAAGGCGCCGTCTGCGACTACACGCCAACCGGCGTGGCAAAGGCGATCAAATACGCCGTCGACCTGGTCGGCGAGGACCACGTGGCGCTTGGCTCCGACTATGACGGCTCAACCACGGTCAAGTTCGACGCCGCCGAATCCGTCGCCCTTGTCGATGCCCTGCTGAAGGCGGGCCTTACCGAAGACCAGGTCCGCAAGGTCACCGGCGGCAACACCATCCGCTTCCTGATGGAGAACCTGCCGGAGTAGCACCCGCATCGTCATGGCCGTGTCTCGCACACCAGAAACAAGTTCGTGATGGCCGCGTCGCGCACACCAAAAGCGAGTTCGTCGTGACCGCGTCGAGCTCACCAAAAACAGGTTCGTCATGGCCGTGGGGGGGGGGGGGGGGGGGGGGGGGGGGGGCGGGGGGGGGGGGGGGAGGGGGGGGGGCGCGGGGGGGGAGGAGGGCCGGACGAGGGGG
>CAZYFM010000117.1:0-10248 GCA_964646885.1 uncultured Flavobacteriaceae bacterium
AAGTAAGCGTCATTGCGGTGACATCTGCCCCTCCCGGGCACTGTCACCGCATCCACGACTGCAATGACAGGAACCGTGCGCGCCACCGATTTGACGCTGACTTTTGGCCGCAGTGCACTGGAACTCTAATCGTCAGGGCAAGTCCCTGTACTTCTCCAGGCGAAGTAGCCTTTGCACCCGCATCGCGGCCTCGGCATCCAGGTCGGATACAAACTGCATGACACACTCTTCGGAGAAGGCGTAATACGCGTCTTCGTACAAGGGGCGAATGACCGCGAAGTCATGTCGAAGCTTTAGCACCCTGAAGCGTTCCTCCAGAACTTCGATGGCATCCAGGCGCTCCACGAATTCCTTCCCGCGAGCCACATCAACGCGCTCTTCCGCCGAAACCAGGATTGAAATGGCCGGCACAGCAACTCCATCGTCAAAACTGCATGACGTCTCAAAGCCTGCCAGTCTCTGCAGCAGCACCTGATGCTGGTGTCCACTCCAGTAGTCCACCACGACCACTCTTTGATCTGTCACGAGATCGAAGTTTCCGCGGTCCCGCTCGAAAATGTAAGCGCTGAATCCCAATACGACCAAGCCCGGATACAAAAAATAGGGTATCCAGAACGTGGAGACATAGAGCAGGAACTGGCTCGGTTGAAAGGGCCGGTCTACACGCAGCTTTCCATACCTGACAAGCATGCGGATCAGGTACTTGAGCGAGACTGGCGCCGTGTCCCGAACCACATCAGCACCCGTCATGGCTTCAACCCAGCGAGGGAGCAATATCCGAAGCAGCAGGAACAGGGACGGCGACAACAGTATCGCTGCAAAGAACAAGACTATGAACGACCAGAATTCAGGCCGAACAACGATAAAGACAGTCTCTGTGGCAAGCTTCGCAGGCACGCCACTCAGCCCGATGCTGTCGTCAAGCCTGAACAACAGGATCATGCTCGCTGCAGGTGGCACAATCACGATCAGGAATGTCAGGATCTGGGCAAACGCGCTCGACTTGTATCCCTGTGCTGCAACATGGTCCCGCACCTGCTGGTCAGCACGCTCAATGAAGTCCTCATCAACCTTGCTGAGCGTGCGCCCGGCATTCGGCCAGAGAAACCACTCCATGACCTTGAACACGATGACAATCAGTCCGATGGCCGCTGAAACAAGCGCGAGGGATACCCCACCGCCAATCAGGGATGGCAGCGCGGCGCGGCCCGCTTCCAGAAGGGAGTTGAGATGCGCGGAAAGATCCATGCGCTCAATCAAGAAGATTTCTGCGCGCAAGCTCACGTAGAACCACATCCAGAATACCGTCAGGCCGAACACGAGGAACACAGTGGCTGCAAGCACTCGCAATATTTGCAGGGCAAGTGTCCAGAATGACTTTGGCTGGTTGGCTTGTGTCGTCGAAAGCGGGTTGGCTGCCCGTTCAAGCTTTGCTGCCGTGCTCGCGACATCCAGCGCATAGACATTCCCGATGGAAATCAGGGCAGGAACGATCAGCATGCCGAACATGCTGCGATCCCCGCCTGTAACCAGCGCTTCGATACCGATTCCGAAGAAAACAACCGCAACGACCAGCAATCCCAAGCTGCCAACTGTAGCGGTGACAAGCACGGACACATCGGGACGCGCAAGTCGGGCACCAAAAATGGCAACGCTCGCGAGAACCAGGGAGGAATACATCAGGAAGGCGCCGAGCAATGGATAGTCAGTCCATCCGGCCCCGACTTCAATGGAAAGCGCTGGAAGCACCAGCAAGCAACCGGTCACAAGAAGAACGGCCGCACACCCGGCTGACGGCCAGGCGAGACTGTTGATCAGGCTTGAACCCTGCGAAGGCGTCTTCATGCACTCTCCTGAGCGAGCAATGACCCTACTCGCCCGGGCGTGCCTCCTTCAACCTCACCGACACGTGCTTGCGCCCGCCCATCGGGGTTTCGATGTAGACGATGACGGCTTCTTCCTGTCGGGCCTGCGCGTCCTTCAGGGCGGCTTCGAGTTCGGCGAGCGACGAGACGGCGACGCTGCCGATGCCTGTGATGCGATCCCCCTTGCGGATGGCCGAATCCGCCGCGCTCTCCTGCCCCACCACCTGCTCCACGAACACGCCGGTCTTCGAGCGGCTCGGGATGTTGGCGACCGGCGTGTCGCGCAGCGTCAGCCCCAGCACCGGCAGGGACACCGACACGGGTGCAACCGGCGCCGGCGCAAGCTGCGACTGGACCAGCGTGTCGCGGCTCACCACGGTGATCGCGAACTCGGCTTCTGCCTTGTCGCGCCAGATCGTGAAGGTTGCCGTCTGGCCCGGCTGAAGCAGCGAGATCTTGCGCAGGCAGTCGAGATCGCTTTCCACGCGCTCGCCATCCACTTTCAGGATCACGTCATTCGTCTTCAGACCCGCCTTGGCGGCCGGGCTCTCGGGAACGACGCTCGTGACCAGCGCCCCCTTGCTGTCGGCGAGGCCCAGCGCCTTTGCGTCCTCTTCGCTCAACTTGGCGAGGATCACGCCGAGGAGACCGCGATTGAACTTGCCACTGCGCAGCCCCTTGACCACAACCGATACCGTCGACGCCGGGATGGCGAAGCCCAGACCCTCGTTGCGCTCGCCCACGCCCGTCTTCGGATCGATCGAGTTGTAGCTCGCCAGCGTATTCATACCGATGACCTCGCCCGCCATGTTGAACGTGGGACCGCCGGAATTGCCATGATTGATGGCCGCATCGATCTGCAGGTAGTCCGTGAACTGGGACCCGCCCTCGACGCCGTCACGTCCCTTGGCGGACAGGATGCCCGCCGTGACCGTGCCGGGCTTGAAGTTCGGGCTGCCGATCGCAATGACCCAGTCTCCGACCTGCATGAGATCATCATCGCCGAACGACACATGGGGAAGCGGCCGATCCACGGTGACCTTCACGAGCGCCACGTCGGTGGGCTTGTCGGTGCCGACGAGCACGGCTTCGGCCCGCGTACCGTCCGGAAAATTGATCTCGATCTTTTGCGCATTGTCGATGACGTGGTCATTCGTGACGATGTACCCCTCGGGATCGATCACGAAGCCCGAGCCGATGGCGTTGTCCTTCGGATCCTTCGCCTTCGACATGATCGTCACGACAGCCGGCGACACGCGCTTGACGACCGCGGCGAACGGGCCTGACTGGACCGGAGAAAGAGCATCTCCCAGGGACGGATGAAGCATCCGCGCCTGCTGGCCAATCTCGACCCGGAAGACCCAGGCGACAGCCACCACGGCCAGCGTGACCACGACACCCAGCAAGAACCTGCGCATTCAATCCCCCACCCAGAAGCGCCGGATGCTGATGGATTTGAAAGTCGGCAGCAAGAAAGGGATCCGCGCGGACAGCACTTTGCAACCCGCGAGGGAAGAAGGGACGCGAACTTCTTGTGCACGATGTCGTCCGCGTTGCCTCGCGCGCAGGACTTTACCACATCACGGGCTCATCCGGACCCGAATGCCGGCAGCAGTGTCCGGACCGCCTTGACATCATTTCGATAGTTAGCTAATTATCAAATCCATGAGCAGCATCTTCAAGGCCCTCGCGGATCCGACACGCCGTCGCGTTCTGGAACTCCTCAGGAAGAAGCCGATGACCGCCGGCGAACTGGCGGACCACTTCGACGTGTCCAAGCCCACGATGTCGGCCCACTTCAATGTGCTGCGCGAAGCAAACCTGATCAGTGCGGAGAAGGACGGAAAGTCGGTCGTCTATCACATCAATCTGTCGGTGCTCGAAGACGCATGGATGGGTTTCGCAACCGCCTTGGGCATTGGTGTCGAAAGCAAGGGACCATCGGGGTCCACAAAGAGGAGTACACGATCATGAGCACGGGTAAGCTGCTGTCTGGCGTTGCCATCGCCGCAACGATTGTCGGGGTCACGCTGGGCCTGAACTGGGCCGAGGCACAGGGCCTGGTCGGAGGCGACATGTCTGTCCGCGCAGCCATCATCCTCGCAGGCCTCGCACTCGCCTGGTACGCCAATGAAATTCCGAAGGCAGTCATGCGGTCGGCAAGGGCGCGCACGGCACGGCGCTTCTCGGGCTGGGCCTTCACGCTCGCAGGCCTGGGTTCCGCCGCAGCCGGTGCCCTGCTCCCGGTCGACACGGCCATCACGGCAGAACTGGCCATCACCGGCGGCGCACTCGCGCTGGTGCTGCTCTATTGCCTTTCGTCCCGCCCCGGCCCGGAAGCCGTGGGCTAGGCAAAATCAGGGCATTCCTTGAGGGGGAACAACGGCTTGCGTCGCGTGGCGGCGCAGGCCACAGTGCGGGCTTCTTCGGTCCAGCAGGCAAGAAACCCGCAGCATGCCAGTCATGAATTCCGCCAGCCCGCGTCGCGCGACCCTGGCCCTGTTCGTCCTGCTTGCGCTTGCCGCCGCGTTCACGCCGCCACCAGTCGCGTCGGCCGCCGACGCCCAGCCGGCGTCAGGCGCGACGGCTCCCCTGTCAAAGGCATTCGCGGCACAGGATGCGAAGGACTGGACCGGTGCCCGCACACTCGTCGAAAAGCAGCCCGCCATCGTGCGCGACCTCGTGCAGTGGCGCCATGTGTCGTCATCCTCGTCCGGCGCGACCTTTGACGAAATCAGCCAGTTCCTGGCAGCCCATCCAGCCTGGCCGGGCCGCAGCGCCATCGCGCAACGCGGCGAAGAGACATTGCTGTCGGAAAATCTGGTGGCAACGCGCGGCGCCGAATGGTTCAGGGCGCGCGCGCCACGAACGAGCGCCGGCTGCCTCGCCTGGGGCAGTGCACAGTTCACTCAGGGACAGAAGACCGAAGCCCTCGCCACCATCCGCCGCTGCTGGCTCGCCCTTGTCCTGACCGTCACCGACTACAACGCGTGGACGGCAACATCCTCGATGCCCCTGCCTGCAGCCGACCACATGGCCCGCACGGATGCCCTGCTGTGGGCACGCAACGTCGGCGGTGCACGCGAGATGCTGCCTTTGCTTGAAGGCGATTCCAGGGACACGGCCACGGCACGCGTGGACATCCAGTCCGGCAAGCAGGTCGACATAGACGACGCCATGGACGACGCGACGACACCGGCCTGGGCCGCAAGCCTCGGCTTTGACCAGGCCGTGCAGCTCAGGAAGGCGGGCAAGGCCAGCGAGGCGTGGGAACTGCTCATGAAGGTCGACGCCAGCGGCGCGCTTCCCCTCGCGAACTCCCAGAACTGGTGGCCGGAACACAACCTTTCCGCCCGCAATGCGCTTGAGGCGAAGGAATACGAGACCGCCTACAGGCTCGCTGCACGCACGCGCCTGACGCCCGAAGCCAA
This sequence comes from uncultured Flavobacteriaceae bacterium, assembly GCA_964646885.1. GTDB lineage: Bacteria > Pseudomonadota > Alphaproteobacteria > Micropepsales > Micropepsaceae > SZUA-430. The sequence goes on from CAZYFM010000117.1 coordinate 5,297, forward strand.
CATCGCTTTCTATCTCGATGCCGAGTTTCTTGCCGGATGGATCGCGCTGCGCTTTCTCGACGAGGAAAAGCAGGCGCTGGCCCATTTCCGCAATCTCGAAGCCGCGGCACGCTCGCCGATCACCCGCGCCCGCGCTGCCTACTGGAAGGCCCAGGCCTTTCGCGCGATGGACGAGGAAGCCAACGCCCAACAGGCGCTGGCTGCGGCGGCCGCCGAACCCGGCACGTTCTACGGGCGCCTCGCCCTCGAAATGATGAAGACGCCGGCGACCGCCGCCAGCCCGTCCCCGAAACCCTCCGCGGCACCATCGACGGAGAACACGACGGAGCTCGTGCAGGCTGTGGAGGCGCTGATGGCCATCGGCGATACGCGACGTGCCAATGCCTTTGCCAATGCCGCCATCGACGTCTGCCAGACGACGGGCTGTGCGACGGCGCTGAGCGCCCGCCTCTCGACCATCGGCAATACTTATGGCGCACTGCGCAGCGCGAAGAAGGCCCAGACCCTCGGCGTGAGCCGCGTGGACCAGCTGTATCCGCTCATCGACCTGCCGCCGGCCTGCACCACGGCCGGCGTTTCGCGCGCGCTCGTTCTTGCGCTCGTCCGCCAGGAAAGCGAGTTCGACCCGACCGCCACCAGCAGCGCCAACGCACGCGGTCTCATGCAGTTGCTGCCCGCCACCGCCCAGGATGCGGCCCGGCGTTATGGCCTCGCCTACACGGGCGGCAACGACCTCTACCAGCCGCAGGCAAACCTCGCGATCGGCTGCTATCACCTGAAGGACCTGCTCGACGGGCTCTCGGGTTCCTATGTGCTGACCATCGCCGGCTACAATGCCGGCAAGGCCCGCGTCACCAGCTGGACCACGACCCGCGGCGACCCGCGCGACACGAAGGTCGATGTCATCGACTGGATCGAGTCCATCCCCTTCGACGAAACCCGCAACTACGTCATGCGCGTCCTCGAAAACGAACTCGCCTACAACACCCGCCTCGGCGAACCGCTGCAGGCGAAGGAACTGAACATCACCCTCCGCCGCCAGTCGCCCTGAGGCACACACACCAACGACGCGGCCATGACGATCATTTGGTTGTTTGGACAGACGCTGAAGCTTTCTGCATCGTTTTGATTTGCCGCTTCGTGCGCTTCGTGTTTCAACGCACCGCGTGCCGCTGCCGATCCGGCAGCAAACCCTGCCCTACCAGCGCCAGCGCAGCCGCAATCAGCACATGATAGGCATGCCACGCCAACGCCTCACCCAGCCACGGCGCCCGGCGGATGAGCACGACATTGATGAGCAGGATCACAATACCCGCCGGAATGAGCCACGACGCCCCGCGCCGCACAACACCCCAAAGCGCAGCCCCGAGCGCCACCACAAGGGCCACAATGAACAGCGGCGCCAGCAGCGGCTTGGCGAGAAAAAAGACAGCACCCGCGGCCAGCAGGATGCCACCCGCCAGAAGCCGATGGTCCCGGTTGACGATCCGCTGAAGGCAGACGACCGCAAGCGCCATCGCGCCCGCGAATCCCAGCATCAGCGATGCCCCCGCATGAAGCGCAGCGAGCTCGTCCTGGAGGCCACCACCCACGCGAATGACGCCAATGGCCGCCGGCACGGCGAAACAGGCCATCACCATGGCCGGCAATCGCTGCCCATTGCGCCACATCGCCATCGCGAACCAGCACGCAACCAGCACGATTGCAGCATCAGACAACGCATAATGCGCGGGCATCATGCCTTCTTCAGGCCTTCTTCCGGAAGCAGGCCCGCCTGCCGCTTGATGTCGGTCGAGGTCAGTCGCGACCCGTCATGGCTCCAGCCCGGCGGCGCAAAGACATAGCAGAGCCGCTGCCACAGGCTGAGCCCGCTCTGGCTCGCATCCTTTGCGATGCCGACATATTCATGGGTGAGGATCGTGATGGGATTGAGTGTATCCAGGTTCTTGACCAGGCCGTAATCGACCGGCTCATTCCGGTCCTCTTCCACGAACGTGCCCAGCATGCGGTCCCAGATGATCAGCGTCCCGGCATAGTTGGCATCCAGGTACTTTGGATTTCGCCCGTGGTGCACGCGGTGATGGCTTGGCGTGTTGAAGACATATTCGAACCAGCCCGGCATGCGATCGATGGTCTCCGTGTGCAGGAAGAACTGATATGTCGCGTTGAGCACGCCGCAGAAGATGACAAGCACGGGATCAAAGCCGATCACGATGAGCGGCACTTTCAGGAACATCGTTCCGGTGAAATGCTTCATCCAGCTCTGGCGCAGCGCAATCGGCATGTTGAAATTCGTGGAGCTGTGATGCGTGACATGCATTGCCCAGCCCCAGCGCACGCGGTGGCAGATGCGGTGGTGCACATAGAAGCGCAGATCATCGAGGATGAAGCAGATCACAAACGCCCACCAGGTGTTCGGAATGTCGGCGATCGCGAAGGACTGCGCCCCAAAGAGCACGGCCGTCGTGATGAAGGCGAAGATCGCGTTCACCGGATCGCTCGCGAGCCCGAGGAAGATCGAGAGGGCCGAGTCCTTGAACGGCACCTTGCCCTTGCGCCGCAGGAAACCGATCGCTCCCAGTTCGAGCAATACGCCGATGCCAAAGGCCGCCAGCGTGATCACCACCCAGTTCTGGGCCATGAATTGATCGACGGTCACATGCGCCTCCCCGCTTGATCCTCCCGGAATAGGCGGGTTCGCTTTGCCTGAGAATTGAATAATTCCGTGTGATTATGTAGTTTTTGGAACATGGAACTGAACCTGACCCGATTGCGCCGGTTTATGGCCGTTTACCGCAACGCGAGCTTCACGCTCGCCGCGGAAGAGCTGGGCATGACCCACTCCGCGCTAACCAAGTCCGTGCAGCAGCTCGAGCAGGAACTCGGCGTCGAGGTGTTCGAGCGCACGACGCGGATGGTCGTCGCGACGGAAGCGGGCATCAGGCTCGCCGCGCGGGCGGAGGAGCTTCTCGCCTTCGCCGACGAGATCGGGGAGGAAGTCGTCTCGGGCAAGCGCCACATCCGGCTGATCGCGGGCCCCGCCGTGATCGAGGCCTCCCTCGCCCCCGTCCTCGCCGCCTTTCACAGGAAGCATCCGGCAGTGCGCGTGACGGCAGAGACCATGCCGCCAGACCTCGCTGTCGCGCGCCTGCGCCGGCGCGAGGTCCAATTGCTGCTCTATCATTCAACGACCATTCGCGCCTTTCCCGACCGGCGCGCGTTCCGGATCACGGAGATCATCAACGAGGCCTATGTCGCCGTGATGCGAAAGGGCCATCCGGCACTCCTGGGCGACCGCTCGCTCGATTCAATGCTGGAACACGAATGGGCCATTCCCGGCTATGACCGGCTGTATCGCGCCGCCATACCCTCGGCGATCGAAGAGAAGTACCGCCGCGCCGGCTTTCCCCATTACCGGATCCTCAGCCTCGGCACGTGCCTCGCCCTTGCCGCGGAAAGCGACCTCATCACGCTCCTGCCCGAACCCTTCGCGCGACGGGAAGCCGCCAGCCTGAACCTCGCCATCATCCCCATGCCCCTCGCCGACGGCGCCCGCTACATCGTCAGCGCCACGACGCTCGCCAACGACCCCGTGGATCCCGTGCTCGAGGACCTGATCAGCCTGTTCGCAGGCCGCACGCGCGCCAGCCGAAAGTAAACGCTCCTCCCCCGTTCGTCATGGCCGTCTCGCGCGGCCATGACGAACGGTTTTTATTGCTGGAAAGAGACCATGAACCTCTGGCCAGTTTTACCATGTCACCGCATCAAGCGCTGACTGACTCCAGAACTTGCCCCCCGAAGAACAACAGGCATTGGGAGCGCCTGGACCGAGAATGAAGCCACTCAGCCTCTGCTACTTTTTGCCAAAACCCATCGCGCGCAGAACACCCTCGCGCCACCACGAAATCAGGAACAGCCCAATCGCAAACATCAGCCATGACAGGAAAGGATGAAGGGCAAGAAGGTGCCAGGAGCGACGATCGATCGTCAGCGCAGGACGTTGATCAGCAAAGAAAACCTGCATGTTGCGCCAACTGCTGGAGCGCCCCGCAACCAGCGGATCGCCTTGGCATGGACCGTATTGGATGCCGGAATCAGCCGTTGAATTTTCCCTCAACAAGCGGCCATTGAGATCGTATGCGTCCGTGGCACTGCGCCGGGCGACATGCACCTGAAGCGTCTGGTCAACGACGTCAATGCAGAATAGGCCACCGGCAGAGTTGACACCAAAGCTGCTTACGAATTGGCCCAGGCCTGTGTAGCGTTGAACGCGCCCGGCGTGCGTCAGCGCAAAGTAGACGTCGCCCGTTGCAGAAACAGCCACATCCTGCACGTCACCGAGCGGCAACTCGATCGAAGTGTCATCCTTGAAGGCCGACGCAAGAATGAACGGCAGGAAGAATCCCGCCGCACCCACCAATGCGAGCATGGTCCCGATGACGGTCAGGATCGCTTTGAACTGTCGCAAGTCGCGCCTCCAGTCTCACGGTGAGATACAAAGGCGAGCATAGGCTCATTGCCGCCATTTCACGAGAATGTACTGCAACCGGCCTGGGATTCCGGCCGACGCCCCCCCCAACAACATACGATCATCATGGCCGCGTCGCGCGGCTGCTCGTACCGGCCATGACGACTGCGTGGGAAAGTGTGGCCTGCGGAGAGCGGACGTACGTGCCACTCATGTTTCGCGTCCTTCGCGCATTCGCGCTTTCGCGTGAAAATCCTTCCGCACCTCGCCAATCCAAAAAGTCGCACGAGATGCGCTTGACCCCGGACAAATGTTCACTTATTGTTCCAGAAGCCCGCAGCCTCGGCTGCCCGCAACTTGACAATTGAATCGATGACCGGCGGACCACGGCACACCTGCCCTGGCGCCCGCCTCGTGAACCCCGCGCGAAAAGGAAATGCGGTGGGTGTGCCCCGGACTCTGCCCGCTCACCAGCAAAGGCTCA
>CAZYFM010000118.1:0-10129 GCA_964646885.1 uncultured Flavobacteriaceae bacterium
GGTTCACCGGCCAGTTCCACGGCGTGATCATGCCGACGACGCCGACGGGCTCGTAGACGATGCCAGTCGTGCCCTTCACGTGTTCGAATTCGAACTCCTTGAGGACCTTCATGGTCTGCATGAGGTGCGCGATTCCCGTTGCGGCCTGCGCGGCCTTCGACAGGCCCAGCGGGGCGCCCATCTCGAGCGAGATCGTCTCGACGAATTCTCCGTAGCGGCGCTGGTAGACCTCGGCGATCTTCTGGAGGAGCGCGAGGCGCTGTTCCTTTGTCGTCTGCGAGAACGTCTCGAAGGCGCGGCGGGCAGCCGCAACGGCCTTGTCGACATCGGCCTTGGAACCCAGGCTGATCTGTCCAATGGGCTCCTCGTTGGCCGGGTTGATCACGTCCAGCGTCCGCGGGGTCGCGGGGTCCACCCACTTGCCGTCGATGTAGAACTGCAAACGCTTCTGCATGGCTGTTTCCTTCTGTTGCGTGGTCTTGGTTGTGTTTGGCCTGATGGCGAGCGGTGGGTCCGGCTCCTGTTCGGACGCACTATAAGGGCGCTCGCGTGGGGGTTCACCATCCAAATGGTCGTTCCGGAGCGCTTTGGCAACGGGATTCTGACCGGGTTTCCAGCCTTCGGCATCCGGCCGCGCAACCGGTGCCGGGCGCCCCCGAATTAAGCAGAAAACACAAGTGCCAAGGGTTGCGGCAGAAATTGCATACCATCTCCTGCGGGAAGCGTTTATCCTCTGCAGAATCCTGCGGTTTGAGCGTTCTTTCCGATGATCCTGCTTATCGACAACTACGACAGCTTTACCTGGAACCTCGTGCACTACTTCGGCCAGCTTGGCGCGGAGGTTGAGGTTGTCCGCAATGATGAACTCACCGTCGATGAGGTTCAGAAAAAGGCACCCGCCGCGATCGTCCTTTCCCCAGGCCCGTGCGACCCGGACCGCGCAGGCATCTGCCTCGAGCTTGTCACGCGGCTGGGACCCACCCACCCGATCCTTGGGGTCTGTCTTGGTCACCAGACCATCGGACAGGTCTATGGCGGCCATGTCGTGCGCGCGGGCGCGCCGATGCACGGCAAGGTCAGCACGATCCGGAATTTCGGGACCAGCGTTTTCCGGAACCTCCCCGACCGGTTCGAGGCCACGCGCTATCACTCACTCGTCGTCGACCGCGCCAGCCTCCCCAACACGCTGACCATCACGGCCGAGACGGAAGACGGGACGATCATGGGGCTGTGCCATCGTGAGCACCCGGTGCATGGCGTGCAGTTCCATCCGGAAAGCATCGCGACCCAGCATGGCCACGCATTGCTGCGCAACTTCCTGGAACTGGCGCGGGCGGCATGAGTTCCGACAGCTTCAAGTCCCTCTTGGCCAAAACCGCTTCCGGCGTCGCGCTTTCTGCCGATGAGGCGAAACAGGCGTTCGAGATCATCCTGCGGGGCCAGGCCAGCGAGATCCAGGTGGCGTCCTTCGTGTCACTCCTGCACCTTCGCGGTGAAACCGCGGACGAGATCGCAGCGGCAGCCCAGGTCCTTCGCAGCAACTGCGTGCGCGTGCAGGCACCCGCCGGCGCGATCGACATGGTGGGAACGGGTGGCGACGGCGTTGGAACGCTGAACATTTCCACCGCTGCTGCCATCGTTGTCGCTGCCTGCGGGGTCAAGGTGGCCAAGCACGGGAACCGTGCGCTGTCTTCGCGGAGCGGCGCTGCTGACGTGCTCGCCGCGCTGGGTGTGCAGCTCTCGCTGCCTCCCGGCCAGATCACGAAGTGCATCGAAACAGCGGGCATCGGCTTCATGTTCGCGCCGGATCATCACGCGGCGCTGGCGCATGTGGGCGGTGTGAGGCGCCAACTCGGGTTCCGCACGGTGTTCAACCTGCTGGGTCCGCTCTGCAATCCGGCCGGCGTGGATCGTCAGCTTGCCGGCGTGTTCGCCATGCGCTGGCTCGAGCCCTATGCCGAGGTGCTCAGGCTGCTGGGCACGCGGCGGGCGTGGGTCGTGTGCAGCGAGGACGGTCTGGACGAGATTTCCATCTCGGCGCCGACGCATGTGGCGGAACTCAAGGATGGCAAGATCCGTCGCTTCGTGATCACGCCAGAAGACGCGGGGCTGCCACGCCATGAGCTCAAGGCGATCCTCGGGGGCGACGCCCAGGCGAATGCAGCCGAGATGCGTCACCTGTTTGCAGGCCGGCAAAGCGCCTATCACGACATTGTCTGCCTGAACGCCGCTGCGGGCCTGGTCATTGCCGACAAGGCCAGCGACCTTTCTTCGGGTGTTGCGATGGCGCGCGATGCCATCGCATCGGGCAAGGCCGCGCAAACACTGGCTGCGCTGGTGAAGGCTTCGATGCCGGAGAATGTCCTCGGGTCGATTGCCGCCTACAAGGTCGAGGAGATCCGCGCGGCGCGCGCGCACGTGAACGAACAAGAGATGGAGGAGCGCGCGCGGCGTGCTTCTCCGGTGCGCCCCTTCCGGGTGGCGCTTGAGACCCTGGTCAAGGCGGGTCGCCCTGCCCTCATCGCCGAGATCAAGAAGGCCAGTCCGTCCAAAGGCCTGATCCGGCCTGACTTTGATCCGCCCGCGCTGGCGGAGGCCTATCAGCAAGGCGGCGCTGCTTGCCTCTCGGTGCTCACCGACAAGCCGTCCTTCCAGGGAGACAACGCCTTCCTTGTCGCGGCGCGCGCAGCGACGCGACTGCCCGCCCTGCGCAAAGACTTCATGTTCGAACCCTACCAGGTCACGGAGGCGCGGGCCCTGGGCGCGGATTGCATCCTGATCATCATGGCGGCGGTTACGGACGCGCAGGCCGCAGCGCTTCACGCCTCGGCCGAACGATGGGGCATGGACACGCTGTTCGAAGTCCACAATGAGGACGAGATGCGACGCGCGCTGGCCCTGAAGCCGCGCATGGTGGGCATCAACAACAGGGACCTTGTGACCTTCAAGACGGACCTCGCGACCACCGAGCGCCTCGCGCCCATGGTGCCGCCGGGGACGCTCGTCGTTTCAGAGAGCGGCATCAACACGCATGCGGACCTGAAACGCCTGCAGGCTGCCGGCGTCCAGACGTTCCTCGTGGGCGAAAGCCTCATGCGGCAGGACGATGTCTGCGCGGCAACGCGTGCATTGCTGGAGGGCAAGCCATGAGCAAGCTGACCCATCTGAATGACAAGGGCCAGGCGCACATGGTCGATGTGTCAGGAAAGGCGCCCACCGAACGGACAGCGATGGCCGAGGCCATTGTACGGATGAGCGCCGACACGCTGGCAGCCGTTCTCGACGGCGCGGTGCCGAAGGGCGACGTTCTTGCCGTCGCGCGCGTTGCCGGCATCATGGCGGCCAAGAAAACCTCCGAACTCATTCCCCTCTGCCACCCGCTGCCGATCTCTGCGGTGACCGTCCTGTGCGAACCGGACGAGGCGGAGTGCCTCATCCGCGTCCTTGCGACCGTGCGCGTCACCGGAACGACCGGCGTTGAAATGGAGGCCCTTACCGCGGCGTCGGTTGCGGCGCTGACCATCTACGACATGCTGAAGGCCCTCGAGAAAGGCATCTCGATCGAAGAGATCCGTCTGATCAGCAAGGAAGGCGGAAAGTCTGGAACGTATCGCGCAGAAGAAAAGCCGGCGGCGTCGACGCGGCATGTCGCGCTGAGACGGGCCAGTGCCGTGCAGATCAAGACCCGGCGTGCCCGATCAGTGGTCGCGCAGGAAGTCACCGCGGAACCGCCTGCCCGCAAAAGCGCGGCCGACGCGTCGGCCAAGCGGGAAGCCCTTCGCCGCTTCATGCAAGGACGCGGTTTGACGGCGCATGCGTGGACACGGGATGCCGGCCTGCCGGTCGGGGTCCTCTACTCCTATCTGCACGGGCGCACCCATGCGCTCTCGCGCGCGGAAGAGGCAAAGCTTGCCGAGGCCGTGAATGTCGATCCTGAAGACCTCTACCGGGCCTGACCATGCTGTCCGTCGCCGAGGCGCAGGCACGCATCATCGCCGGCTTCAGGAAGCTGGGCACGGAAGCCGTGCCACTGGACCAGGCGCTGGGGCGCGTGCTTGCGGAAGACGTGCCCGCACGTGTCACCAATCCGCCCAGTGACGTGAGTGCCATGGATGGCTACGCCGTTCAGTACTCGGCGCGGCGGACGTTCAGGGTCGTCGGCGAGTCGGCGGCGGGGCACGGCTTTTCCGGGAATGTCCAAGCGGACGATGCTGTCCGGATATTCACGGGTGCGCCCCTGCCCGCTGGTGCCGACAGCATCATCATCCAGGAAAATGTCTCGCGCCAGGGCGATCAGATCCACCTTCTGGACGACTGCGAGGTGCAAGCTGGCAAGCACATACGGCGGGCCGGGCTTGATTTCCGGAAAGGCGATATCCTGCTGACGGCCGGGCGTCGCCTGCGCGCCCGGGACCTGGCGCTGGCAGCCGCAATGAACGTGTCCGAGCTTGCATGCACGCGGCAGCCTCGCATTGCCCTGCTGGCCACGGGCGATGAACTCGTTCCGCCAGGCGATACGCCTGCCAGCCACCAGATCATCAGTTCCTCGCCGTCGGGACTTGCGGCAGAGATCCGCTCGTGGGGCGGCGTCGCAGTTTCGCTCGGCATCGCGAAAGACCGCATCGAGGACATTCGCGGGCGGCTGAAAGATGCCGACAGTTTCGACACGATCATCACGATTGGCGGCGCGTCGGTTGGCGATCACGATCTCGTTCAGTCCGCGCTCGCGCCGGAGCTGAAAGTCGATTTCTGGAAGATCGCCATGCGCCCGGGCAAGCCGCTCATCTTCGGAACCTATCGTGGCGTGCCGATGCTGGGGCTTCCCGGCAATCCGGTCTCGGCGTTCGTGTGCTCCCTGCTTTTTCTCAAGCCGGCGATCCTGGCAATGACAGGATCGGCTGAACGCGCGCACGAACCTGCCCGCGCCGTTCTCGCCGCTCCGATCGGCAAGAACGACACGCGCCAGGACTACTGCCGGGCCACGCTCGAGAGGAACGAGGCGGGACAGTTGATGGTGCGCGCCCTGCCCGTCCAGGACTCCGGGATGCTGCGATTCCTTGCCTCCGCGCAGGCGCTGATCGTCCGGCCGCCACATGATCCGGCCCGGGCGGCCGGGGACGTGGTCGAGATTCTGCCCCTCGACTGAACCGTCGACCCGCAGAAAAGCGCCAAAACTGCAAAAATCTGCGGCGTGCCCAATTTGTTCATTGACAATTTACGGAACATGAATAGAACAAACACCGATTGTTCCGACAATGTTCATGTTTTGAGGTGCCTGGAATGCTTACCCGCAAACAGTATGAATTGCTGATGTACATTCACGACAAGCTTCGTGAAACCGGGGTGGCTCCGTCTTTTGACGAAATGAAGGAGGCGCTGGATCTCCGCTCGAAGTCCGGCATCCATCGCCTGATCACCGCGCTCGAAGAGCGTGGCTTCCTTCGCCGCCTTGCCCACCGCGCACGCGCGCTTGAAGTGGTGAAGCTCCCGGAAAATTCGAATGCGCCGACGCAGCGTTCCAAGACCGTTGTCGCGAGCAAGCGTCCGCAGTTCGGCGTGGTCGACTCCGGCGGAAGCATCCGCTCGACCGCGAGCCGCGGAAGCGGTGGCCTGCGTCCGCTCGTCGAGGTGCCAGTCATGGGTCGCATCGCTGCAGGTACGCCCATCGAGGCGCTGCAGAATGTCACCGACAGCCTTCCGGTTGCACAGACGCTCATTGCGTCTGGCGAGCACTATGCGCTTGAGGTCAATGGCGACTCGATGGTCAATGCCGGTATCCTCAACGGGGACACGGTAATCATCCAGCGTACGGAAGACGCCCATTCCGGTGACATCGTGGTCGCGCTTGTCGACAACCACGAGGCCACGCTGAAGCGCCTGCGCAAGCGTGGATCACAGATTGCGCTTGAGGCGGCCAACCCTGCCTTCGAGACCCGCATCTTCAATTCCGATCGGGTGAAGGTACAGGGTCGCCTGGTGGGCCTGTTCCGCCGCTACTGATCAAATCCTGCCTCGGGTTGCTGCTTCACAGCGGCAACCCACGGCCGCTGCCCTCGCGTGGCCGCCACGGTTTCGACCGTCCACTCCCCTGCCCCAAACCTGACCGAAACGGCGCCGCTGTACTGCAGCGACAGCTCCGACAATTCCATCGCGTCACCTCGCCTGCAGCCCGAAGTCTTGCTCCCGTTCGTCACCACGATGTCCGCGTTTGGACACTGACTTGTACCGTTCGCGCGGGATGTCATCACGGCGATGCGGATGCCCTTGCCTGGCAGGTCAGCCACGCACGCTCCGGCGCTGCACGCAAACACGGACTGGTCACGCGCGACGGCGTCGGCCACGTCACGCGTGTCACCATCGGCGCGAAGCCAGATTTCGGCGTCGAAGCGCGCGCGGCGTGCAGACGAGAACGAAAGCGTGCCGTCATGCGCCCGCAGGGCGACGTTGCCGCCCGAGCGTGACACCAGCATGTCGGGTCGTTGCGAGGCCACCGCGACGGCCAGGCCCATCAGGACCGGGATGGTTCCCAGAAGGCGCAGAGCGGTGAAGCAACCTGCCAGCCACAGAAAACCAAGGGCGAGCAGCAGCAGCGCCTCCACCGGAAAGGCCGGGACGCCGATGGCAGACATGGGCCAGGACGCAATCCAGCTCGCGGCGTCGAGCATCAGCAGGAGCCCGCGGTCCATGACCTGCAGCGCGGGCCATTCGAGACCCAGGGGCATGAGAAGCAGAGACAAGACCCCGGCGGGCATGATCACCAGGCTGACCAGCGGCATGACCAGCACATTCGCCACCACGCCGTAGGCCGAGAGACGGTTGAAGTGAAAGGCGGCAAACGGAGCTGTGGCGAGGCCTGCAATGATGCTGGTGATCGCCGTACCGATGACGGCGGCGAGGATGCGGCGCCCCCATCCGTCATCGCGCCAATAGCGCAGGCGCACGGCGTTCCACCATTCGTAGGCGGCGACGAGCATGACGACCGCGCAAAATGACATCTGGAAGCTGGGATCCATCCAGGCCTCCGGGGTGGTCGCCAGGACAATGGTTGCGGCGATGGCCACTGTCCGCATGCTGATGGCATTGCGGTCGGCGAGGATGGCGAGGAAGGCCATCGCCACGGTCACAAAGGCGCGCTGCGTGGGGATGGAAGCGCCGCTCAGCAGCAGATAGGCGAAAGATGCAACGAGGGCTGCCACGGCGGCCCACTTCTTCACATCGGCCCGATGGGCCAGCGCCGGCGCAAGGCAGGCGGCATGGCGCAGGGCTGCAAACACGCCAAACCCCGCGAGCACCATGTGCAGTCCGGAGATGGACAGGAGGTGAGAAAGACTTGCCGCCTGCATGGCGGCGTTGTCAGCTTCGGAGATACCGCTGCGCTCTCCCGTCAGGAAGGCGGCTGCTACCGGACCGGCGCGTGTCGATGTGCCGGCAAGGATTCGCGCAGTCACCGCGTCGCGCGCCCGCTGCATCATGGCCGCCATCCGGGCCACCGTCCCCGGATTTGATCGTTCGTCGATACGTTCGATGTCGTGCAGGGTGAAGGCGATGCCCCGCACGCCATCGAACCAGAGCTTGCGGCCGAAGTCGAAGCCACCGGGCATGACAGGTTCCGGCAAGGGTTTCAGGTCCGCTGTCGTGCGGATCCAGTCGCCTGGCGACAGTCCGGGCCACATCCGCGATGACGAGAGCCTGAGGCGAACAGGGGTGTCATTCCCCTCCAGCCACGCATCCACGAGCAATCGCTGGCCACCGCGCGGCGTCGCGTCGAGATCGACGATGCGGCCCTGCAGGTCGACTGCCGAGACCGGGCTTGTTACCTGTGGCGACACCAACAGGGAGGTTCGAAGCGCTGCCAGCGCGAACCCGAGCGAGACGCAGACGAGCGCGCTCGCAAGCACCCTGGTTCCGTCCGGTCTCGCCACACGCATGAGCGAGGCTGCTGCACCAGTGAAAGCAAGCTGCGCCAGCGCGGCTGCCGGCGCCGGCTCGAACGGCAAGCTGAAATAGGCTGCGATGCCCAGCCCCATGGCCACAGGCACAAAGTGCACCATGCGCCTGCGGTCCTGTTCCCAGCAGGCCGCCAGAAATGCGGGGGCCCTGACCACATGCGACCAGAAGGCGCTGCAGGCGCGCGGGATGCTCTTTTGAAAAAGCAGTCCGGCTTGGTAGAGAGTGGAATGGATCATGAACCCGAGCGCCTGGCCTGGAGCCCGGCGGCATCCTCATGCCGGGCCCGATTCGACGGGCGCTCTAACTGACATCGACAGCAGACGACACATGAAAATTGTAACAAGATTTGCGCCGTCTCCGACGGGCTTCCTTCACATCGGCGGCGCACGCACGGCGCTGTTCAACTGGCTTTTCGCACTCCGCCACAAGGGCACGTTCCGCCTGCGCATCGAGGACACTGACCGGCAGCGCTCGACGACCGAGGCGATCGACGCCATCCTCGACGGCATGCACTGGCTCGGCCTCGAATGGAATGACGAGGTGGTGTACCAGTTCGCGCGCGCCGAACGCCACGCGGAGATTGCGCGGCAGCTGCTCGCCAGCGGCAAGGCCTATCACTGCTACGCGACACCTGAAGAACTGGAAGAGATGCGCGAGAAGCAGCGCGCTGCCAACCAGCCGATCCGCTACGACGGCCGCTGGCGTGATGCGCCGATTTCCGAGCGCCGCCCCAACGTGCCGCCGGTCGTGCGCATCAAGGCGCCGCGTACGGGCGAGACCATCATCCGCGACAAGGTCCAGGGTGACGTGCGCTTCGGCAACGACGTGCTCGATGACTTCGTTCTGCTGCGTTCGGACGGCACGCCGACCTACATGCTTTCGGTGGTGGTCGATGACCATGACATGGGCGTGACCCACATCATCCGCGGTGATGATCATCTTACAAATGCCGCGCGCCAGCGGCAGATCATCGATGCGATGGGGTGGCCCGAGCCGGTCTATGCGCACCTTCCGCTTCTGCACGGCGAGGACGGGCAGAAGCTCTCCAAGCGGCATGGCGCGCTGGGTATCCACGAATACAAGAACCTCGGCTACCTGCCGGAAGCGATGCGCAACTATCTCCTTCGGCTGGGCTGGAGCCATGGCGACGAGGAAATCATCCCGACCGAGAAGGCGATCGAGTGGTTCAACCTCGAGAGCATTGGCCGGAGCCCGTCGCGCGTCGACTTCAAGAAGCTCGACAACCTGAATGGCCACTACATGCGGCTGGCGAGCGACGAGCGGCTCGCAGACGAGGTGCTGCGCCTGACCGCGGGCAAGTACCCCTCGCCGGCACCCGACATCCGGACAAAGCTCGTGGCCGCCATGCCTGGCCTCAAGGAGCGTGCCAAGACCGTGGTGGAACTGTCCACGAGCGCCGAGTACCTGTTTGCCTCACGGCCGCTCACCATCGAGGCTGGGGCTGCCAAGCTGCTGACGCCGGAGGCCCGGGCCATGCTTGGTCGGCTGCTCGCCATCTACGAAAAGACAGATTGGGAAGCTGGCGTCCTTGAAAGCGCGACCAAGGCGTTTGCCGAAGCCGAGAAGATCAAGCTGGGCTCCGTGGCTCAACCCCTGCGTGCAAGCTTGACGGGAAAAACCACGTCCCCGGGTATCTACGATGTGCTGATCGTGCTTGGAAAGTCCGAGTCGCTGGCGAGGATTAAGGATCAGGTAAGTCTTTAGGGTCTGGAATCCCCAAAAGAAGTAGTGAACGAATCGTGCGGCCGTCGTAAACGGAATTGCATATTTTGCGATGCACAATACAGGCTGCAGACGGCCGGTAGCGCGCAGCGCCCCAGAGGAGACCAGAATGTCGAAAGCCCCTTTTGCCTCGAAACCTGCCGGCAAGGCGAGCCTGAACGTCGGGAACAAGACGGTCGAACTTCCGGTATCGAAGGGTACGGTCGGGCCGGACGTCATCGACATCCGCAAGCTCTACGGTGAAGCAAATGTCTTCACGTATGACCCCGGGTTCCAGTCCACGGCCAGCTGCGAAAGCGCCATCACCTATATCGACGGTGACGAGGGCGTTCTCCTGTACCGCGGCTACCCCATCGAGCAGCTCGCCGAACAGAGCGACTTCATCGAGGTCTGCTATGTGCTCCTGCATGGCGAGCTTCCTTCGGCCGAGAAGCTG
>CAZYFM010000119.1:0-9882 GCA_964646885.1 uncultured Flavobacteriaceae bacterium
AGGTTGTGCCGCCGCGCCAGCGCCTGCGGGGACAGGTACCAGTTGTCCCAGGTCTTCAGCGCCCCCGGGCCGGCGAGGCGCGTCGCCCAGTCCGTCCAGTCGGCCTCGCTGAACACCTTGCGCTTGGCAATCATCAGGACGGCCCGCGCCAGGCGTTCGCCCTCGCTGGTCACGTAGGACGTCGCAGCGGTACCCGCCTGCACCGACAACGCGGCGCGGATCTGCGAGAGACCCTTGGTGTCGATGCCGGGGTTCATGGCCAGCTGCATCATGAGGTCCGCGCCATGCGCCACGGCGTGGCGATAGCCCTCGCGCGGATCAAAGCCGCGATAGTCGGTGATGCGCAGCATGTAGTTGATGGCTTCCATCATGATGCCTTCGCGCTGGCTTGGCGACATGAAGGGCTTGATGCGGTCGGCGCGCACGACCTCCGACAGCACCAGGGCCGCAAAGGGGCGGCGCAGCCCGTTCTCGTCGGGTTCGGTCAGCATGGCGGTGAGCCGCGCACCCAGCCGGTGGAGCGTCGCCTCCGGCAGGCCACCGCTCCGCATGAGATGCGACAGACCTTCAAAGGCGATGCCATCCCGCAGCGCCGGATCCGGGTGCCCGAGGCAGCCGACCAGCCCTTCGGCCAGTGCGGATCGCGTGGCCTCATCCGGGACCAACCACTTGGTAGCCTTGAGTGCTTCGAGGGACGCACGCGTGTATCCCGGGGGCGGGCAGGTGTCGGCAGCGCGGGCGCCGACAGCACCGGCGGCGAGGCAAACTGTCACCAGAACAGGAACGAAGCGCAGCATGGAAAGGTCCTCTCGCGTGAGGCGGCAGTATGCCGGACTGGCAGCAGTTTGGCGTGAATGTTCGTTGCAACTCACGGGTTGTTGATCAGGGAATTTCCCTGTCCGGCCGAAAGAAAAGCGTGAGGCGCGACCCGGTCCCGGCGCCTGCGACCGAGGCGTGCAGTGTTCCGCAGATTGTCGGTGCAGGGAGCGCACAAACCAATTGCGCCTGGGCTTTGCGCGCGCCTAGTGTGCCGACATCCAACCCCGGGAGACCTGAATGAAACGCGCCCTGGCTTTTGCAGCCGCCCTGACAATGTTCATGCCATCGCTGGCCCTCGCCCAGAACAGCGAGATCAACATCGCCAATCCGAGCAGCATCGTGGACAGCGTGCAGGCCGACGACATCAAGTCCCTGGTGACCGAGATGGGAGCGCGCGAGGCCCAGGTGCGCGACGGTGACAACAACAAGATCGTCACGTTCCTTGATGGCAAGCTGCCCTACACCTTTGGCATCACCGGATGCGAAATCCGTCCGGGCAAGTGCCTCAGCCTCGTCATGCTTGTGTTCATCGACATGGGCGGGAGCGCCATTTCGACTGACATGATCAATACCCGCAACAAGGACAGCTTCTTCAACACGGCGATCAGGATCGATGACAAGGTCATCGCCTTTGGTCGTGGCGTGATCGTCGATGGCGGCATCACGCGCAGGAACCTGGCGACCAACATCGTCGTCTACGCCGCGATGGTCCATGATGGCATCAAGCACTTTGGGTCGCAGCTCGTGGCTTCAAACACGCTGCCCGGAACGACACAGAACCTGTCGCTGCAGAACGGCGCCTTGCGCCCCGTGTTCCCGACACCCCAGCAGCTGAACACCGCGCTGAAGGCTTACGATGCCCGCCTGAAGTCCGCGAACGCGCAGGGCCGCAGCTGGTAACACCAGCCTTGAATACTTGGCAGGGGGAGGACCGGGAACCAGCGCCCGGTCCTTTTTCTTTGTCCGGTTCGGGAATGCGTTCGCCCTAGAACGCGAAATGGAGCCGCGCCGCGATGGCGTCATACTCCTGCCCGATCTGCACGCCGTCGGGCGGCGTCGCCGGCGCAGCGCCGAACGGGGTCAGGTTACCGGCACCCGCCGGATTCAGGCGGTCGACATCGACCAGCATGTAGTTGAACGACGTCTTCAGGTTGTTGTTCAGGTACCAGTTCAGGCCAAACGTCCAGATGTCCTGCGTGCCGCCGCGGATTGCGCCCGCGGTAGCAGCTGTGCCTGCAAGTCCTTCTTCGTGGTTGAGGTCGGCATGGCTGTAGCGCACGGCCAGCTGCACGGCCCCGAAGCCATCCGCGCTGCCGACGGGCGACCTGGGCCGGGGCGCGACGAAGGAGGCGGACGAGGGATTGTGGCGGTGTCCTTCTCCGGTGAGGGTCCATGCCGCCTCTGCATACCAGCCCGAAAAGGAAGGGTCTCCGGCCGGTGTGTCGGTACGCAGCTCCGCGCCATACCAGAAGTGTTCGCCCTTGAAGAAGAAGCTGCCGGCGCGCAGTGCCGCTTCCACGCCTGCGGCATGGGCATGGTCTGCATCCAGGATGCCGGTGTCGATGAGCCGCGTGCTGTCGACGCGAAGTTCGGGGCGTTCACGGAACCGGGCCTGGTACCGCGCACCGGTGGCAAGAGAGCCCTGGTCTGCGGGTTCGACGATCCAGGTCAGGTTGGCGCCCGTGAGGATGTCGACATCTTCGTCCGTATACGGAAGGAAGGCACCGCGCGAGACGAGCGCAACCTGCTCTCCCGCGACCTCCGAGTCGGCAACCGTGCCTCCCGTCAGGTATGACGAAAGAAGCCAGTCCTTCTCGTTCAGCCGGAAGCCAGCCGAGTAGCGGCCATCCGAGCCTGCCAGGCTGCGCGACATCTCGGCGGGGCTTGCGCGTTCGATGAAAAGGCTTTCGTCCGACGAGGTGGCGTCATCAAGGTTGGCGTTCGGCGCAAAGGCACCCACCTGCAGCGTGAGCGGCGAGAACGGCGAATAGCTGAGCCACGCTTCGTGAAGCCGCGCGGGGCTTTCTGTGCCGCTGCCGCCAAACTCGAACATGAGCTTGTAGTTGAAATCCGATGCGAACTTGCCTTCGACGCCGATTTGCGCACGCCTGAAGTTCGCGCCATCGTCGAGTTCGCGCGCTGCGTTGATTTCTCGCCCGGCCCCCTGCGACCCGCGGCGGAAGTCGCTGGCGAGCGGGCCAGGATCATCCTGGTTATGGTGCGCCACATCCACCTGGAAGCGGCCGCGCAGCGACATCGTCGTCGCGCCATCCGCGCTCTTGATGGTCGGGCGTCCACCATCCAGCGAGATCGTCGTTTGGGGCGGGGGAGGCGCGGGCGGCTTCTCGGGTACGGTTGGTGGTGGCGGAACAGGAAGCTTGGAACCGAGCTCGGCCTTCAGCCGTTCGATCTCGCGGTTCTGGCTGTCGATCTGCTGCTGCTGCGCCTCGAGCAGCTTCTGCAGCCTGTCGAGCTTTTCGGCGACACTGCGGTCATCGGCTGATGCGGCACCCGAGGCGAAAGCCAGGAGGCTCCCTCCCGCAAGCAGTGCAGCAATTGCTCGATGTGACACGCAAGCCTTCCCGCGAATCTGAGTCGGTGATCCGCGAGGATATACAAGCTGCGATGTGAAACAGGCGTGGCCAGCCGGGATAGCCCGATTGACCAGGTTGTGACTTGTTCAGTGTGTCCTGAAGCGCGCAGGATTGGCGACCGCATCGCTCACTAATGCAGTCGCCACCATGCCGTTTGCGGGATTACCGGCCGCGGCGTGGTGCAAACGAGACGCGCCGGGTTTCCCGGATGCTGCGCTGTCCGACCTCGCCTTCAACGAGCTCGTATCCCATGAGGGCGAAGGTCCGGTTGCCGATGAAGATCGGGCGCGAGTTCCCGTACCAGTCCACGCACGAGGCGCGGCATCCGTCATCGATCACGCCGCTGTCGCTCGCGCCGAGTTCGCCAAGCGGCGAGAACTGCCGCGCCGAGCGGCGCAGGAAGGTGATCGCCGCCGAGTTCTCGCGCAGGTGCTCGTAGCCCGGACGGCCGGCGCGTGTCACGGGCAGGCCGATCAGGCCGGCGCTGCGGTCGCTGCGGTCGACGCCGGGCTCGGGCTTGAAGAAGAACGCATGGCTGCGTGTCTCGCCCTGCGAGGCGCCGCCAAGCGTGTAGCGGTCGCCGATATGCGGCATGAAGCCGTCGGTGAGCTCGATCGCGCGGAAGTGCAGGTCGCGCCCGTCACTGCCGATGACGACGGCATCCCGGCCCATCGCCTCGATGCGATCGACGCCATGCTGCAGCGGAATGACGGCCGTCGCACCACCACGGATGTTCGCGGCAACAAGCGTGCCCTGGCCCGTCGGTCGACCCCAGCCGGCACCGCTGCCATAGAGCACGTAGTCACCGATGAAGCGGTTCTGGAACGCCCAGCGGTCGCCCGTGGGATTGGGCAGCATGCGATAGGCGCGCGACAGCGCTTCCTCGCGGCCATCATTGAACGCGCGCAGCGGCACCTGCAGCAGCGAGACATTGCCGGCTGCAAACTCGGGGTTCCACATCGCGTCGCCGCCGCCTTCGCTGCGCACGAGCACGTTCACGAAGCCCTCGCGCCAGTCTTCGCGGAACGAGAACTGGTCGGTGGGGACACCGCGCACGCCGATCGCCGACGGCGCCGAGCCATCCAGCGGCAGGCGATAGAGCATGCCCGAGGCACCCGCCTGTTGCGGTTGCGACCAGCGGTTCTGGCTCACCCAGACATAGACGGCCTGCGGGGACACATAGAATGTACGTCCGGCCGGGCCGAGAACGCCGGTGGACGTGCAGCTCAGGCGCCACGCCGCAAGGTCGCATTCGGTGACGGAGTGCAGCGCCGAAGGCATGCCCGTGCCTTCGTCCAGGTTGGCGGGCAGATAGATGCGGGTTGCCGAGACGGTCGGCTCGAACGACGTGGCCGACGGCGATCCGCGCCAGCGCCGCATCGCCGGCATCCAGCTCATGTTGTCGGCGGCGTTGTAGGGCAGGTAGAGCGGCGTGTAGACGACAAGCTTCGTGCCGATCAGGCGCGACGCATAGTTGCGCGACGAGTAATAGTCGTTCGAGCGCAGGTGGTACGAGTCCTCGTATTCGAGGTCGCCGTCGGAGTCGATCTGGAAGCGGTTGATCTCCGTACCGCCGCGCGCGTAGCTGTAGCCGATCACGATCACGCGGTTGCCCGAAACCAGCATCTCGTCATACCAGTCGCCGCCCGGATTGACGCCCGGCGGGAACGCGTCGATGGAGTCGATCGGCTCAAGCCCGCCATTGCGTGTCGACACGGTGAAGAGACGACCGCGGCGCAGCACGACGAGGATGTCGCCCTTCATTTTCACGATGCCGCCTTCGTCGACACCGGCTTCCTGGTTGTTGGTGATGCCGTCGGCGGCCTGCGAAGCGGCAGCATCTGCGGGCGCGGCTTCGGCTGCGGCGGCCGGTGCGGGCGGGGGTGGCGGAGGCACTGGGCCGCCATCATACGACTTCCGCGGCGCGGGCTTCGGCTGGCGCTTCTTCAGGAACTTGAGGAGCTCGCGCTCGGACGAGAAGGGCTTCAGCGTCTTCTGCGGTGCGTTGGCGCCGTAGCGAGGTCCGCTTTCGGCCGATGCGGTGGGCGCGCCGGCGAACGAGAAGGCAAGTCCCGCCGCAACGAGCGTGAGGGCAGTCGTGCGGCGCAGTTGGGCAAGTGGCATGGGTCGTCTCTCCCTGCGGTCGTGAGGGGAGGGACCTTCGGAACCAATTCGGGCGGAACTTGGGCTTGGCTGCGGCGGGGCCGGACGGCGCCGCCGCAATGCGTGTGCCAAAGTGTAGCGCAATGTGCGGACCGTCACGTCCGCGCGAAGTCAGTCGTTTACCGTGTAGCGCGAGACCTGGCTGGCATTGACCTGGAGCCGGTGCATTGCGTCGCCCACGCCGATCGTGCCGGCAGCCACGTCCCAGCAGCCGGTCGACACCGTGAACTGGTAGCTCTCACCCGGCGGGATCTCGACGCCGTCCGGCAGGCGGTTGAGCCCGTAGCTGCCCACGTCGCACTCCGAGATGAGCACCACGTCGAAGGCGTTGGAGGTGCGGTTGACGAACTCGATCGTGCCCGTGGCGCGGCCGGGAATGATCAGCGGTCCGCCCGTGATCAGGCTCATGCAGCCGGTCAGCGCGAGTGTTCCGAGAAGGGCGGCGCCCTGGAGAATCCTGAAGTTCAACGCGGTTACTCCTCATGTCAGGTGAGGCGCGCATGAACCGGAAAAGGAAGCGGGTGCACCATACCTCACGTGAGGGATGGGCACCCGCAGCAGAATCGCTGGAAGTGGCGAGGCCTAGCGCGACGCCGGCTTCATGCAGCGGAAGTGGATGTTGCCGGCGCGGTCCTTCACCTGGGTGAGGACTTCCGGCGCCGCGCACTTCGGCACCTGCCAGTTCACGCCCTGGAGCAAGCCGATCAGGAAGCTGTCGGCCTGGGCGCTCGAGGCAAAGCCAGCGGCGGACACGGCAAGGGCACACGCAATGACGAACTTTTTCATGGAACACTCCACCAGTCTTGTTTTCTTCGACGACCGCTTCACGGGCGAATTGCTGCGGGTGCTAACCCAACCGGATGAGGTGTTCAAGATAAAGAGAGGTAATGCGAACGCGACATGTGCGTCCGCAGTGGAAAGCCATTTTGTCCACAAGCTGTGGATGGAGCATCCGCCTCAAGCAACCTCGGATAGCTGTGGATAAGTCGCCCAAACGGCTGTTTGCTGCGCTGATTCGACTTGGCGCGAAGGGCCTCAGCCCTGCGCCCGCATCAGCATCCCGAAGAGGTCCCGCGGGTCATCCGGATCGGCGATCATGTCGAGATTCTGCACGAAGCTCGTGCCCTTCACCCGGTCATGCACGTAGCGCAGCGCCGCGAAGTCCTCGATGGCAAAGCCCACGCCATCGAAGAGCGTGATCTGCTTGGCGCTTGTGCGCCCCGCAGCCTGTCCGGCGATGACCTGCCAGAGCTCGGTCACCGGATGGTCGGCAGCAAGCTGCTGGATCTCGCCCTCGACGCGCGTCTGCGGCGTGTACTCGACGAAGATGTCCGAACGCAGCAGGATGTCCCGGTGCAGCTCGGTCTTGCCGGGGCAGTCGCCGCCGATCGCATTGATGTGCACGCCGCTGCCGACCATGTTGTCGGTCAGGATTGTGGCGTACTGCTTGTCGGCCGTGCAGGTCGTGATGACCTCGGCCCCCTCGATCGCCGCCTCTGCAGAGCTGCACGACGTGACCTTCAGCCCCGTCCGCGCGAGGTTGCCCGCGCACTTGCGCGTCGCCGCCGGATCGATGTCGTAGAGCCGCACATGCTCGATGCCGCAGATCGCCCGGAAGGCCAGCGCCTGGAACTCGGACTGCGCGCCATTGCCGATCATCGCCATGGTCCGCGCGCCCTTCGGGGCGAGGTGCCGCGCCGCCATGGCCGAGGTCGCCGCCGTCCGCAGCGCCGTCAGGATCGTCATCTCCGAGACAAGCAGCGGATAGCCCGTCGAGACATCCGCAAGCACGCCGAACGCGGTCACGGTCTGCAGGCCCGCCTGCATGTTCTTCGGATGGCCGTTCACGTACTTGAAGCCGTAATAGGCCCCGTCGGAGGTCGGCATCAGCTCGATGACGCCGACCGACGAGTGGCTCGCCACGCGCGGCGTCTTGTCGAAAAGCTCCCAGCGCCGGAAGTCGGACTCGATCTCCTCCGACAGTTCGACCAGCACGCGCTCGACGCCCGTGTGCAGGACGAAGCGCATCATGTTCTCGACGCTGATGAAGGGCACGAGGGCCAGGTGTGAGGGCGCGTTCATCGGTTCCTATCCTGCGCTCTGCGTGGGGCGGTCGAAGACCTTGCGGCCCATGAGGCTGCCCACGAGGTCCACCATCAGCTTCGCCGTCCGCCCGCGCTCGTCGAGGAACGGGTTCAGCTCGGCAAGGTCCAGTGACGTCACCAGCTTCTGCTCGTGCAGCAGCTCCATGACGAGATGCGCCTCGCGGAACGTGATGCCGCCCGGCACCGTCGTCCCCACGCCCGGCGCGATGACCGGGTCGAGGAAGTCGACGTCGAGCGAGACATGCAGCAGGCCCTTCTCGTGCTCGACCATCTGCAGGAACTCCCGGAGCGGGGCCACGATCCCGCGTTCGTCCAGCACCCGCATGTCATTGACGTTGTAGTCGCGCCCCTTGAGGGCCGCATGTTCGGCCGCATCGACCGAGCGGATCCCGAACAGGCAGATGTTCTTCTCGGGGACAGGGTGCGGGAAGGGCGGGAAGGCATCGAACCCCGGCCGGCCGGCAATATAGGCGACCGGCATGCCGTGATAGTTGCCCGAGCTCGAGCTCTGCGGCGTGTGCACGTCCGAATGCGCATCGAGCCAGAGCAGGAAGAGCTTGCGTCCCGCCGCATGCGCGTGGCGCGCGATGCCGGCGACGGTTCCCATCGACATGGCATGATCGCCGCCCATGAAGATCGGGAAGCGGCCGGTGGCCATGGCCTTGTGCGAGACTTCCGCCAGGGCCTGCGCCCAAGCGACGGTTTCGGCCTCGGCATGGATGCTTGGCGTGCTGGCCGCGCGGGCCACCACGGGCGCCGGGGACACGTCGCCCCAGTCTTCGACCGAATGGCCCAGTTCGACCAGTGTGGAGGCGATGCCCGCGACGCGATAGGCGGGCGGGCCCATGAGGCAACCCTGCGTGCGCTGCCCGGAATCGACGGGCGCACCGACGAGGATGCATTTCTTGGACAAGGAAAACTCCCTCGGAGATCAGTCCGCCAGACTACCAGCCGTCCCTTAAGAAAGGGAAACGACGCATTAACACGTCACGCGTCCGGAGAATGTCCGAGCCTGTTCAGGATCCTCGCCGCGCGTCCCACCGGGCCTCGCGCCCGAAGATGACACTTGTCCGCAGGCGGCTCTGTTTTTGTGGCTGTTTTCTGCTCCTTTTTCGCCGGAAGATGACACTTTCGTCGTTGTTTTTTCATTTGGCGCCCCGGCTCTGGCGTGCAGCGGGCAAGCCCCCGGACAACGAAAGAACAATATAAGAACATAATCAGAAGCCCGCAATGGCGCGCGCTGTCGCAGGCCTGCCGACTGTGCATGTGCAGCAAGGAAGGCGGGATTGATTGCGATCAACCGCACGCCGCGCGCGCTGGATTATGCCTATGCTTGGGAAAAGAGTCGGGGAACACACCCGCACGTATCCCACGGAGGATCAATGGAACAGCCCTTCACGCTTCCGGCCGTGAGGCCGGTCGGTCTCGATGCGCCCCTGCGCTGGCTCAGTCTGGGCTGGCGCGACTTCCGCCGCTGCATGGGGCCTTGCCTGGCTTACGGGATCGCGCTGACGCTCTGCGTGCTCGCGATGACCTGGGCCTTCATCGCCTCGAACGCCGCCTTCTGGATCCTGGCGCTCACCTGCGGCTTTGTCTTCATCGCGCCCATGCTGGCGATGGGCCTTTATGAGGCGGGCCGGCTGCTGGAGGCGGGCGAGCAGCCGACGCTGAACCGCATGCTGTTCCTGCGCCACGCGTTCCGCCAGGACGTGGTCTATCTCGGCCTCGCGCTGCTGATGATCTACCTGTTGTGGGGACGCATTGCCCAGCTCGTCTACGGCCTCTCGACATACAAGCTGCACCGGACGGTCGGTGCCTTCGTGACCTTCGCCCTGACCGACCCCGAAGGCCAGTCCATGGCCATCGCCAATATCCTGACGGGCGGCGTCATTGCGTTCTTCACCTATGCAATGGTCGTCGTGACGGCGCCCATGCTCCTCGACCGCCGTGCCAATGTCTTCGCCGCGACCGTCACCAGCTTCACCGCGGTCGCCCGCAACCTCGGACCCATGCTGCTCTGGGCACTCCTCATCGTGTCCCTGCTGGTCGCCACGATCCCGACCGGCTTCCTGCTCCTGGCTATCATCTTTCCCTGGCTCGGCCTCGCCTCCTGGCACGCCTACCGCGACCTCGTGGAAAAGACCCCATAAGTCTCCCCCAAAGCAAAGCTTTGGGGGAGTGCCTTCAGCAAGCCCCAGCTT
>CAZYFM010000120.1:0-9861 GCA_964646885.1 uncultured Flavobacteriaceae bacterium
GATGATGGGCCTGCATTTCACGAACGAGGTGCCGTTCCACACCGTCTACATCCACGCCCGCGTCGTCGACGAGAAGGGCATGAAGATGTCCAAGACGAAGGGCAACGTGATCGATCCGCTGACGCTGATCGACCAGTTTGGCGCGGATGCGCTGCGCTTTGCGCTGGCCATTGCGGCTGCGCCCGGCAAGGACCTGCGCATGGGGCCGGGCCGCGTCGAGATCTACCGCAATTTCTGCACGAAGCTGTGGAACGCAGCGCGATTCTGCGAAATGAATGGCTGCGTGCGAACGGGAGGTTTCGAGCCCGGGCAGCTCAAGTCGGCCGTCAATCGATGGCTCGTGGGCGAGCTGATCCGTACACGGAGCGAAATCACCGCGTCGCTTGAGGCATTCCGCTTCAATGATGCGGCCAACGGGCTCTACGAGTTTGTCTGGAACGTCTATTGCGACTGGTACCTGGAGTTCATCAAGCCGGTCCTGTCGGGCACGGACGAGGCACAGAAAGCCGAGACGCGGGCGACCGCGGCCTGGGTGCTGGACGAGATCCTGCGCCTGATGCATCCGTTCGTTCCGTTCATCACCGAGGAGCTCTGGCGCGTGACGGGCGAGCAGGGCCCGAAGCGCGAGCGCATGCTGATCCAGGAGAACTGGCCGGACTATTCGGCCATTGCGCGTGACGCGGCGGCCGAGGCCGAGATGAACTGGGTGAAGACGCTGATTTCGGAAGTGCGCTCGGTGCGCGCGGAAATGAATGTCCCTCCCTCGGCCAAGCTGCCGCTGGTGCTCAAGACTCCGAGTGCGGCCGAACGCGAATGGCTCGCCCGGCACAATGACATGATCCTGCGCATGGCGAGGCTCGAGACGGCTGTTGCCGGGGACACGTTCCCGAAGGGTGCGGCGCAGATCGTCGCCGGTGAAGGTGCCGCGGCGCTGTCGCTCGAAGGTTTCATCGACTTCGACAAGGAACGCGCGCGCCTCACCAAGGACCTCAAGAAGGCCGATGACGAGATCGCCCGCGTGGACCAGAAGCTCAACAACGAGAACTTCGTGTCACGCGCGCCGGAAGATGTCGTCCAGGAGTTGCGCGACAAGCGCGTGGAGCACGTCGCGACGCGTTCCAAGGTTGCCGAGGCGCTGAAGCGGCTGGGGTAGGTTTTCCTCCTCGCGCTTTGGCGGGGGAGGGGGCTGCGCATAGAGTCAGCAAGGCTGCAGACGGGGCGCCCGGCGCTAATCCCACCATGGATAGGGCTTGGGCATGTCAGTGGAAACGCGGCCTGTGAAGGCAGGCTTGCGGCGGTCGAGGAAGCTCTGCACGCCTTCCCGGACATCCGGCCCCTTGCCGAGTTCCATGGCAAGGGGGCCATCGACCTTCAGGGCTTCGGCGAAGTCGTCGCCGGCGCCGAAGCGCCAGAGCATTTGCCGGGTGAGGGCGACCGAGACAGGTGCGGTGCTCTCGGCGATGTCGATGGCGATGGCCCGGGCCCTTGCCATCAACTGGTCTGCCGGCACCACCTCGCTCAGCAGCCCACCGCGCAGCGCTTCCGCGGCATCGAAGACCTGACCCGAGAGACACCAGCGCAGCGCCTGGCTCATGCCCACGAGCCTTGGCAGGAACCATGAGCTTGCAGCTTCGGGCACGAGACCGCGTCGGGCAAAGACGAAGCCAAACTTTGCCGTGTCGGCGGCGATCTTGATGTCCATGGGCAAGGTCAGCGTGAGGCCGACGCCGACGGCGGCGCCATTGAAAGCCGCGATGGAAGGCTTGCGGCAGGAATAGATCGCTTCGATGAAGCCATTGCGTCCCGTCGATGAAGTCTGGCCGGGCGCAGCATTGCGACCGAAGGATACCGAGTTGCCGTCACGCGTGTCGAACGCGCCAGCGCCAGCGGAGATGTCCGCACCGGCGCAGAAGCCGCGACCGGCACCCGTCACGATCACCACGCGCACGCGATCGTCCTGGTCAGCCGCATTGAAGGCGTCGGCGACCTCGCGGCCCATCACGGCGGTATAGGCATTCATCTTGTCCGGGCGGTTCAGAGTGACCGTCGCAATCGGTCCATCGACTTCATAGAGGATGTCGGCGTAGGCCATCGTGATCCCGTTCCTTCGATGTTGGTGTCGGGATCAGACCATAGTTGTGGCGGCGAGGAAAGAAGCGGGGGAAGGAACTGACCCGGTATCCTGCTCACGCCGTGAGGAAGTCCCTGCGCAGGCGCCAGCCTGCTGCAGGGGATGGAGTTCCTTCGCGCGGCCTATTCCTTTGACGCGCAGTAGGCTTCAATTCGATATCCATCGGGATCGATCACGAAGGCGGCGTAGTAGCTCTCGCCATAGTCAGCGCGAAGGCCAGGCTTTCCGTTGTCTTTGCCGCCTTCGGCCAAGGCGGACTTGTGGAACGCGTCCACGCTTTTGCGCGTAGGTGCGTCGAAGCAGAAATGCAGACCGGACTCCATGTCTGGCGGCACTGGCTTCCTGACTTCGGAAATCCAGAGGACTACGTCCTTGGCGCCATAGCCCAGCGAGCCAGGAGACTCGCTCAGGCACCGGTAGCCGAGCGGCTTCAGGGCGGCATCGTAGAACGCCTTTGTTCGGGCGGTGGATTTGACGCCGATGGAGATGTGATTAATCATTGTGAACCTCAACAGGAATTTGATGAGCACATGGTGCATCGCTGCGGCTCGCAAATCTTGGGAGATATTGCTATTTTTGCTGCTGAACCTCAGCAAGTCCGAACACGCAGGACACCTCGCGATGGCAACCATTCCACTGATCAGCTCGAGGGCGGTTGCTCGCGGACAAGGATGGCACATCGACCACGTGATCTGTCGGTCCGGGCCGCAGAACGCATCCTATGAGGAGCGGCACGAGCGGGTGTCGATTGCGGCGGTGGTGCGAGGGTCGTTCAGCTACAGGTGTGATGCCGGACGTTCATTGATGCATCCTGGCTCACTCATGCTCGGCAACGCGGGTTCGTGTTTTGAGTGTGGTCACGAGCATGGGGCTGGTGATGTGTGCGTCGCGGTCCATCTCGACCAGTCCCTGTTCGAGGAAATCTCTTCGTCGTCAGTGGGTACGAGCAGGTTCCGGTTTGGCTTGCCGAGCCTGTCGGCCGGCAACGATCTGCTTCAGAGCCTGGTTGAGCTTGAGGCGCTTACGCTTGGCGCCCGCCATCTGGCGGCTGAACAGCTTGTGATCGGGCTCTCGGAGCGCGTGGGCCGGCAGTTGTCGGGGCGTTCGGGGCGGGTCGTGAAGCTGAAGCCCGGTGACGAGCGCCGGGTCAGCCGGGTTGTCCGTTTCATTGACGAGAACTCATCGCGATCACTTGATCTTGGAGAGTTGGCGGACCAGGCATGCCTGAGCAAGTATCACTTCTCGCGCGTGTTCCGCCGCGCGACGGGAGCGACGCCTTACGGGTATGTGCTGGGTGTGCGGCTGAAGCGGGCTGCAGTTGCGCTGGCAACGACATCATTGCCGGTGGCGTCGATTGCCCTCGAAGCCGGGTTTGGTGATCTGTCTACCTTCAATCGGCGGTTTCGGGAGATGTTTGGAAAGGCGCCGGGAGCTTTCAGGCGCGGGGCGTAACGAGGCGTGCTCTCGGCGTGGGGCTGGGTACTTATTCGTCACCGTGGGTAACTCCTCCGACTGCAGCACCGCTGACGCGTCGCGCAGCCACCTCCTCACTGGCGTGAGGAGGAGACGTAGGTGAGGTAGATGGGTGACGACCAGGCGCGGGGTTCGTTGGGGGTGAGGCAGTTGTCCTTTGCAGAACGGTAGTCGCCGTAGCACAGGTTCACCTTCACGCATTTTCCGGCGGCGTCGCGATCGCAGCGCAGGGCGTCGCCGTTGATCAGGGGTTCGGCTTCCTGGATTGCCTTCACGTAGTAGAGCGCGTCGCGGCCGTCCTTTGCGTAAGACGGGTCGGTGAAGGTGAAGCTGCAGGTGCCGTCCGCCGAAGGCTCGCACTGGTGGACCATGAAGCGGTCCTGGATCAGCGGGGTGATGTCCTCGTCCTTCGTGCGCTGCGGGCGGATTTTCACGACTTCGATGCGCGTGATCTTCGCGCGCTCGTCGCCGGGATTATCGCATTCTCCCGAGCACAGCTTCGCCAGGCGGTCGGCGTCGAGGCCCGTCTTTGCAAAGTCGGGGCAGCCGGGTTTCTGCCGGAAGGCGCCTGCGGCCTTGACCGTGAAGGTCGGAGCGGCCGTGGTTTCGGTGGTTCCGCCCATGGCGATGCGGTTGCCGCTGGAATCCTTCGCATCGAACCAGAGCAGGATCTTCTGGCCGGACGTGGCGTAGGTCTCGCGCTTGCGGAAAGCGTCCCAGATGGCGTCGCGGCTGCGGCCCGCGGCGTGGACGGCGGCGAGGCCGCCAGTCATCAGGAATGCATTCCTGCGTTCGAATTCGACCACCTGCAGCCCTGGCAGCTGAAGGATCTTCCCGGGCTCCACGCGGCGGGGGAGCGGGTTCTCGTCGTCCCACTCTTCCTTCGGCATCATGCGATTGAATACGGTCTCGTTGATCGGGCCGTTGGCTTCGGTGTTGTTGAAGCGGTCGTACTGCTTGTAGCCGGTGCCGGGCCTTGCACGATGGTTGTCGCTGGAGCCGATAAAGCCCCAATTGAAGCGCGTCGCCTTGCCCGTCGCGTCATCGAAGTGGGCCATGGCGAGGCCGGCCTGGACGGACTTGCGCGGGCGATAGTTGAAGGCGGGCAGGAAACAGTCCGTGCACTGGCCGGCGTCGAGCCAGTCGGCGGCGCTTTCTCCTTCGATCGTCATGTGCCCGGCGATGCCCATGTCGACATAGTTCTGGCGGGCTTCGGCGGCGCGCTTCTCGCACTCCTTCGCGTCCTTGCCGGCCTTGAGGCAACGCTCGGTGATGATTTCCCCGGCACGCCAGCAGCTGGGCGTATAGCCGCCGGCAGGTGGCGGGCAGGTCATGGCGCCGGCGCTGTCAATGCGTACTTCTTCCCACGAGCGGTATTCCTCGGAGTTGCCGTGGCCGGAATAGACTTCCACGAGCGAGTAGGCTTCCGGTCGCTGCGCGGGCTTCAGGGCCTTGCCCCAGTTCGCGCCCGATGGGGTGTACATGCCCCAGGTCGATCCGTGCGGGATGAACAGCGGCGAGAGCTTCTGCTGGTCCACGATGCGATGGACGAGTTCGCCGGGCGTCGCTGCGTACTCCATGCAGTCAGGTGGCAGGGTGTTGGAGGGGGCCTTCGCATCGCATGTGGGAGCGCCGCGCAGGTTGCTCTGGAATGTATTGAAGTCAAAGTAGCGCTGGCGATTGCCGAAGTCCGTCAGCGGAACCAGCGGCGAGACGGGGCGGGTCATTCGCTTCATGGCGGACTGGTCATCGATGCCTGTCGCCGCCACGGGGCGCGCGGAGACCCTGTCGTCCTCGAGATGCTGGAAGATGACGTTCTTGTGGCCGTAGTGCGTCTCGGGCGTGATGCCGACCTGCGTCCACTCGAAGCCGATGAACGACACCATGTCGGGTTCTGACTCGCCTTCCGAGACCTTCTGGCAGGCGCGCACGGCGTCCTTGATGATCTTCCAGCGGCTGGGCGTGATCGACTCCGCGTGGTCGGTCGAGCCCCAGAAGTCGAGTGCCGAGCAGTAGCGCGCAAAATCGCATGCATCGCCGATCGGATGTACGCCCGTCCCGCCGACGAGCGGCAGCGAGGACTGGAAGGCGTCGGCCGAGATCGTGGTGTGGACGTGAAGGTCGCCAAAGAGGATGACGCTGTCGGGGCTGCCGGCGGGCTTGCGGCTTGCCATCCTCGCCTTGATGACGTCGGCCGGTATCGCCTTGCCGGTGATTTCGCCTGGTCCCATCTCGCTGCCAAACCAGCCGCGCTGCATGCCGAACCAGTAGGTGGCGCCGAGCGCCGCGAGAAGGACGAATATGGCTGCAATTCCCAGCACGATCCGGCGCATGTACCCTCCCGACGTTCAATTCACCGGATGATCATGCACATTCGGGGACGGGTTGTCATGTAGGGCGTGCCGGTGGCGCGTCTTTCCTCCTCACGATAGTGAGGAGGTGGCTGCGCATTGCGCGAGCAATGCTGCAGACGGTGTAGTAGCTCACGGCGACAGTGGTGGCCAGCGGTGGTGTCCTGCATCTTACTCCCTCCCCTGCAGCAGGCTTGCGCCTGCGCAGGTACTCCCTCACTGCGTGAGGGAGAAGAGGGGTTATCGGTAAGTCAGATAGATCGGCGAAGACCACGCCCTTGGTTCGGCGGGGGCGAGGCAGTCGCTGGCGCCGGAGCGGTAGTCGCCGTAGCACAGGTTTACCTTCACGCATTTGCCGGAGGCATCACGCTCGCACTTCAGCGGGTCGGCGTTGATCGTGGGCTGGGCCTCCTGGATCGCCTTCACGTAATAGAGCGCGTCGCGGCCGTCCTTTGCGTAGGACGGATCAGTGAAGGTGAACGTGCAGGTGCCATCCGCCGCCGGTTCGCACTGGTGCACGATGAAGCGGTCCTGGACCAGCGGCGCCACGGGTTCGTCATTCGACTTCTGCGGACGGATCTTCACGACTTCGATGCGCGTGATCTTTGCACGTTCGTCCGACGGGTTGTCGCATTCGCCTCCGCACAGCTTGGT
Organism: uncultured Flavobacteriaceae bacterium; assembly: GCA_964646885.1. Taxonomy (GTDB): domain Bacteria; phylum Pseudomonadota; class Alphaproteobacteria; order Micropepsales; family Micropepsaceae; genus SZUA-430. The sequence goes on from CAZYFM010000120.1 coordinate 6,610, forward strand.
CAGGCGCGCTTCATCGAGCCCCGCCTTTGCGAAGTCCGGGCATCCCGGTTTCTGCTTGAACGCGCCCGCAGCCTTGACGGTGAAGGTCGGCGACGTCTTCGCATTCAGGCCGGAGCCCATTGGAACCTTCGTCGACTTGCCATCCGTTGCATTGAACCAGAGCAGGATCTTCTGGCCCGAGGTTGCGTAGGTTTCGCGGCGCTGCATGGCGTCGAAGATGGCTTCGCGCGTGCGGGCGGGCGCGTGCACGGCCGCAAGGCCGCCCGTCACAAGGAATGCGGCCTGGCGTTCTGCTTCCACCGTGCGCAGACCCGGGATCTTTGCAATCTCCTCGTCGGTCAGGGTGCTTGATTCCGGGTTTTCGTCATCCCACTTGTCGGCCGGGAAGATCAGGTTCTGCCAGCCGTCGCTGGAGGGGCCCGTTGCTTCCGTGTTCATGCGACGCTGGTACTGCTTGTAGCCTGTGCCGGGGCGGGCGCGGTGGTTGTCGCTGGAGCCGATGAAGCCCCAGTTGAAGCGCGTCTGCTGTCCGGTCTTGTCGTCGGTCCATGAGGCTGCGAGGCCGGCCTGGACGGACGTCTTCGGGCGAAAGTTGAAGGCAGGCAGGAAGCAGTCCGTGCACTGGCCGGAGTCGGTCCAGTCTGCCGGTGTGTCACCTTTCAGGGCGAGGTGGCCCATGATGCCCATGTTCACGTAGTCCTGGCGCGCCTTGGTGGCGCGACGCGTGCATTCATCAGCAGCGATCCCGGCCTTCAGGCAGTGTTCCTCGATCAGTTCGCCGGCGCGCCAGCAGGCGGGCGTGTAGCCTGGCGCGGGGTTGGGGCACGACTTCGAACCGTCAGACGCGATGATCACTTCATCCCACGACCGGTATTCTTCCGAGTTGCCATGGCCGGAGAAGAGCTCGATCAGGCGGAAGTCCTGCGGGCGGTTTTCGGCGTGGAGCGACTTGTACCAGCTTGTGCCCGCAGGCGTGTAGAAACCCCAGGTCGTGCCGTGCGGAATGATCAGCGGCTGGAGCTTCTGCTCGTCGAAGAGCTTGCGTGCAAGCTCGCCCGGGGTCGTGGCGTACTCCATGCAGCTTTCAGGCAGGTCGGCCGAATTCCCTTCGAGCGGGCACATTTCCGCTTCGCGCGTGTCGCTGATGAAGCGGTTGTAGTCGAAGTAGCGCTGGCGATGCGGGAAGTCCCTCAGCGGCACAAGCGGGGACATGTTGTTGGCGATGCTAAGGTTGCGGGAACTCTGGCGACCCAAGGCGGCAATGGCGCGTTTGGAAACCTTGTCGTCCTCGAGGTCGCGGAAGATCACGTTCTTGTGGCCGAAATGCGTGTCGGGCGTGCGACCGACCTGAGTCCATTCAAAGCCGATGAAGGAGACGAGGTCGGGCTCTGCCGTGTCGCCGGCCACTTTCTGGCATGAGCGCACGGCATCCTTGATCATCTTCCAGCGCTGGGCCGTGATCGACTCCGCGTGGTCGGTTGAGGCCCAGAAATCCATCGCCGAACAGTAGCGCGCGAAATCGCAGGCGTCGGACAGCGGATAGGCGCCCTGTCCGCCAAGGATCGGCAGCGAGAACTGGAATGCGTCGACCGACAGCGTCGTGTGGACGTGCAGGTCACCAAACAGGATCAGGCTGTCGTCGCCTGCCGGTGCCGCAGCCTTTTGTGACTGGCCTCGCGCCGCGACGACTTCCGCCGGCAGGACCTTGCCCGTGATTTCTCCCGGACCTTCGACACTTCCGAACCAGCCGTAGAGCGCGCCGAACCAGAAGCAGACGGCGGCGGCCACCAGCATGGCGAGCGAGATGGCAAGCTTGATCCAGAAGCGGCGCATGGGCCCCCCGATGCAGATGAGATTACGTTCCTGTGATCATGCAAGGCTCAGGCGGTTTTGCAAGCGACTTAGGCGACGTGGCGCAGGAAGGGTGAGGATGGATTGCGCGCCGAACGAAGCGAAGAGGCGCTGCGTGAGTTCCTGCTGCGCTTGCGGCAGTGCAGCATAGGCATCCATCATGCGCTGGTGCATCCACATGGTGTGGCCTGCGGACTGCTGGCGCACGGTGCTACCCTCGAGTTGGTACTCGATCGGACCGAAGGAGGGCTGGTCTGCCTTCGGCGAGACCGGCGTGCCGGGTGCTGCATCCGGATGCGAGGCGACCCAGGCCTCGAAGGCCTTTGCCGTTTGTGTCAATTCGGGGACATACTCGATGCAGATGCGCTGCAGGACGTCGATGAGGGTGTGCGGCAGCGCTGCCGGGTCCACCCAGGCGGGCTGCACGTCCGGAAACTCCGGCGACGTGGTCTCGGGTGCGTTCATGCGCTCGGTCCACCGGTACACGAGCGTGGCCTTCTGCAGCATGATGCGGACAGGGTAGGGGTCGCGGCCGAGATGGGCGAAGAGCGGGCCCATGAGGCCATAGTCGGCACGGCTCGGCCTCGATCCCAGGATGTAGGGATGGGCCTTGAAGTGCGCGTTCATTGCGGCCAGCAGCTTGAGATAGGCGCTCTCGATGCCGGGGATCGATTCGGGCGTGATGCCGAGCGGCGGGAGATAGGCGGACATGCGACCGGCAATGCTGCGGCCGGCCTCGTCCCAGTTCTGCGGGCTCGTGAAGCTGAGGATGCGGCCGAACTCGCCCACGATGAAGTCGAGGTTCTCTTCCGGAAAGTTCCAGCGATAGTGCATGGCCGCCTTGAGCAGCGAGCGGTCCGCGAAGGATTCCACCAGCAGCTCGATGATGTGCAGGGGGCCGGTCGGCGAGGTGATGGAAGAATTGCGCTTCTGCAGTTCGTCGATGATGAGCGTTGAGTCCTGCACGATGGCGCCGTCCGGGAACTCGACCACCGGGATGCGATGGTTGTTGGCGGCCTTGAGGACGACTTCGCGGTAGCGGGGGTGGGACTGGAAGCGCTCCTCGAAGGGTATGGCATTCTTTCGCAGGCAGGCGCGTGCCTTGGCGGTGTAGAGCGAGCATGGGGCGCCGTAAAGGATAAGCGGGTTCTGCGACGTGGTCATGGTCCTTGGTCCTGCGATGTGTTTGTGGCAGGAGTTCTAGGGGGGATTGGCACGGCGGACCAGAGTGCGCGTGCCGGAAATCCACCCGACCGAACAGGAACCAGCGGGAAGCCATGTCGTGAGCAGGATGCGCAATCGTTCGATCTCGGGAAAAGCGCGGATCGATGACATGGAGATCGCCTGGAGCCTGCGCAGCGAACTGCGCTGGACGCCGGAGTTTGGCTACCAGGGCATGAC
>CAZYFM010000121.1:0-5458 GCA_964646885.1 uncultured Flavobacteriaceae bacterium
GCTGCTGTAGCGTAGTGGTAGCGCAACGCCTTGGTAAGGCGTAGGTCGTGGGTTCAATTCCCACCAGCAGCACCAGTTTCCAAGGCCGTGCCCCTTTGCCGGGGTGCGGCCTTTTCATGAATGGCACATGAAGGCCGCTTCAAGCCGGCATTCATGCCGAATGTGCAAGCTCAGCACCGGAATGCTTCATTCCGATCCGATGAGAAGGTCCAAGACGATGTTGTTGCGTATGGCATTCACGATGGCAGGTGCCGCTGCGGTGGGAACGTCCCTTGCTTTTGCGGCCCTGGCGGCCACAACGACGCCGGCGCCGCTGCCGCCATCCAAGATCACGCTTTACGAGAAGCCGAACTTCCAGGGCCGCTCGATGACTTTCGAGAGGCGTGCCCCGAGCCTCAATGCCGTCGGCTTCAACGACACGGCCCAGAGCGTCAAGATCGACGGGCTTCGCGACTGGGTCATCTGTGAAAGCCGCAACTTCATGGGGCGCTGCATCCGCGTGCATCTCAAGGAGAAAGACCTGAAGCGCCTGAATTTCAGCGGGATCGCTTCGTCGATCTACCCGGTGCTGGATCCGCGCCCGGCCGCTCCGAAGTAAGCTCAGGCAGAAACGATCAGCCGGCTTGACGCCGTGAGCAGCTGCAAGACCTGCAAAAGGTCCTGGCGCGCGAAGGCAACGCATCCTGCCGTGGGCGTGTAGTCGGGCCGCGCGACATGCAGGAAGATTGCGCTTCCCCTGCCCGGGATGACGGGTTGGTCGTTGTATCCCACCACGACGATGAGATCGTAGATGCCGTCCTTGCGCCACAGATGCTCGGCGCTGGCAGGATAGGGATGGCGGACCATGCGGTTGTAGTTCGGGTCGGCTGGCGCATCACACCATCCATCGGCTGGCTGCAGGGGTGCCACGGGCAACGCCGTCGTCGGTCGCGCCAGGCGGTCCGGCCTGAACAGCACGTTCCGCAAAGGCCATGAACCAATTGGCGTCGCGCCGTCACCTTCCCGCTTGCTTGAGGACACGCCGCCGCGTCCGAGGGCGCAGCGAAACGTGAAGTTCGCAATCGACGCCATGCCGTTGCTTGTGACGCGCAGGCTGTGGACAACACGTGCGTCCGCCGGCAGGCTGTTGGCCAGCGCCGCAACCCCGCCGGCCTGCAGCAGGGACCGGCGCGTCATCCGGACCTGTCGGACATCACTCATTCGCTTGCCAGCTTCGCCTTCACGTAGTCGTAGAAGTTCAGTTCAGCCTTCTTCAGCCTGAAACGCGCCTTCTGCCAGTCCTTCGTGTCATTGGCTTCGGTGCCGTAGTACTGCTCGGGCGAGTAGTCCTCTATTTCAGCGTTCGTCGCGACGACGAAGCGTCCGTTGAGGAGAGAGCCGTCTTCTGCCTTCGTGTAATCGACCAGCTTCATGGGACGCCAGTTCCAGAAGCCTCCACCGATGGCTGGGGCCGTACGCGGAAACTGCGACCCGAATGTGCCTCTTGTCACGGCCCTGTCAGGATTGGAGTCAACCCAGTGGATCGTTCCGTCGGAGTCGATCTTGTAGACATACACGACGTGACCGAAGGCGTCATAGATGATCGAGCCTGGCCTCAGCGCGCCCCTGGAAATCTTCGGCGCATAGAAATCACTGGCGCTATAGCCCTGGTCAAACGTGTGCTCGATCCGGAACATCGCCGTTGACACTGTCCCCCTGATATCGAGGAGCAGCTTGGCCGGGTCGGTGTTTTGCTGCCACGCCAGCTGAAGCCGAGCCACAACCTGATTGCCGGCATCCGAGAACCTGAAATCGGGCGTCGGTCCCGATCGCGACATGACATAGAGCGGATAGGAGAACGGCAAACCGTTCTTCCAGGCAAAATAGGCGCGCAGCTGGTAGATGAAGTCGGCGCAGTCCCCATCCATCTTCAAGGTTGGCGGGTCGCTGTCCCGGTATGGATTGGCCGAACTGCGGAAGCACGATGCCGGATCGGAACAGCTGTGCTCGCCAAAGCCGGCGACGAACTCCCCAAAGCGGCGCTCGTCGTCCGCGTCCCAGTGGTCCTTCGTGATCTTCCATTGGTCGGACGGCGCTGCCATGGCCGTACTGCCTGCCAGAAAGAACAATATTGCCAGCAACACCCGCATCCTGATCCAGCCCCCTGGAACGCCATTCCCCGGCTCAAGTTTGCACGGAAGGCGCCAAAATGCAGCATGAAATTCAGGTCAGGGGGCTTGGTTAAGCCAGCCAGGAGGACTCCATGAGCACCAGCGCAAGCAGGACGGCACCTACCCCGGCCAGGAGTTGCAGTCCAAAGTACACGGGCAGCGAGATCGCGGGGGTCGAACCTTCCTGCCCTGCCCTGAATTCCTGATAGTGGCGCCACCCCTGGATGGTGCGCCACACCACCGAAACGAGCACCAGGGCTGCAATGATGACGTCGTAAGCCAATCCACGCGTTTCTTCAGCGATGATCGCTGCGAAAATCGTGTCTCCCATGCCATGCGCGAATGACCGATAGGTCTCCAGCAGAAGGTTCGGCAGCGTCCCGAGTTCAGGTCCTCCCATGGCTTTCACGAGGCTGATCACTGCGAGGGCTGCCACCACGACGGTCACGACCCGAACCGGCGCGTGGATGGAAAATGCGTGGGACGGCAACTTCCTGAACTCGTGCCACGCAGACGAGAACGAGTGCACGAAGGCGTGGGAGAGATAGGTGAAAATCTCCCATCCGATGTTGCTGATGATCCCTGAAATTGCCGTCAGCCAGATCCAGTCCAGAACCGGCAATTCAACAGCTTCGGTCATGTGAAGTCTGCCCCGTCTGCCTGCACCGATTGGACGCCTGGTTTGTGGCAGCAATTTGAAGCCCAGCCGCCTGAAGAAAGGCTGTTTTCCGCCATTTCCTGCAGCGGCAAGATGCATCGCCTCGCGCGCAAACAGTGCTAAGTTGGCGGATCGAAACATCTCCCAGCAGAACGAATGAGCAAACACAAAACACTGAACATTGCCCACCGCGGCGGTGCGGGGCTGCGCCCGGAGAATACGCTCGCGGCCTTTGCCCATGCCCTTGATGTGGGCGTGGACGGTTTCGAACTCGATGTCCATGTGGCCAAGGACGGAACCGTCATTGTTTTCCATGACGACGAGCTCAAGCCCGAGATTGTTCGTGATTCAGATGGCCAGTGGCTCAACGAGCCCGGCGCGCTTTTGAAGGACCTCGCCTATCCGGCACTTCAGACCTACGACATCGGACGCTTGAAGCCGGGGTCGCGCTACAGTGCCCGATACCCGCATCAGATGCCGCAGGATGGAGAGCGCATCCCCAAACTGGCCGACGTCATCTACCTGATCAATCGCGCGGGCGGGAACGAACGGATCTGGATCGAACTCAAGACGAACTTCATGGAGCGCGAGAAGACAGCCTCTCCGCAGGCCATGGCCGAAGCCGTCATCCGCGTCCTGCGTCGCGAGAACTTTCTCGATCGCGCCATTCTCGTGGGATTTGACTGGAACGCCCTGATCGCCGCGAAAGCCATCGAGCCCTCTGTCGAATGCTGGTTTACCACGTTGCCTCAATCCTGGTTCGGCAACAGCCCGCCGCCCGCCGAGCACTGGCCGCCGCCTGCTGCCGAACTGCAGCGTCTGCGTGAGCTTGATGCTTCTGCCGCTCCCTGGACGGGGGGCTTCGACAGGGCCAAGCACGGCAATGTCATCAAGGCCGCCAAGGCCGCGGGCGCTGATGGCTGGTTCCCGTACTTCCCCGACATTACCAAATCCACCATTTCCCAGTGCCGGGACCTTGGGCTGAAGGTGGGGTGCTGGACCGTGGATCGGCCCGAAGACCTGTCCCGGCTCGTCGACCTGGGTGTCGACGGTATCTGCACGGATTACCCGGACCGGCTGGCCAGCCTGCTGAAGCAGATGTGACGCCTGAACAGGTGGCCCAGACGGCAAATTGCCTTTGGACCCGGATGCATTCAAAATGCCCGGGTCCGGCCTGAAATCCCCGAGTTCTCCAACCGAGAAAATCCATGACCCTCGTTCGAAAGTTCCTTGTCCTGAGTGCCGCGGCGGCCCTTTCCGGCTGCGCGAGCTGGGGCGTCCTCCCCTCGACGAAGGAAACAACGGAAACGCCTTTCCACTCCTCCAAGAGCGCGGAAGACGCCATCGCAAACGTGAAGCCGTTCGTCACGACGACACGGGAACTCAAGGCGCGCGGCTTCGATCCCTACACGACGCCAAACATCAAGGTGCTGAACTACCTGGACCTGCTGCCGCGCTTCCTCCCCCAGCAGTCGATCAAGCTGGAAGACCTGGATCCATCCGTCCAGGCCTGCCTGGCCGCCCGCGAGCAATGCCAGGGCTGGCTCGCCGAGCCATCCATTTCGTCGAAAGACCGGACGGGAAATGTTGCGCTTGATGTTCTTGGCTTCGAGAGGGAGACGACCTCGACCGGCTGGAAGGCCTCCATGCTGCTCCTCGTGCAGAATGGCGTCGTGGTCTACAAGCTCTGGTCCGGAACGCCGTCCATCCTGGAGGTGAAGACGGAAAAGAAGCCGCTCGGGCCGCTGCAGGATCTCTCCGGACCGGCCGCATCCGCCGTCAGCGGGGCCATCAAGCCCTGAAAATGAAAGAGCGGCAGCGGAATCTCACGCTGCCGCCCTGAATTTCCTGTCAGTACTGCAAGGCCGGCGTCATGCCGACTTCGGTGCGATGACCATGACCATCTGGCGGCCTTCGAGCTTTGGTTCCTGCTCGACCTTGCCAATGGACTCCGTGTCCCGCTTCACCTTCTGCAGAAGTTCCATTCCGATTTCCATGTGCGCCATTTCGCGGCCACGGAAGCGGAGCGTTACCTTCACCTTGTCGCCTTCCTCGAAGAACCGCTTGATGGATCGCATTTTCACGTCGTAGTCGTGATCGTCGATCATCGGGCGCAGCTTGATTTCCTTGATCTCGATGATCTTCTGGTGCTTGCGCGCCTCTGCAGCCTTCTTCTGTTCCTGGTACTTGTACTTGCCGAAGTCCATCAGCTTCACGACCGGGGGCTTCGCCATTGGCGCGACCTCAACCAGATCGAGACCTTCGGCTTCCGCGAGCCTCAGGGCGTCGTATTTGCTCATGACGCCGCGCTTCTCGCCAGCATCGTCGATCACCAGTAGTTCATGCGCGGTGATCATTTCATTGACACGCGGGCCATCCTTCGAGGGGGCCTGCGCCGGTTGGAACGTACGTTTATTGATGGGCTATCTCCATTCAGATTGCCCTGGAGACGCCGCCACGCGCGGGACCAGAGTGCTGCAAGCCGCCTGTCTCCGAGGTTTCATCGCATGAACCCGAAGCTCGCCCTGGCTTGCACCTTCGCTCCTCTGGTTGCGATGAAACCCAGCAGCCGTTCCGGCCTTCAGCGCACGGTCCGCAACAGGCGGGTGCACCGGGGTCTTTCACCAGCCACACCACGCCGGACCATCCG
>CAZYFM010000121.1:5558-9860 GCA_964646885.1 uncultured Flavobacteriaceae bacterium
GAGCCAATGCGGTTTTCGGGTCTCGTGGAGAGCTTCACCTGGACGTTCTCGAAACCCAGCTCCTTGTACGTTTCGAAAATCAGTCGGCTCGCCTTGATGGCCTCATCGATCATCTGCTCGGGCATCATGAAGATGTGAGCGTCGTCCTGCGTGAAGCCGCGCACCCGCATGATGCCGTGCATGGCGCCTGACGGCTCGTAACGGTGGCAGGCACCAAATTCGGCCATGCGGATCGGCAGGTCACGATAGGACTTCAGGCCCTGGTTGAAGATCTGCACGTGGCCGGGACAATTCATCGGCTTGATGGCGAGCGTCTTCTTCTCGTCGGCGACCTCCGCCACAAACATGTTTTCGCGGTACTTTGCCCAGTGGCCCGAACGCTCCCACAGGGTGCGATCCAGCAGCATCGGGGTCTTCACCTCGACATAGTCGTTCTTCTCGATCTTGCGGCGGATGTAGGACTCCAGCGTGCGCCAGAGCGTATGACCCTTGGGATGCCAGAAGACCTGACCGGCGGCTTCCTCCTGAATGTGGAAGAGGTTCATCTCGCGGCCGATCTTGCGATGGTCGCGCTTCTCCGCTTCCTCGATGCGATGGAGGTAGTCGTTGAGCTCCTTCTCGTCGCGCCAGGCGGTGCCATAAATGCGCTGCAGCTGCGCGTTCTTCGCGTCACCACGCCAGTAAGCGCCCGAAATCTTGGTCAGCTTGAACGCTGTGCCGATCTTCGACGTCGACATGAGATGAGGGCCGCGGCAGAGGTCGTGCCAGTCGCCGTGATAGTAGACCCTGATCTCCTCATCCGCCGGCAGATCCTGGATGATCTCCGCCTTGTACTTTTCACCGAGCCTCAGGAAGTGGGCCACAGCTTCGTCGCGGTTCCAAACAGTGCGCCGCGTCGGCAGGTCCTTCTGGACAAGCTCTCGCATCTTGGCCTCGATGCGCGGCAGGTCTTCGGGCGTGAATGGCTCGTTGCGGGCGAAATCATAGAAGAATCCGTCCTCGATGTTCGGGCCGATCGTGACCTGCGTGCCCGGGAACAGGGCCTGGACCGCCTGGGCCAGAAGATGCGCGGTGTCATGACGAATGAGGTCGAGTGCGTCGACGCTTTTGCGGGTGACAATCTCGACCTTTGCATCGGATGAAATGGGCCAGTCGAGGTCCTTGAGCTCGCCATCGACTTTCACGGCCAGCGCTGCCTTCGCAAGGCCGGCGCCGATTGATGCCGCGATATCTGCACCGGTGCTGCCGCGCGTCGTCGTCCGCACCGAGCCGTCTGGCAAGGTGATCCGGATTTCGTTCGCCGATGAAACAGTCACAGCAGTGCACTCCCCTGGCTGGCCGCGCCAATCGCGGCACAGAGCGCCGCAGATTGGTTAGGCATACCCGTTAAGTCAAGAATGAGGGAACTGGCCGTGCTGCGGCCTAATCGTAACCCCGCACGGAATGTTCAGGGCTTGCGAGACTTTTCCTGCTCCAGGCGCGCTGCTTCGTACAGCTTCGCGTCGCGCAGCCAGCGCGACAGCGCTGACAGCCGGGCCAGAACAAGCCCATAGAGGCCAGCCCTCCAGAGGCCGCGCATGACGAACGCCTTGAAGAAATAGAATGCGGGACCGAACAGGAGACGTATCCGGATCTGTCCGATCGACTTTCTCTTGCCGTCTGCAGCCCGACGGGAACTCACCTTGTTGAGCTTGTCGACGTAATGCTCAAAGTCGCGGAAAGAATAATGGAGGAGCGCACCCTTCAGCTTCCCCACCTGCGTGCCAGACGGCAACTCAAGCTGGTCCCACGCCTTGTGTTCGGGCATGCGGAAAGCGCGACGGTCGTAGAGCTTGTTCCGATAGTCCAGACGAATGTTGTACCAGGGCTCTCCAACAGGCGGCGCTGTCACAAGCTTCAGCTCATACACTTTTGCGGTGGGACCCGGGCCGGTGAAGAGGGCTCGCAGTTCCTCCGCGAGTTCCGGCGTGATCACTTCATCCGCGTCCAGATCGAGGACCCAGTCGTTCCGGCAGGCTTCCTCGCCTACCCGCTTCTGGAAGCCGGATCCGAGCCAGGACTGCTTAACCACGCGCGCGCCTGCGGCTTCCGCGAGTTCAAGGGTCCGGTCGGTAGAGCCGCAGTCAACGAGCACAACCTCGTCAACAATCTCCAGCGCCGCACTCATGACCCTGCCAATCAACCGCTGCTCGTTCAACGTACGGATGTAGCAGGAGACCGGCAGTCTTGCGGGCTTCGTGATGCTGTTCATGTAAAGCCGGTTCCGTTAACTGATTGACGATTTTCAGGGGGATGGCGCCTGGACCATCCTTGTAGTATCGGAACGGTGTCACCTCAATTCGCGTGCCGCCCGGACGAGGTTTTAAGGCGGTTCGGCAACATCCTCAAGCGCCGCAGGCTGGTCAGGGCATGGTTCAGATCCCGTACACGGTTGTCATCACGAGCTGCCGCCGGTTCGACCTGCTGCGCCAGACGATCAAAACCCTGATCCCGCAGCTCGATGTTCCCGCCCAGCGCTGGATCGTCATCGAGGACTCCGAGGACCGGTCTGTGGAGCAGGCCGTCAGGGGACTTGGGGTGGACATCGACGTGATCGTCAACGGGACCCAGCTCGGCCAGATGCGGTCCATCGACCGCGCCTACAGCGAAGTCACCACGCCATGGATCTTCCATTGCGAGGATGACTGGGAGTTCTTCCGAAGCGGCTTTATCGCGGAGTCACACGCGATCCTGGAAGCGTTTCCCAAAGTGAGCATGGTCGGCCTGAGGCCGAGATCCGAGCTGAACCCGCTTGTGCGCAAGCTGCCGAAGCAGAAGCTGGGAAACGTCGACTTCTTCATGTTCGACCCCAGCCTGCATCCGGAGTATTTCAGCTACAGCTTCAATCCGGGACTGCGTCGGCTGAGTGACTACAAGCTGCATGGGCCCTTTGCGGCCATCGGGCCAGAGCACGATGTTTCGTATGCCTTCAAGAAGGCCGGCTACAACATTGCCAATCTTGAGGAGCCCGCCGTGCGCCACATCGGAGACGGGCGGCACGTCCACGATCCGACGCAACGTGAAAAGGCGAAGAGCATTGGCGCCAAGCTTGCAAGGTCAATCCGCAAGCGCGTCAAGCGGCTGATGAGAAGCTTCGGTCGCTAGGACGCGAAGCTTCCCGTCACGCATTCGAGTTACTTCTCTTCCTTGTAGTCACGCCATTCGCGGACGGTGAGACAAACGCGCTTCGTCCCGATGCGCGATCCGGAGGCTGTCTCCACGCGCTTGCAAACGACTTCGTCGTCCTTCGGCTCGGCCTGGGTCGTGCCATCGCCCGGCGTCGCGGGCTGCTCGGGCTTCTTGTCCTCCGCCGGCGGAGGCGTTACCGGACCCGTTGCGGGCGGCGTCGCCTGGGTCGTTTCAGTCTGGCCAGGAGGCGGGGTCGGGTTTTCTTCGGCGGCCTGGGCCGTGAATGCGAGCATGCAGAACACGGCGGCCCCGAGGATGGCGGACTTCTTCATGAAAAGAGATTCCTGTTAAGAACGATGGTCGATATTCGGCAAATTTCCGGGGCCTGCAAAGCAGTAATTCCGTCGCGACCCCGCCGGACACACGAAATTGATCCATCCTGTTTCGCAGGGGAAACCGCAAAAATTCACACGCCGTGGCAAAGCTCGCGGTAAACGCGCAGCGTGGCGTTGCACATCGTATCCACCGTGTAGCTGCTCAGCACGCGCTGGCGCTGGTTTCTCGCCATTGTCGCCTTCTCTTCCGCGCTGAGCGCGAGGGCTCTCGAGATCTGGTTAGCCATATCGGTCACGCTGCCAGGCTCGAAAAGGAAGCCTGTCTGGCCGTCAACCACCGTTTCGGTCTGTGCGCCAAGGCGCGATGCCACGAGCGGGCGCCCCATGGCCTGGGCCTCGACCGCCACACGACCAAAGGCTTCCGGCTCGATTGATGGAGCCACGACGACGTCAGCAGCCAGCAACGCTGCGGGCATGTCGCTGCAGTGACCTGGTATCCGGACCTTCTGGGTCAGCTTCACACGGTCGATCGCCTGCCGAAGTTCGGCCAGGTATCCCTCGCGCTCCTGCGGATCTCCGGCCAGCACGGCTTCGAACTCCTGCCCGGGCAGGCGCGCCAGGGCTTCCACGAAGTCGAGCTGCCCCTTCCACCTCGTCAGCCGGCCCGGAAGCAGGATCACGGGCTTGCCCGCCTTCAATCCCCATTGCCTGCGAATGTCAGCGACGCGGTCCGGAGTGACGCTTTCCGGCGTGAAGGCCGCGATGTCGATGCCGCGGGGGATCACAACGATCCGCGACA
>CAZYFM010000122.1:0-9733 GCA_964646885.1 uncultured Flavobacteriaceae bacterium
CGCAGAAGACCCGTACCGCAACTTCCTGCCGTCCACCGGACGACTGGTGCGCTACCGTCCGCCGGCCGAAACCACGGCGAACGGCACGACGGTCCGCAATGACACGGGTGTCTTCGAGGGTGGCGAGATTTCGATCTATTACGATCCGATGATCGCCAAGCTCTGCACGCACGCCGCCACGCGCGAGCAGGCAACGGACCTCATGGCCGATGCGCTGGACCATTTCCACATCGATGGCATCCGTCACAACATTGCCTTCCTGCAGGCCGTGATGATGCACCCGCGCTTCCGCGCCGGCCGCCTCTCGACGAATTTCATCGCGGAAGAGTTCAAGGGAGGGTTCGAAGGTGCAGACCTGACGCCGGACCTGAAGGACCGCATGGCCTCGGTGGCCGTGTTCATGCAGCTGCGCGAGGAAGAACGTCGCCGCAAGATCAGCGGGCAACTGAACGGCAGCGGCACGGTGCCCAAGGAGTGGACCGTCGGCATCAACAATGTCGACACGCTTCCCGTGCGGACCATGACCGAAGGCAAGGACGTCGTGGCGGTCCGACTGGGCGATGGCAAGTCCACCCGGATGGTGGAAGTCGAGAGCGCGTGGAAGCCGGGCGATCCGGTGTTCGTCGGCGAGGTGGCGGGACAGGCCGTGGCCATGCAGGTCACGCGCAAGTCGGACCTCTATTGCCTGATGCATCGCGGCGCGACGGCCAATATCAGCGTGCGCAGGCCACGTATCGCCGCGCTGTCGTCCTACATGCTCGAGAAGCCGGCGGCAGACACGTCGAAGCAGTTGCTCTGTCCAATGCCGGGGTTGGTGATCTCCATCAACGCCCAGGTGGGTCAGGAAGTGAAGGCGGGTGAAACCCTCGCCATCGTGGAAGCCATGAAGATGGAGAACGTGCTCCGGGCCGAGCGTGACGGCGTCGTCAAGCGCGTCGCGGCGAAGCCGGGAGACAGCTTGCCCGTCGATGCGGTGATCCTCGAGTTCGAGTAAGCGCCCCTGGCCGTGCCCTTCAGTGCGAGGGGCGCGGCAACGCGTTGAGCAGCCTGGCCACCAGGTCAACGATGGCCGTGACATCGTCGCTATAGTTCACGTTGAGCATCACGAGCACGACATCCTGTGACGGGATGATCGCAATGATCTGCCCGCCAAACCCGCGGGCGAGGAACAGGTCGTCCGGCAGCTTTTCGGAAATGGCGGGCTTTCCGGTGTCCGGGTCCCGCGCGTTCAGCCAGAATAGGGCACCATACTCGCCCCTCGACGCCATGGTGGGCGTCCTCGCGCGCTCGACCCATGCGCGCGGCACTACCTGTTCGCCGTTCCACTCTCCTCCTCGCAGGTACAGGAGACCGAACCGGGCGTAGTCGCGCGCCGTGGCGTGAACATACGAGCTTCCGATCCAGGTGCCCGCGGCATCAAACTCGGCGACGGCACTGTTCATGCCGATCCGGGCAAAGAGGCGACCGCGCAGGAACGCGGCGTAGGCCTCGCGCCCGCCGAGCGCATCCCTCAACTTGCGCGAAAGCAGGTTGGCGGAGCCGCTGGAGTAGGACCATCGTGTCCCTGGCATATGCGCGAGAGAGGCACGCGCTGCCGACGCGCCGACATCGCCACGTCCTGCACCAAACAGCATCTGCATGACGTGGGATTGGGGATTGGCATAGTCTTCGTCGAAGCGCAGGCCGTCCGTCATTTGCGCCAGCTGCAGCAGCGTGATGCGTGCGCGCGGATCGTCATGTCCACGCCACTCCGGGACGTTGGCTGCGTCACCGGCGGCCAAACGCCTGTCAGCCATCGCAATGCCAAGCGCCGCGTGCAGCATGCTCTTGGCCATGGACCAGGATTGCAGGCGCGTGCGTTCCGAGATGCCCGAAGCGTACCACTCCAGGACAAGCCGGCCTCCATGCACCACGACGAGGGCCCGTGTACGAGCAAGGGCCGTCTCCGCCGGATTATCAAGCGAACGCGCCGCCACAGCCCTGAGCCTCTCGCGCGATGGGTCCCCGGGGACCGCTTCGCTCCATT
Source organism: uncultured Flavobacteriaceae bacterium (assembly GCA_964646885.1). Taxonomy (GTDB): domain Bacteria; phylum Pseudomonadota; class Alphaproteobacteria; order Micropepsales; family Micropepsaceae; genus SZUA-430. Next base: position 2,027 of record CAZYFM010000122.1, read on the forward strand.
CAGGCACGGGAAATGGCACGCCCGGCGGCTGAGGCGGAAAGGGCACAAGCGCGTCCGCATGTGCCGCAAGTGTCAGAAAATGGCCGCATGCCAGCAATATCGCGGCGACCCTGGGAAATGTTGGCATTGAAGTGTCCCCTCAGGCCTGACTATACCACGGACGGAGCGTGACGATGAGCAGGCGAAATCTGGCACTGGGACTGGCAGCGGGCGTAGCCGCGATCCTCCTGTATCTCGGCTGGAACACGGTGGATGCGGCAGCGGTCGGCGCGGCAGCCATGGCGAAGGTAACCTGCTCGTGCGTGTTCGTTGAACAAAGAACCCTCGCGGCGTGCCGGTCCGATGATCCGCCGGGATTTGAGGGGATCGACGTCAGGATCGATGAGGCGGGCAAGGCCGCAACTGCATCCGTCATGGGCCTGCTCCACCGCCGCGCGGTTTACTCTTCCTCCTACGGCTGCACATTGGAACCATGAGCGACATCACCACCTTCAGGCTTCGCATTTCCGGACAGGTCCAGGGCGTAGGCTATCGCGACTGGGCCATTGTCGAGGCTCGGTCCAGAGGCCTCCACGGCTGGGTCCGGAACCGTAGCGACGGCACTGTCGAACTGATGATTTCGGGCCCGGACCGCGCCGTCCAGGACATGCTTGGCGCCTGCACGATGGGGCCGGAGGCCGCCAGGGTTTCCAACATCGACATCCAGAACGAAAAGACCGCGCCGGAGCCGGGATTTGCAAGGCGACCGACACTCTAATCGGGCGTGACACGTGCCGTCGGCGCACGCTAACGTAACTGCAACCAGAACCGAAATCCCAGGAGCAAACGCCATGAAAGCCGCCGTACTGCGGGAAGTGAAGAAGCCGCTCGTGATCGAGGATGTCCAGATCAACAAGCCGGGCCCGCACGAGGTACTCATCCGGACGGCTGCCGCCGGCATCTGCCATTCGGACCTGCATTTCGTCGATGGCCACTATCCCTATCCGTTGCCGGCGGTGCTGGGTCACGAGTCGGCGGGAATTGTCGAGCAGGTGGGATCCGAAGTCCGTACGGTCCAGCCCGGGGATCACGTGATCACCTGTCTTTCGGCATTCTGCGGCCATTGCGAGCACTGCCTGACCGGCTTCATGTCCCGCTGCGTCAGCCCGGATACGAAGCGCCAGAAGGGCGACGCGCCGCGCATCACCGCGACGGCAGGCAGCATGAACCAGTTCCTGAACCTGTCCTCGTTCGCCGAGCAGATGCTCATCCACGAACATGCCTGCGTGAAGATCCGCAAGGACATGCCGCTTGATCGCGCTGCGCTGATCGGATGCTCCGTGATGACCGGCGTTGGCGCCGTCATGCACACAAGCAAGGTCCGCCCCGGTGAAACGGTCGCGGTCATCGGTTGCGGCGGCGTGGGTCTTGCCTGCATCAACGGCGCGGCCATCGCAGGTGCGGGACGCATCATCGCCGTCGACATGCAGGGCTCGAAGCTCAACCTCGCGAAGGAGTTTGGCGCCACGGACGTGGTCAATCCGAAAGACGGCGACCCGGTCAAGCAGGTGATGGACCTGACGAATGGGGGCGTGCACCACGCCTTTGAAGCCATCGGCCTCAAGCAGACGGCCGAACAGTCTTTCAGGATGCTGACGCGCGGCGGCACGGCCAACATCATCGGCATGATCCCCGTGGGGGTGAACATCGAGCTCCACGGCGCGGATTTCCTGGGCGAGAAGAAAATCCAGGGATCGCTCATGGGGTCGAACCGCTTCCCGGTCGACATGCCGCGCCTGGTGGACTTCTACATGGCCGGCAAGCTCAAGCTCGACCAGATGATCTCGCGCCGGATCAAGCTCGAGCAGGTCAACGAAGGGCTCGAGGAGCTCAAGCGCGGAGAGCTGGCGCGCTCCGTCATCATGTTCAACTGAAGCCCGAGGGGCATGCAGCACTCAGGAAGGGTCGCCGTGAAAAATCGCCTTCATTCTGCGTTGGTGCTTCTCAGCATCTTTCTCTCGGCATCCCTCCTGTCCTGCGTCAGCCAGCCGGCTGGTTCGCAGGCGACAACGGCTTCGCGGGTGCTGCAGCCGGACTATGCATACTGGCCGCACGAAGTCAGCGACCTCAAGCCGGAAGCAGGCATTCGCTACGGTGTGCTTCCCAACGGCATGCGCTATGCGCTGATGCGCAACGTCCAGCCGGCGGGTGCCATTTCCCTTCGCTTCCGCATCGCCGCCGGCGCCCTGCAGGAAACCGATGAACAGCGCGGCCTCGCGCACTTCCTCGAGCACATGGCGTTCAACGGTTCGAAGAACGTGCCGGAAGGCGAGTTCGTGAAGCTTCTCCAGCGCAAGGGCCTGGCCTTCGGTGCGCATACCAACGCTTCGACGTCGGCGACCGACACGACCTATCTTCTGGAGTTGCCGAAAAACGACGCCGACCTGGTCGACACCTCGCTGATGCTGTTCAGGGAGATCGCGGGGAACCTCCTGCTCGACCAGAAAGCCATTGATCGGGAAAAAGGCGTCGTCCTGTCCGAACAGCGCACGCGCAATACCCCGGAGTACCGGGCCTTCGAGGCGCGCTGGAAGCTCTGGTACCAGGGCCAGCACCAGGCCGAGCGCCTTCCCATCGGTCTGAAGGAAACAATCCAGTCGGCAACGCGCGAGCAGATCGCCGAGTACTACTACCGCAACTATCGTCCGGAGCGGGCCCTCCTGGTCGTGACCGGGGACATGGATCCCGTTGCGATGGAGGAGTTGGTCCGCAGGAAGTTCTCGGACTGGAAGGGCGTGGGGAGTGACCAGCCCGACCCGGACCTGGGCGTACCCGCCCAGCGGGGACTGACGCCGCTCGTCGTGGTGGAGAAGAACCTTCCCGAAGACACCAGCCTGAACTGGTTCAGGCCCGGCAATCGCGACGCGGACACGCTGGAGGGGCGGATCAGGGACTCCCGCTGGTGGATGGCAACGACCATCATCAACCGACGCCTGGAGCGTATCGCCCGGGGCAGCAATCCGCCGTTCATCTCGGCGTCTGCTGGATACTACGAGGAGCGGGGCGTTTCGAACTCCTTCTCGATTTCCGTGTCCTCGAAGCCGGGCACCTGGAAGACGGCAGTTCCCGCGGCAGAGCAGGAAGTCAGGCGCGCGCTTGAGCACGGCTTCACCGCGGCCGAAATCCAGCGCGAGCTGAAGGAGTGGCGGTCATCGCTCGAGGATGCTGCGGGTTCGGCTTCGACGCGGCAGACCAGCGCGCTGGCCGGCGGCATCATCTCGTCGTTTGAAAGCCGGACGGTCAGCACGCATCCGGCGGACGATCTCGCGATCTTCGAGAAATACGCGCCCACGCTGACGCCCGAGACGGTCCTGGCGGGGCTGAAGGAAATCGTCGGCGGGCAGGGGCCGGTCATCGTCCTGTCGACATCAGAACCCGTTGCCGGAGGCGCCAATGCCCTGGCGCAAGCCTACACGGGCAGCACGGAAGTGAAGGTCGCATCGCTGGCAGCGCGCACGGCGAAGGAGTTTCCCTATTCGCGCTTCGGGGACACCGGCAAGGTGGCCGAGCGCAAGGTCATCGATGACCTTGGCATTTCTCTGATCCGTTTTTCAAATGGCGTGAAGCTGAACTTCAAGCGCACCGATTTCGACAAGGACACGATCTCGGTGAACGTGCGCTTCGGCGGTGGCTTCGTGACCCTGCCGAAGAACCGCGTGGGCATGTACTGGCTGCTGCCATTCTCGTTTACGGAAGGCGGCCTGAACAAGCTGACGACGGACGAGCTCGAGGAAGCACTCGCCGGCAAGATCGTTTCCATGGGCGCGTCGCTGGATGACGACGCCTTCGAGTTCTACTCGAGGACCAACCAGCGCGACCTGTTGCTCCAGATGCAGCTCTTCGCAGCCTTTGCCAAGGATCCGGCCTATCGCCCGCAGGGCCTGGAGCGTCAGCTCGCGTCGGCAGAGGCCGACATCAAGCAGTTCGCCTCGAGTCCCGGCCGCGTGCTGTCGCGCGAACTGTCTGGCCTGATGCGCTCCGGCGATCCGCGATGGACGTTCCCGACCTTCCGGCAGTTGCAGTCCATTTCGATGAAGGACATCGAGGCGGTGATGTCGCCGGCGCTCGCTTCCGCGCCGCTCGAAATCGGGATCGTGGGAGACATCTCCGAGGAAGAGGCGATCCGGGTCGTGGCCGAGACGTTCGGTGCGTTTGCCGCGCGCCCTGACCGGCTTGCCGAACCGGCCGGCGCCCGCGACATCCGCTTTCCGAAAGGCGGCGGAAAGTTCAGCTTCACGCATGAGGGATCTGCCGATCAGGCCGTGGCATACCTGGCCTGGCGCGGGCCGGACTTCTACTCGGACATGAAGCGCGCACGCACGCTGTCGCTCCTGCGCGAAGTGATCAAGGTTCGCCTCACGGAAGAATTCCGCGAGGCCCAGGGCGCCACCTATTCGCCGTCGGCGGGTTCAAGCTTCTCGAGCAGCTTTCCGGGCTTCGGCTTCATCAGCGCCTCGTCTGAAACGCGACCGGAACTCGTCGAGAATTTCTACCGCACGGTCGACGAGGTGGTGAACGAGATCGTCTCGGGCAAGCTGACCGACGACACGGTCGAGCGCGCCCGCACCCCCATCGTGAAGTCCCTGGAGAAGGGGCGCCTTGGCAACGGGTTCTGGGCCGGTGCCGTCGTCGACCTCCAGAGCGAGCCGCGGGGCCTCGAGGCGATCAGGAGCCAGATCACGCAAGTCCAGGCCGTGACCCGCGAGGAGCTCATTGAGGCCGCCAGGACCTGGCTGAAGGGCGGCGACAGGCTGGAAATTCGCGTGATGCCCAAGGCGCAGAAGAGCAGTGGACTGGGATTGCCAGGCACAACTACTGGTAAATCCCATTTGAACATGCAACCAGTAGGGGATAATACGCTCCGGCCTGCGGCCTGAGACCCTTTCCCCCTCGCCGTAGCTAACGCTTTTGGCGACGGGACAACGGCAACGCTTTACGACCGGCAGCAGTCGGGCAATAGTCCGGCCGAAATTGACTCAAGGATTCCAATGTTCAAGTTCCTGAACTGGCTTCTGACCTGGTGGAACGGCCACACCCTCGGAACCTGGATCTACACGAAGCGCAATGGGCGCCTCGTGGGCGAGGATGTGTTCGGAAACGCCTACTACCAGACCGCGGACGGAAAGCGCCGCTGGGTGCTCTACAAGAACGTGGCCGAAGCCTCTCTGGTACCGGCCGAGTGGCATGGCTGGCTGCACCACACGGTTCCCAATCCGCCGACGGTCGAGCCGCCAAAAGTGAAGTCGTGGGAGCAGGAGCACCGTCCCAATCTCACGGGCACGCCGCTGGCGCACAAGCCGGCCGGCAGCCTTCTCGCAGGCGGGGCGCGCCCGCATGCGACCGGTGACTACGAAGCCTGGCAGCCAAAGTAAGGGGCGTTCATGCAAAACGGATTTGTCGAGACTTTGATTGGTGCTGCGGTCGTCGTGCTCGCGGGACTCTTTTTCTATTACGGCTGGAGCTCCACCGAAGCCGGCTCCGTGCAGGGCTACCAGCTTGTCGCGAAGTTCGAGCGCATTGACGGCATCAATGTCGGCACGGATGTCCGCCTGTCCGGCATCAAGATCGGAACCGTCACGTCCCAGGAACTGGATGCGAAATCCTATCGCGCCGTCGTCAGGATGAGCATCCGCAACGACGTTCCCATTCCGGACGACTCGTCGGTGAAGGTCGCAAGCGAAGGGCTGCTGGGCGGCTCCTTCCTGGCCGTCATGCCGGGCGCCAGCGAGACAAACATGAAGCCGGGTGCAGAGTTCGAGATCACGCAGGGTTCGGTGGACCTGATCACCCTGTTCGTGAAGTCGATGTCGGGCGGCGAATCCAAGCCGGAAACGCCGGCGCCCGCATCCAGCGCACCGCCGGCAGCCGATCCGGCGACGCCCTGATCTGAAGACAGAAACAAGAATACCCAAGAGTGGTGGTGTGGTGATGCGCAAGACAGTTCTGATGGCAACGGCCGGGGCCGTGATGTCGATCGCGTGGCTCGTCGGCCCGCTGTCGGCCCAGCCTGACATCCAGCCGCCCGTTGAAACGCCGCTGCCGCAGCCCGCCGAACCCGCTCCCGCTGAAAGTGACCTTCCGGCCGACCCGGGTGTTCCTCCGTCCGAATTCCCGACGCAGCCGCCGGTCGAGGCGCCTGTGACGCCACCGCCGCCGCCGGAAGTCGTGCCGGCCCCGACGACGGGTGCGGCTCCCCAGGCACTGGGCGTGGTCCTCGGCGGGATCGACAAGGTGGCGGCCCGCACTGCCAAGTTTGAGGCGAACCTCAAGCAGAAGGTGTTCTACAATACGCTGATCATCACGGCGTATGCCTGCAAGACGCGCCCGCCGGAGGAGCCGCCGGAGTCGGCCGCATTCCTGGAAATCCAGGAACGCAAGCCCGACGGCACCACGCAAAAGCTGTTCTCCGGCTGGATGTTTGCATCGAGCCCCGCGCTGAACGCGCTCGAGCATCCCGTCTATGACGTCTGGGTCGTCAGCTGCAAGACGGCACCCGCCGCCAATACGGCGCCGGTTCCGCCCAACTCGTAGAAGTTTCCGTCGGCCGCAATCGCTTCGCGCAACAGCTTCTTGTAGGCCGCGCGTGGAATTTCGCGCGCACCAAACTGCGTCAGGTGCTGTGTGATGAACTGGGTGTCCAGCAGCCTGTAGCCACCCGCGCGCAGGCGCGCCACGAGGTGAACAAGCGCCATCTTGCTGACATCGGTGCGACGGCTGAACATGCTTTCGCCGAAGAACGCCGCGCCCGTGGAGACGCCATACAGCCCGCCAACAAGCTCGTCGCTGTCCCATACTTCCACGCTGTGTGCGTACCCTTCGCGAAAGAGCTGGATGTAGGAGTTCTCGATGACGGGATTGATCCAGGTATTTGATCGCACGGCAGACTCTTCCGCACACAGGGCGATCACGCGTTCGAAAGCACGGTCGACGCCGATTGTGTAGGTGCTGCTGCGCATCGTGCGCGCAAGCCGTCGGGGAACATGGAACCCGTCGAGCGGGATGATGCCCCTCAGCTGCGGATCCAGCCAGAAGACATCCTCGTCATCACGGCTTTCGGCCATTGGAAAATGGCCGCGCCGATACGCGGCCAGCAGGATGTCGGACGGGATGATGAGTGAGCTGTCCCGCTCCAAGGGGCGTCAGCTCTGCTCTTGCTGCCGCTTCAGGTACTTCTCCAGCCAGTGGATGGAGTAGTCACCATCGATGATGTCCTTCTCGTTCACCAGCGACTGGAAGAGCGGAATGGTCGTCTCGATGCCGTCGATGACGAACTCGGAGAGGCTGCGCCGCAGGCGCATGAGGCACTCGGTCCGGTTCTTGCCATGCACGATCAGCTTCCCGATGAGGCTGTCATAGTGCGGCGGGATGCGGTAGCCCGAATAGGCCGCTGAATCCACGCGCACGCCCAGTCCGCCCGGAACGTGGAAGTCCTTGATGAGGCCAGGCGATGGTCTGAAGGTGCGTGCGTTCTCCGCATTGATGCGGCACTCAATGGCGTGGCCCGAGAACGTGATGTCGCTCTGGTTGAAGTTGATCAGGCCGCCATGCGCCACGCGCAACTGCTCTCGGACCAGGTCGAGGCCCGTGATCATCTCCGTGACAGGGTGCTCCACCTGCAGGCGGGTGTTCATTTCGATGAAAAAGAACTCGCCATTCTCATACAGGAAC
>CAZYFM010000123.1:0-2849 GCA_964646885.1 uncultured Flavobacteriaceae bacterium
ATTTCTCCACGCTGCTGCGCTACACCGTGCGCACGCTGCTCCAGGACCATGACGTGTACATCACCGACTGGCACAACGCGCGCGACGTCCCGCTGTCGGGAGGCCAGTTCGGCTTCGGCGATTACATCGACACGGTCATCGCATTCCTCGAATACCTGGGTCCCGGCGCCCATGTCGTTGCCGTCTGCCAGCCCTGCGTCCAGGTCCTGGCCGCGGTCGCGCTCATGGCGGCGCAGGATCATCCCTGCCAGCCGCGTTCCATGACGCTGATGGGCGGACCAATCGACGTCCGCCGCTCGCCCACGCAGGTCAATGAACTTGCCTTCCAGAAGCCGATCTCCTGGTTCGAGAAGAACCTGATCTCGGAAGTGCCCGCCCGCTACAAGGGCGCCGGCCGCAAGGTCTATCCGGGCTTCGTCCAGCTGACGGCCTTCATGCGCATGAACATGCAGCGCCATCTCAAGTCACACCGCATGCTCTACAAGCACCTCGCCGAGCATGACTGGAAGGCCGCCGAGCCGATCATCGAGTTCTACGACGAGTACTTCTCGGTCCTCGACCTGCCGGCCGAGTTCTACATCGAGACCGTCCGCATGGTGTTCCAGGAGGCTCTTCTGGCCAAGGGCGAGCTCACCCATCACGGCGAGACCGTCGACCCGTCGAAGATCCGCCGCACGGCACTGCTGACCGTGGAGGGCGAGCGTGACGACATTTGCGGACTCGGCCAGACCGCCGCCGCGCATGACCTCTGCACGAAGCTCGACGCCTCCCTGCGCCATCATCACATCCAGCCGGGCGCCGGCCATTATGGCCTGTTTGGCGGCAAGCGCTGGGAAAACGAGATCTATCCGGTCGTCCGCGCGATGATCGCGAAGAACAGCGCCTAGCCGGGCTGCTTCCAGTCCGGCGGCCGCTTGTCGATGAAGGCCGAGATGCCTTCATGCGCCTCGGCCTCGAGCATGTTGCGCGTCATCACCTCGCTCGCAAAGGCATAGGCCTCCGGCAGGCCCATCTCGAGCTGCCGGTAGAACGCCTCTTTCCCGAAACGGATCGACACCGAGGACTTCGCGGCAATGTGGTGCGCGAGGCTGCGGACTGTCTCGGCCAGGGTCTCATGCGGCACCACGCGGTTGATGAGCCCGATTTCGGCTGCACGCGCGGCGCTGATCATGTCCCCAGTCAGGAGCATCTCCATCGCGTGCTTGCGCGACACGTTTCGCGACAGCGCCACCATCGGCGTCGAGCAGAAAAGCCCGATGTTCACGCCGGGCGTCGCAAAGCGCGTGCCCTCGGCCGCGATGGCAAGGTCGCAGCTCGCCACCAGCTGGCAGCCCGCCGCGGTCGCGATGCCATGCACCTGCGCGATGACGGGTTTCGGCAGCCGCACGATGGTCTGCATGACGCCGGCACACTGCTTCAGCAGCGCATTGAAATAGGCCCGCCCGCCGTCATTGTCCTTCCAGTGCGGGGTCATTTCCTTCAGGTCGTGGCCGGCCGAGAAGGCCGGTCCGTTGGCGGCAATCACCACGACGCGCGTGGCGGGGTCCGCGGCGGCCCGGTCGAGGCCTGCCTGCAGCTCCGCGAGCAGCCCCTCCGACAGCGCGTTGCGGGCCTGAGGCCGGTTGAGCGTCAGGGTGCACACAGGGCCGTCCTGGCTGGCGATCACGGCGGCGTCCGGGGCGTGGGACATGGGCGGGAGTCTCCGGTTCGGCCTCGAAACTAGCACAGGCTGCCGGAAAGGCGACGAGGGTCCGGATTTTGTGGTATTATGTTACCACACCCGATTTTCCGTGCAATTTCGCCGCATTTCGGCACTCCATGCATTGACAATGCAGCGGGGCCCCTTTATCCCCGCGCCTTCTTTCAGACCAGCAAACCGGAACACAAACGTCCATGTCGACCTATTCGGCCAAGGCGTCCGAGATCAAGAAGGACTGGGTACTGATCGATGGCGAAGGTCTCGTCGTCGGTCGCCTGGCTTCGATCATCGCGACCCGCCTGCGCGGCAAGCACAAGCCGTCCTACACCCCGCACATGGATTGCGGTGACAATGTCATCGTGATCAACGCGGACAAGGTTGTCCTCACGGGCAACAAGATGCAGGACAAGGTGTTCCACTACCACACGGGCTATCCCGGCGGCATCAAGGATCGCCACGTTGGCAAGATCCTCACGGGCAAGCACCCGGAGCGCGTCGTGCAGAAGGCCGTGGAGCGCATGCTCCCGCGCGGTCCTCTCGGCCGTCGCCAGCTCAGCCACCTGTTTGTCTATGCCGGCCCTGCCCACAAGCAGGAAGCCCAGCAGCCCAAGACGCTGGACGTCAAGTCCATGAATCCAAAGAACACAAGGCGCTAACCCATGGCCGAAGAAGTTCGCTCATTCAGTGAAGTGAAGTCGACGCTGATCAAGCGTCCGACCCAGGACGCCAAGCAGTCCTCCGACCAGGTCCGCAAGCGCGATGCGCAGGGCCGCGCCTACGCCACCGGCCGCCGCAAGAACGCGATCGCCCGCGTGTGGGTGAAGCCGGGCTCCGGCAAGGTGACGATCAACAGCCGCGAGGAGTCGGTGTACTTCGCGCGTCCCGTGCTGCGCATGATCCTGCGCCAGCCGCTCGTCGTCTCGGGCCGCGAAACGCAGTTTGACGTCGTCGCCACGGTGGTCGGCGGTGGTCTCTCCGGCCAGGCCGGTGCGGTCCGCCACGGCATCGCCCGCGCCCTCGTCGTGTACGAGCCCGAGCTCAAGCCGGTCCTCAAGAAGCACGGCTTCATGACGCGCGACAGCCGCATGGTGGAACGCAAGAAGTTCGGCAAGGCCAAGGCCCGCCGCAGCTTCCAGTTCTCGAAGCGCTA
>CAZYFM010000123.1:2949-9624 GCA_964646885.1 uncultured Flavobacteriaceae bacterium
CGCTGGCAGGCGCAAACCTCGCCTCACCGATCGTCCTGTTCTTCGTGCTGGGCCTCGTGGCCGCGCTGGTGCGCTCGGACCTCAGTGTCCCCGAAGCCTTCGCCAAGGGCCTGACGATCTACCTGATGCTGGCGATTGGCTTCAAGGGCGGCGTCGCGGTCGCGCGCAACGGCATCACGCCCGAGTTCCTGGTCACCGCCGGGGCCGGCATCCTGCTCGGGGTCCTGATCCCGATCATCGCGCACCAGGTACTCACGCGCACGCGGATGCTCGATACGGTCAACGCAGCGGCGGTGGCCGCGCATTATGGCTCGGTGAGCATCGTGACCTTCGTCGCCGGCACCTCGCTGCTTGGCCTGCTGGGCGTCGCCTATGACGGCTACATGATCGCGGTGACGGCCATCATGGAAACGCCGGCCATCGTGGTCGGCCTGTGGCTCGCCAATCGCGGCCTGAAGGGCGAGGAAAAGGCCGCCTTCTCGAAGGACCTGATGCACGAGGTGATGCTGAATGGCAGCGTCGTCCTGCTCATGGGCGCCTTCCTGATCGGCTTCGTGTCGGGTGAGCCCGGCATGCAGGCGGTCGCAGCCTTCGTCGATGCGCCGTTCAAGGGCATCCTCTGCCTCTTCATGCTCGACATGGGTCTGCTGGCGGGACGAAGGCTTGCCTCTGCGCGCCTCCTGACGCCGTCGCTCGTCGCCTTCGGCGTGATCATGCCGCTGCTCTCGGCGACGCTGGCACTGGTCATCTCGCTCGCGCTGGGCCTGTCGGTAGGCACGGGGACCCTTCTGATGACGCTGGCCGCCAGCTCCTCCTACATTGCGGTCCCGGCGGCCATGCGCATCGCGCTGCCCCAGGCCAATCCCGCGATCTATGTCACGCTGTCCCTTGCCGTCACGTTTCCCTTCAACCTGTCCCTGGGTCTGCCGCTCTACTACTTTGCGGCGTCCAGGTTCCTGTCCTGAGGTGCCCGATGGTACAGACCCACGCACGTAAGCGGATCGACATCTTCACGGAGACAGCTGTCCTCTCGCGCGTCGAAGAGGCACTGACGTCAGCCAGCGTCACCGGCTACACCGTCGTCCCCTGCATCAAGGGCCGCGGCTGGCACGGCGAGTGGCACAGTGACGAAATCGCAGACTCAGGACGCATGGTCATGGTGACCGCTATCCTGCGCGCTGAAAACCTCGACGCCGTCATCGCCAGCCTCCAGCCCTTGCTCAAGCACTGGCGCCTCGTCATCTCGATCGCTGACGTCAGCGTGATCCGCTCCGAGAAGTTCTGAAGCGGGGCGATCGGGCAGGCGCCACCTGGAAAGACGCGTCTGCAGAAAGATGACACTTCCCCCGGACCCGCTATGCGATTTTCGGCCCTTTCGCGCCATTTTCTTCACCTGAAGATGACACTTTCGTCGTTGTTTCTGCATGTGCCGGAGCCCCTTCAAGCCGGCAGGGCCAGCGCACAATCCGGGCGACACCCCCGCATTTCCTTTTCGCGCGGAGCCCACGAGGCGGTCGCGTGGGCTTTAGGCCCAAATCCGCCGGTCGTCCATTCAATTGTCAAGTAGCAGTCAGCCAGGGGGCTGAAGACACGGAAAGAACATAAGTGGAACATTCCGCGGGGTCAAGCCTGTCCCACCGCGACCATTTGGACAGGCACACGTGTCCACGCTAACATCAGTTACGGGGAGCGGGACCGTTCATTCCAGCGCAAGGAGACGAGTGATGAGCCGTGCAATGCTGGCTGTCCTGACCATGGCCATCATGGTGATTTGCGCACCGACGGCCAGGGCAGAAACATGTGCGTCCCTGCTTGTGATCGCCGGAGCGGGCACGGCAGGTATGTTTGACGACGAGTGCACCCAGAAACGCGACTTCGATATCGCCGTGCGCGGCAACAGGCGCAATTTCAGGATCTACGAAGCGTCGAGGTTCCTCCTGAGAGGAGAGCGATGGTATCTTGAGGTCGCGGAGGATGCAGTCGAACGGTCCGTCGAGTTCTACGGCCGCCATCTGGATGTGCCTTCCACCACAATCGTCTTCGGTTCGGGACGCACGCGCGACGGCCGCGGCCTTCTGTTGGGGGAGACTGCACCCAAGCTCTTTGTCGACCGCTGCGTCGTGGCGCTGGCGGATGGCATGTTCGAGGGGCGGGCGAACACCCCGGACAACCGCCGCGAGATCCAGTTGACCGTTGCGCACGAACTCTTTCACTGCGTCCAGTACATCAACTGGCCCCGGAAATCGCAGGGCCCGATCTTCAGCAATGCGGAATGGTGGATGGAAGGAACCGCAGAGTACTTCTCGCACGCGGTCTATGCGGAGCATGCGCCGCCCTCCAATCGGGCATCCCTGTTCGACGCCGGGATTGGGCGCGGCGGTCTGTTGAGGCTGGCGCATGCCAACATCGTTTTCTTCAGCTATTACGCAGCCCATCATGGGGGACCGGAAGGCGTCATACGTTTCATCACGCGCATGAGCGAGGCGTTGGGCGAGGAGGCCCAGAGGGTTGCCGTGGCGGGTGTACCCGGCATCAATGAGGCTTTCCAGGACTTCGCGTTGAAGTACTTTGATCGCGATCTGCGAAGTCCCGGCGGTCATGCGTTTTCGGTTAGCCCGCCGACAAGCGCACCAGTGGCCATTACCAGTCCAGGGTCACGCACCTTGCGCGTGAGGCCGTGGGTGATCCAGCCCGCGCGCTTCAGTTTCGAGCGAGGTCAGGACTGGCGCATCACGCAGGGCACGGCGGATGGAAATGCCCAGTTTCGAGCCCGCAACGACCCTGCACGGGGCAGTAGCTGGTCGGGGCCGCCGGTGACCGTTCACGCGTGTGCGAGCTCCCCGGTCCTGCTGCTTGCGGCCACGGCAACGAACCCCGGTGCCGGCGAAAATGCGCTGGAATTGCGGTTTGAACGGACGGCACCCGCTGCTGCCGCCGTCACGGCATGTCAGTGCCCGCTGGGAACGTGGCACATGGGAACGGAACTGCTTCGTGCGACCCCGTGGAATTCCATCGGAGACGCCGCCCTTGTATCGGGTGGTATCACGCTGACCTTCCAGCCCGGCGGCACGGCGCGTGCAACGTTCAATTCGATCACTTATGAAGCAAGGATCGATCGCTACAGCAGCATCAGGACAGTGCTGAACGGAACGATAGACTGGTCGTGGGAGCGAAAGCCCTGGTCCGCGGCCCAGACCGGAAGGCCTCAGCCCACGGGGCCGGCCATCGACGCCTTTGCACTTCATCGCAAGCAGCGGGCAGTCAATGCCTTCTGGGAGGTCTCATTTGCATCGCGAAGCGGCACGACGGAACCCAGGCGACGGCCATTCCGTCCGGATCGGCAGGATGTCGGCGGCGCTCACATCGCAGCCGCGATCTGCGAGGGAGGCAGCGCGCTGACGCTTGAACCCACGGGCAGTGCCACCTTGCCTGTAATGCTGCCGCCATACTACGGCATCTACCGACAGTAAGCGCGTGGCCGACCTGGGTTCGCGACCGCCGAAAAGGAGCCTTCCATGTCTGATACGGAAACAGTCGGCGCCTTCGCCATCGTGCCGAGCAACAACCTTGGAGCCGCCATTCCGTTCTGGGAGCGCCTTGGGTTTTCGCGCGACGGCGGCGACGATCAGTACGTCATCATGACGGGATGGGGTTGCGAGGTGCACCTGACGCAGGCGGGCAAGGGGCCCTGGCGCGTGCCGGAAGAGCACAACCCCTTTGGCGTCTTCATCCGTACGCCGGACGTGGATGCGATCGCCGCGCGCGTGGACGACCTCGTCATTCGCCCCGGCGGGATACTGCGTCACCGCGAGTGGGGCATGTACGAAGTCGGCATCGCCGGCCCGGATGGCCTTCTCGTCCGCATCGGCTGGCCCTCGTCACTGATCAAGGCGCGCTAGCACCGCGGCGTCGATCCAGCGCGTTGAAAAAAGATTGTATTGGCGGACATGAGGCCTTCTCCATTCACGCACCGCCTGCACATTTGCGTTCTACATGCCGGGCAAAGCGATCGAGGATTGCCTGCCAGCCACCGCGTTGCTGCTCGAGGGGAAACTGGTTTTCCGCATCAAAGGTCACGCTGACCGTCACGCCCTTGGGACCGGGCATGAACGTGACCTCGGCGTGGCGGTCACCGAAGGCGTATTCAAGACGGCTGTGCTCCACGATCTTCGTGTAGGTGCCCGCGAAGTCAAAACCGAAGCTGCCGTCCTTTGCCTCCATGCGCGACGAGAAAGCGCCGCCAACGCGAAGGTCGACCGACGCCTTCGTCGTGTGCCAGTCGTCCGATGCGGCGTTCCACTGCACGATGTCTTCGGGCGTCAGGTAATCATGCCAGACTTGCGCGATGGGTGCTGCGACGGTCGTCTCAACGGTAATTCTCGGCGTGGTCATTGCACTGGTTCCTTCAGGCTGATGCAGACATGAATGCGGCAAGCTGGGCCGCAAAGGCTCTTTGGTAGGCAGGGCGCGCCTCGCCGCGGGCGACATAGGCAGCAAGGTTCGGATATTCATTCAACAGGCCGGACGCCTTGAGGCGTATCAGCACCGACACCATCATCAGGTCACCGGCGCTGAAGGCGCCGTCAAGCCAGTCAGCGTCGCCAAGGCGGGCGGACAATTGCGTAAGGCGGTCGCGAATGCGGTTCTGCACCAGCGGCAGCCGCTCTGCGGCCCAGGGCCTGTCACCTTCGATAAGCCGTGCGACCATGAGGTCGAGGATGGGCGGTTCCACCGTGTTGAGCGCCGCGAACATCCACGCGATCGCACGCTTTCGTTCGTGGGTGCCTGTCGGCAGCAACGCCTCACCCGTCTCAGCAATGTGCAGGACGATGGCACCGGATTCGAAGAGGGCGAGATCGCCATCTTCAAGCGTCGGTATCTGCCCGAAGGGGTGGATGCTCAGATGTGGCGGCTGCTTCAATGCCTCGAATGAAAGCGGTCGCACGTCATAGGCAAGTCCCTCTTCCTCGAGCGCCCAACGCACCCGTGTGTCGCGCGCCAGTCCCCTGCCGCCGTCAGGGGATCGTTCGAATGCCGTGATCGTGATGGTCATCGGCGGCGGTCCTTCCAGCAGCTCTTTCAACGGCCCGGTATGGGCATGCATTCCATGATCTCGACGCCATCGCCGGGAAAGATGGTGAAGTGAGGGTGTCCCTCGAACATGCGGGCGGCAGCATCGTGTGAGTCGGCGCGAACGACGACAAAGCCCGACATGTTGTTTCGGATGTCGGCGATGCCGGCGGATGAGACCAGTTTCGTCTTGCCAAGCGGTCCGCCCTCGACGGCGATGCTGGCCTGATGCTTCGCCATCCAGGCGCCCCACGCGGCCATGCCGTCCGCGATGCGCTTCTGGCGCGCAGCCTCGTCGAGTGCCTGCCACGCAGCCTGGCTGGTTGAACTGACGCTGCCCGTGAATACGGCAAGGAACGATTTCATGCGTTGTGGCTCCGTTGTTGTGGCCGGGCGCGCCTGGCGCGCGCGGATCCGGTTGCTTTGCGATTGAAGAGCAGTTCGATGTAGCGGCGCAGGTGATCGGCACTCTCCACCGCGATGTCTGCGCTGCCCGAGGCCTTTGCCAGGACGAAGGCGCCCTGCAGGACAGCTTGCGTATGAAGGGCAAGGCTCCGTGCGGTCCAGTCGCCCTTGACCTTGTGCTGGCGCATCGCCTCCGCAATGTCGGCCACAAGTGTCTCGGCATGACCGAAGATGCTTTCCTTGCAGGCGCTGCGAATGTCGTCGTGGGTCGCGAAGGTTTCCTGCACGGCCGTCCCGGCATAGCAGGTGAACGCAGCGGGAAGTCCCTGCAGCAGCTCCCGGCGAAAATCGACATAGGCAAGGACGCGCTCGAGCGCGTCTTCGTGCTCATGATAGGGCGCGGAGGCGAACAGGCCGCTGGTCGTCTCGCTCCAGTGGTTTGCAGCGGAGACTGCGAGCGCGTCCTTGCTTTCGAAATGATGGAAGAAGGCACCCTTGGTGACGCCTGCCTTGCGGCACAGTTCGTCGACCGTCGTGGCTGCGTACCCCTGCGCGCGCACGAGGGCGATCGCGGCGTCGAGGAGTTTTGTGCGGGCGTCCGGCTTTCTCATGCTTGACGACATACCAACTGGTTGGTATGTCGTCAAGGGGTGGTCAAGGCGGCGCCGGGCTCAGACATCAGTAAAACGGGGACAGAATAAGTCCGCAAAGCGGTAAGGGTCACCGCGTCTCCCCCGAAGCCCGCTTCGGGGGAGTGGGTCTCTCAACGCGAGACCCGAGGGGGGCAGCTCTCCCCACGAAGGTTGGCGTTACTGGAAATGTCCACAATCTTGCCACCGCCTGCGCCGCCCCCCTCGGCTCTCACTGCGTGAGACCCACTCCCCCAAAGTCGCTGCCGCGATTTTGGGGGAGATGCCTACCACTGCGCCGTTTCTTCCCGTTCACCATCCGTCAGCGACAATCGCGACGCTGGAAAGCAGGGCCCCGAGGCTGTATCCATGCGCCCCGCATATGAGGGAGTGACGCCAGTGGCGAAGGTCAAGCCGACCAGCAATCCGAAGCTCAAGCTTCACGGGTTCAACAACCTGACGAAGTCGCTGTCGTTCAACATCTACGACATCTGCTACGCGCGCTCGAAGGCTGAAAACCGCGAGTACATCGAGTACATCGACGAGGTCTACAACGCCAAGCGCCTGACCG
>CAZYFM010000124.1:0-9454 GCA_964646885.1 uncultured Flavobacteriaceae bacterium
CGCGAACGCGTCACCGCCCCGCAGCCAGCCCCTCTGCGCCTGGCGGCAATGCAAACGAGCCGCTGAGCCAAAGCCTCGTCATCTGCAGAATCAGAAAGGGCACCGGTGAACCTCCACCGGTGCCCATTTAATTTTGACCACGATGACCGCAGCCTTTGGTGGCTACGCCGCTTCGGAGTAGCGCTTCAGGTGATGGTCAACATTGCCGAACATGGTGTCGATCATCGTCAGGCGCTTGAAGTAGTGGCCGACGGTCAGTTCGTCCGTCATGCCCATGCCGCCGTGAAGCTGCACGGCCTGCTGCCCGATGAAGCGTCCGGCCTTGCCGATCTGCACCTTCGCCGCCGAGGCCGCCTTGCGGCGCTCCTCGTCGCTCTCGTTCAGCTTCAGCGTCACCATGTAGGTGATCGAAACGGACTGCTCGTAGTTCATGAACATGTCGACCATGCGGTGCTGCAGCACCTGGAACTTGCCGATCGGAACGCCGAACTGCTTGCGGGTCTTGCAGTACTCGACGGTGGTGTCGTTCAGCACCTTCATCGCGCCAATGGCTTCGGCCGACAGCGCCGCGATCCCTTCATCCACCACGCGCTCGACGAGCGGAAGCCCGTTGTCCAGCTGGCCAATGACGGCGTCGGCACCGACCGAAACGTTCTCGAAGGTGATTTCCGAGGCGCGCAGGCCATCCACGGTGGGATAGTCGCGGCAGGAAATGCCCTTGGCCTTCTTGTCGACGATGAACACGGAGACACCCTTCGCATCGCGCTGACCACCCGCCGTGCGGGCGGTGACGATGAGCGTGTCTGCCCAGGGAGCGCCGATGACGACAGCCTTGTGGCCGTTCAGCGTATAGCCGGCGCCACTCTTCTTCGCGGTGACGGCGAGATCGGCAAGATTGTAGCGACCCTGCGGTTCGGCGAAGGCGAACGCGAGCACGCGCTTGCCCTCGATGATCTGCGGAATGTACTGCTCCTGCTGGGCCTTGCTGCCGCCATGGCGCAGGAAGCCGCCACCGAGGACCACCGTGCCGAGAAACGGCTCCACCACGAGTCCGCGGCCGAATTCTTCCATGATGATCATCGTTTCGATCGGGCCGCCGCCAAGGCCACCGTGGTCTTCCGAGAACGGCGCTGCCAGCAGGCCCAGTTCGGCAAAGGTCGCCCAGTTCTCTTTCTTCCAGCCCGTCTCGCTCTTGATGATCGCGCGGCGCGCGTCAAAGCCATAGTCGTTCTGCACGAACTTCTGGACGCTGTTGCGCAGCAGGTTCTGTTCTTCGGTAAATGAGAAATCCATGTCGGTTTCCGGCTTTCGATGTTGCGTTCTTGGATGTCAGGTCAGAGGCCGAGCACCATCTTGGCGATGATGTTCCGCTGGATTTCATTGGAACCGCCATAGATCGACGTGCGGCGTGTGAGGAAGTAGTTCTGGGAGGCACCGTGGGAATACTCCGGCCCCGGCACATACTCGTTGGTTGCCTTGTCATGGGCAAACGGACGATACGGGTTGCCATAGTACGCGACCGCTTCCATCGTCAGTTCCGTCAGGCGCTGCTGGATGTCCGTGCCCTTGATCTTGAGGATCGACGCTTCCGGACCATGGCCACCCTTCGACTCGTTGGCCAGCGTCCGCAGTTCGGTGAACTCAAGCGCGAGCAGGTCCACTTCGAGCTCCGTGATCGCGCGGGCGAACATCTGGTCCTCGATCAGCTTTCCGCCCGAACCATTGGGCTCGGCGCCCGCCAGCTGCTTAAGGCGCGCAACGCCGCGCTTCGAGCGTGCAACGCCCGCAATGCCGGCGCGCTCGTGGCCCAGCAGGAACTTCGCGTAGGTCCAGCCCTCGTTTTCCTTGCCGATCAGGTTCTTCACCGGCACGCGGACATTGTCGAGGAAAACCTCGTTGATCTCATGCGCGCCGTCCATCGTGATGATGGGACGAACCGAGACGCCGGGCGTCTTCATGTCGATGAGCAGGAACGAGATGCCCTCCTGCTGCTTGGCGGCGGGATTGGTTCGCACGAGGCAGAAGATCCAATCCGCATACTGCGCCAGCGTTGTCCACGTCTTCTGGCCATTGACGACATAGTGGTCGCCGTCACGCACGGCCGTCGTCTTCAGCGAGGCGAGGTCCGAACCTGCACCGGGCTCGGAGTAGCCCTGGCACCACCAGCGCTCGCCCGAGAGGATCTTCGGAAGGTGCTCGGCTTTCTGTTCCTCGTTGCCGAAGGTGTAGATGACCGGTCCCACCATGGCGAGGCCGAACGGCAGCGTGGCTGGCGTGTCGGCGGCGGCGCACTCCTCGCCGAAGATGTACTTCTGCGTCGAGGTCCAGCCGGTGCCGCCATACTGCTTCGGCCAGGACGGGGCGACCCAGCCCTTCTTGTAGAGAATCTTGTGCCAGGCGAGGAAATCTTCCTTCGTCGAGAATTCGCCGCGCGACCTGCCCTTCAACTCCTTCGGGTAGTTTTCGGCAATGAACTTGCGGACCTCCGAACGAAAGGCTTCGTCGGCCGGGGTGAACGAAATATGCATGCGGGGCGTTCCTTGGGTTATGCAAAGTCAGGCTTTGGGCCGGATGATAGCCTCCGGCGAAAAGGATTCAAACTGCATCTTGTGGCGTGGCGACCCGTCGATTAACAACGGCATCATGGTCGAACCCGTTGAGAGCCCCTGCGTAAAGGTCTGCGCCATTGACGCTACGACAGGTTGGTGCCTGGGTTGTGGCCGCACGATGCGCGAGATCGCAGGCTGGTCGAGCCTTCCTCCGCAGGTCAGGACGCAGGTGATGTCGGAGCTCGAAGCGCGCAAGGAACGCATACCCGACAGGGAACGACGCGCCGCAGGACACAGGCTGCCCGGCTCATGACAGGACCCAAGGTCATCGCCGTGTGCGCGAGCCCCGGACACACCATGTCCAAGCCGGCCACAGGCTCGATCAGGCTCATCGCAGGCATCGGCGTCGAAGGCGACGCGCACGCAGGCACCACGGTGAAGCATCGCTCCCGCGTCGCGCAGGACCCGACGGCACCCAACCTCCGACAGGTCCATCTTCTCCACAGCGAGATGCTGCAGGAGGTCGCGGCGAAAGGCTACGTCGTGACCCCGGGCCTTCTCGGCGAAAACGTCACGACCTCCGGGATCGACCTTCTCGCGTTGCCGCGTGGCACCCGGCTCCGGCTCGGTGACACCGCCGAGATTGAAGTCACTGGCCTCCGGAACCCGTGCCGGCAGATCGACGCCTTCGGCGACGGTCTGATGGAAGCTTTCATCGAACGCATTCCGGGTCAGGGCGTGATCCGCAAGGCCGGCATCATGTCGATCGTCCTGGCGGGCGGCGTGGTCAGCGCCGGCGATCCCGTCACGGTCTTCCTGCCGCCACTGCCCCACGAAGCGCTCAAGCCCGTTTGATCCAGGTCCCGACAGATCCCGCACTCCATCTGGCCTTCGATGCACTGGCCTGGACCGCGGGAGCCGTGACCGGCGTCAGCCTTTATCGCTGGCGACTGAAGGAAGTCACCACGAACATCGCGCGCGTGGCGGACCGGGGATACTTTGTATCGCTGGCCGTCGGCGCCGTGATCGGCGCCTACCTGTCGGGTTCGCTGACATTCTGGAGCCAGGGCGTGTTCGCCCTTGCCCATTCGGTCGCAGGCGCACTGGTAGGTGGCATCGCTGCCGTCGAAGTCTACAAGCTCGCGCGCGGCATTCGCATCTCGACCGGCGTCATTTTTGTAGGCCCCTTCGCCGCGGGTGTGGCCGTCGGACGATGGGGATGCCTGTTTGCAGGCCCGAGCGACCAGACCTTCGGGACACCGAGCAGCCTGCCATGGGCCGTCGAGATCGGCGACGGCATCGCCCGCCATCCGGTCCAGGTCTACGAGTCCTTCGCCATGATGGCCTTTCTCCTGCTGTTCCTGCAGGGGCTTAAGACGCGCGCACGATGGGCCATGCAGGACGGCTTCTACTGGTTGGCAATCGCCTACGGCGTGCAGCGCTTCGTCTGGGAATTCCTGAAGCCGTACCCGCCGATGCTGGGGACACTGAATCACTTCCACCTGCTGTGCATTGCGCTCGTGGCCTATGGAACCCTGATGCTGACCAGGACGAAATGAGACTGCAACCCGTTTGCTGACCTTCCGCCACCTGTGCCATCCTGCAGCGACTTCAAGGAGAGCCAGCATGAAACCGACGACATTCCAGTTCCTGGTTGCGATGACCGCTGCACTGGCTGCAACGCCAGCCCTGCCCGCATGGGCCGATGTCGCGCCACCGCCAACCCCGCAGGAAGCTCCTGCAGATCCCGCCGCACCGGCGCCTGAAGCGGCACCAGCGACGGGCGAAGTCCCGGCAGAGGCCGCTCCCGCCACCGCGCCGGAAGCCACGCCGGCCGCACCGGAAGAAGCGGCTCCCGCGCCCGAGGCGGAGCCCGTCACGACGGCTGAAACCGCTCCCGCGCAGCCCGCAGCTGAGGAAGAAAAGGAGGGTGGCATCGGTGCAGCCTTCTGGATCGCAATCCTCGCCGTATTCATCGCCCTTGGTTCCGCAGCCATGTTTATGAGGCGCGGGAAAGCCGAGTGAAGGCTGAAGAAAAACCCTTGGGCGCCGTACTGCCAGTGCGCAAGTCGGCGCCCTATCTCTTCCACTCGCAGACGACCAGCCTGTGCGAAGACTGCCTGCGCCTCGTGCCCGCGAAAGTCCTGATCGAGGGTGAAGAGGTCCATTACCAGAAGCGTTGCCCCGACCACGGCGTGCAGAAGACGCTCGTATCGACGGACGCCACATACTGGAAGCGGACAAAGGATTACCTGAAACCCGGTGACCGCCCCCTCGCTCCGCAGACTCGCACGGAGCACGGCTGTCCGCATGACTGCGGTCTGTGCCCGGACCACGAACAGCACTCCTGCCTCGCGCTGATCGAAATCAACGAGGCGTGCAATCTCTCCTGCCCGGTCTGCTTCGCCGATTCATCCGTCCGGCGCACGGGCCATCGCGACCTGCCCACCATCGAACGCATGCTCGACGCGCTGGTCGAGAGCGAAGGCGAACCGGACCTGCTGCAGATCTCGGGCGGCGAACCGACGCTGCACCCGCAATTCTTCGAGATCCTCGACGCCGCACGACGCCGTCCCATCCGCCACTTGATGGTCAACACGAACGGCCTGCGCATTGCGCGCGAACCGGATTTCGTCAAGCGTCTCGCCCGATACAAGCCAGGTTTTGAAATCTACCTTCAGTTTGACTCGCTCCGGCGCGAGGCGCTGATGGACCTGCGCGGCGCCGACCTGCGCACCATCCGCCAGCAGGCGCTCGAGGCTCTCGACGCGCACGGCATCTCGACAACCCTCGTCGTCACGCTCAAGCGCGGCGTGAACGACATGGAAGTCGCCGACATCATCCGCCACGCACTTCAGTGGAAATGCGTGCGCGGCGTCACGATCCAGCCCATCCAGGACGCAGGCCGCAATGACGGCTTCGACCCGAAGGCGCATCGCGTGCTCCTGTCCGACATCCGGCGCGAGGTGGCGAAGTCAGGCGTGTTCTCGCTCGACGACATGATCCCGCTCCCCTGCAATCCGGACTCGATCTGCATTGGATACGGCCTGAGGAACGGAACGCACGTCGCGCCCATCACCTCCCTCATCCCGCGCGAGGCGCTGGTCGAGGCTGCGCCGAACACGGTGACGTTCGAGGCCTATCCCGAATTGCGCCGCCGCATGTTCGACCTGCTGTCGCTGTCGACGGCAGCCGCGGACACGTCCGACAAGCTTGCTGCAGTGCTCTGCTGCCTTCCGGAGGCCGCCGTGCCCCAGGACGTCGGCTACGAGCAGACCTTTCGCGTCGTGATCGTCCAGTTCCTGGACCGCTTCAATTTCGACATTGGAACCGTGAAGAGGTCCTGCGTCCATTTCGTCGAGCCGGATGGTCGCATCTACCCGTTCGACACCTACAACACGTTTTACCGTGAGGGTGCCGCGGGCCGAAGATGGGTGGAAAATCGCTGAGACCCAGGCGGCGCCGCATTTCTGCAGGCCAGCCGGATACAGCGCCGAATATTGCCGAAATCGCCGAAAACAAAAAGTGAACAAATCGCCGCACCCCGCCAGAGCCCCTGCCACGATTTCGCCACAGGCCGCGCCGAACTGTGACAACCGACAACACGCAACGACGTCCGGCACCTGCTAGCCTGTCAGCAGCAAGGAAAAGGGACAACGGCCATGGCCTCGGGCGAACACGAAGCATCAAACACCACGCTGGCCACCCGGCTTGTCATCGGCGTGCTGCAGGGCGCGCTGCTCTACATCCTGACCGACATGGCGGAAGCGAACCGGAACGAATTCGCGAGGACGTGGATGTTCACCGCGGCCTGGCTGTCCACCGCCCTGCTACCCTTCATCTTGCTCGCCTCCGTCGGCGCGATGCGAAGGATCACGCTGCTCATCTGGACGCTCGCGATCCTCGGGCTGGTCGTGGCGACAAGCTACCATGTAGCCTGGCGGCTGCCGCTTGAGGGCGGACAGGACCATCTCTGGCTCGCCCTGCCGCTGACGGCACTGCTGTTCATCGGCCACCACCTGGTCGCGGCTGCGGACGCCGATGGCCGGCCGCTGGCCAACTATGCGAGCTACTTCGACATCGCCTGGAAGAATGGCGTGCAGCTTGCGCTCTCGCTCGCGTTCCTGGGCGCGTTCTGGCTGCTGCTCTTCCTTGGCGCCAACCTGTTCGAGCTCATCAACATCAAGGTCATCAGCGACCTGATCTCGCGGGCTCCCTTCGTGTCCCTCGCCTCCTGCATCGTGTTCGCGCTGGCCGTTCACATCACGGATGTGCGCATCAGCCTCATCACGGGCACGCGCACGATGGCGCTCATCCTGCTGAGCTGGCTCCTGCCGCTGATGACGCTGTTCGCCATCGCGTTTCTCGTTACCCTTGCCTTCACGGGCCTGACACCACTCTGGGCCACCGGCCAGGCCACGCCCCTGCTCATCACGGCGGGCGCCGTCCTGGTGATCCTCATCAATGCCGCCTACCAGGATGGCGACGAAGAGCGACATCCCGGGCCGGTCCTGAAACTCGCAACGCGCCTCGCGGGCCTTGCCCTGGTCCCTGTCGCGCTGATCGCGTTCTACTCCGTCTGGCTGAGGGTCGGGCAGTACGGCCTGACCCCGGAACGTGTCATCGCCCTCGCCTTCGTAGGCGCAGGCGGCATCTACGCTGCCGGCTATTCCATTGCGGCGCTCTGGCCTGGACGCTGGATGGCCCCGCTACAGGCCACGAACGTCATCGCCGCGATGGCCTGGGTGGCGCTCATCGCAGGCCTGCTTACGCCCCTGGCCGATCCCTTTCGCCTGTCTGTCGCCGACCAGGTCAATCGCCTGAAGTCAGGCCGCACGACGCTCGACAAGTTCGACTTCGATTTCCTGAAGTTCGACGCTGGCCGCTATGGCGAGATGGCCCTGGCTGCTCTGGCCTCCGACAAGGCCTCGCCCGCGATCGCCTCCGCCGCAGAAGCCGCGCGCCAGCGAAAGGGGCGGCTCACGCAGGAAGTTCCCGCCCAGCCCCGGATGACAGCCGAAGAACTGCGCAAGGGCATCAAGGTCTTTCCTGTGGGTGCCGTGCTTCCGGAGACGTTCCTGCAACAGGACTGGACCGGCGTCCCCGCCTCGCCCGAGCTCTGCGTGCGCTATCCGGCCCCGCCCGTCGGATGCCAGGCCCGCATGGACGACATCGACCGCGACGGGCGTCCCGAGATCCTGCTGCGCGTATCAAACTACGAAGTCCAGGTGTACCGGGAGAACGAAGGACCCCGGTGGACCCTGATCGGCAAGTTCTCGACGTCGGATTGCGACACCTCGAAGCCACTCGATTTCGCCACCTCCGCCATCAGCCTCGCCCCTCCCTCATTGGCCGAGTTCGAGTTCAACGGCAGGCGGCACCGCCTTGTCGAAGCCTGCACACCCGCAGCCCCCAAGTGACGCCGACACGCGGAATCGTGCTAGGATTGCTGCATGACTGACGAGCCCCTGAACCCGATCCGGCAACTGATAGGCAATGCCCTGATCGGTTCAGGCATCCTTTGGATCGCATTGTCCGGCCTGTGCAGCGTCTGGGTCCTCGGCCAGTTCGTGGTCCAGGACCCGAACATGCAGGACTTCTTCAGCAGCCTGGGCATCGTCGTGCTTGTGGGTGGCATTTCTGCTGGCCTCGGCTACCTCGCCATGGTGATTGGGCGCATCATCCGGGGCCGCAAATGACTGAAACAGGCAATCGGCGCAACTCGACGGGGGGAGTGCTTCTGGTCACGATCGGCACGCTCATCCTCATTGCACTTGTGGCCTTCGTGACGATCGCCATCGGCTTCCGGCAGACTTTCACGTCGTCGCTTCCGCCCATCGGCGACATGATCGAGGGGGTGGCCCTCCTCTCGCCCGTGGTCATCGTTGCGCTCCTGCTGATTGGCTACGGGCGACATCTCCTGCGCAAGCAATGAAGGCAAACGGCAATGGCGTGTCGCCGGCCAGGTTTCCTGTCCCGGTCAGGCACTTTCTCCTGCACGCACACCAGTACCTGCAGCGCGGCGACGTCGTTCTCCTGAAGGGCCGTGCATCGGTCTTCTCGTGGGCCGTGCGGTGGTGGACAGGCTCGGAGTTCAGCCATGCGGCGCTGGTGTTCTCCGTCCCCAGCACCGAGGACGGGTTTGAGAAGACATTCCTCATCGAAGCCTCGATCGATGGCGTCGACATTACCGACATGAGGCACTACGCACGCGACCTCTCGCTGTTCTACGACATCGCCATCAAGCGCTGCGAGCAGCCCTGGATGACGGTCGATGTGCAGCGCTCCATTCGCGGCCACATGCTGAACTACATCAAGGCGAACTACGATTACTGGACCATCCTGGGCTTTGTCCGCCGCCTCACGGCAAGACGCTCACGCAAGGATCGCAATTCGCCCGAGAACATGCGCAAGGCGCTCTGGCGCCGCCGTCCCCCCAACCGCTTCGTGTGCTCCGGCTTCGTGCAGTACGGGTTCCTCGCCGCCATCTCGCGCCTGATCCAGACCCATGAGGTCCCCCGGGAAGCGATGCAACAGGTCCTGTTCCGTCCGGGGCTGCAGCCGGACGCCAGTCCCGCAGAAGTGCTGGCGACAACCCCCGAAGATCTCGCTTCAACGAGCCAGCTCGCATGGAAATACGCCATTCGGGGAGGCAAGGTCTTCGAAGTCGGCTCCTACGAGGAAGTTCGAAGCCTCTTCCGCCGCTGAGGAACCAGGCCGTCAGCGCGAGAGCGCATCTTCAAGCAATGCCGTCCTGTTAAGCATCCCGGTTGTGGTCTGCACGGGCCCGGCCACAATGGATAGCGTGAAGCCCCCGGGTAACACCGGGAGAGAATCACCCCGCAACATTAGCTATCCGTCAAGCTTCAGATTGACGGTGCGCACCGAATTTCATCTTATTTCCC
>CAZYFM010000125.1:0-9330 GCA_964646885.1 uncultured Flavobacteriaceae bacterium
CGCTATCGCTTCCGCATCCTGAACGGATCGGTGTCGCGCTACTTCAAGCTCGCACTCGTGACGGAGACGGGCCAGCGCGTGCCGTTCCACATGATCGCCAATGATGGAAACATCATGGAGCATGCGGTGGCCTTCCCGAATGCGCAGAGCCAGGATCTTCCCTCGCAAGCGATTGCCGAGCGCTATGACATCATCGTGAACTTCGCAGGCCGCGTGGGGCAGAAGCTCTATCTTGTCAACCTGCTGGAGCACGTCAATGGCGCGCGGCCCAGTCGCGAAATCCCGCTGGCGGACATTCTCAACAACACCTACGCGGGTGATCCGGCCGTCGGCAAGATCATGCAGTTCACCGTTGTCGCCTATACCGGCACCGACCTCAGCATGAACCCGGCGGACTATGTCGTGGGTGGCAAGAAGATGATCCCGAAGCCGACGATCACGCCGGCCGAACTGTCGACGGCGCGCGTGCGCACGTTCAACTTCGGCAAGTCGAACGGCACGGACACGGCACCCTGGACGATCAAGACCGACGGCGGGCAGGGCCTTGCGGCAGACCCGCATCGCGTGTCGGCGGCTCCCAAGATGGGTTCTGTCGAGATCTGGAACCTGATCAACGATGGCTCGGGCTGGTCGCATCCGGTGCACATCCACTTCGAGGAAGGCCAGATCCTGTCGCGTGACGGCGCCGCACCGCCGACGTGGGAACAGTGGGCGCGAAAGGACGTCTATCGCCTGGGCGTCGAGCCGAACAGCTCGATGGAGGTCCGGCTCGCCATCCGCTTCCGCGAGTTTGCGGGAACGTACATGGAGCACTGCCACAACACGCAGCACGAGGACCACGCGATGCTGATGCGCTGGGACAGCACGAAGCCGGGCGCGACGGTCCTCATCCCCACGCCGCGGCAGACCTGGGAAGGCACGTTCTACGAGCCGTCATTCTCCCTACCCACAGCGAATTGACGTGGAATGGGATATCCCTTGCGGGTGACTTTCGTCCCCGCGCCGGGTTCTGGTAAGAAGTCGAGGGGTCGCCGCAGCCGGCGGCCCCTTTCCTGTTCCGGTGTTCGAGGCCTGATGTCCAGACCGCTGCTCCTGCTCGTTGCGTTCCTTCTCGCCCTGGCCCTGCCCGCCGGCGCTGCCGAATGGCGTGGCAACTACTTTCCCAATGTCGTGCTGACGGACCAGGACGGGAAGAAGCACCGCTTCTATGACGACCTGCTGAAGGACAAGATCGTCACGATCAACTTCATGTTCACGACGTGCAAGGACATCTGCCCGCTCGACACCGCCAACCTCCTGCGTGTGCAGGAGCTGCTGGGCGACCGGGTCGGCAAGGACTTCTTCATGTACTCGATCTCGATCGATCCGGAGAACGACAGCCCCGCGGCGCTGAAGCGCTACATGGAGACCTACGGCGTGAAGCCCGGCTGGACGTTCCTGACCGGCAGCAAGGAAGATGTCGACCTCATCATCTCGAAGCTTGCCATGCGCGTGTCTACCCCGGGCAAGCCGCAGGACCACGACACCAGCATCCGCCTCGGCAACGAAAAGCTTGGACAGTGGATCAAGCGGTCGGTGTTCGATGATCCGAAGGTGCTGGCGAACCTGCTCACCGACACGCTGACCAATTTCAACGTCAGCCTGTCCTCCACGCACAAGAGCTACGGCGTGGCGAAGGAGATCAAGCTGAACTCGCGCGGCGAATACCTGTTCCGCACACGCTGCCAGGCCTGCCACACGATTGGCGGCGGTGACCGGCTGGGGCCGGACCTCGCCAATGTCGTCACGGCCCGCCCGCGGCCCTGGCTGCGCCGGTGGCTGAAGGAGCCCGACAAGATGCTCGAGGAAGGCGATCCGGTTGCCACTGCCCTCAAGGCGCAGTACCGGAACCTGCCCATGCCCAATTTCGGCTTTGGCGATACCGAGGTCGATGCGCTGATCGAGTACATGGCGGCGGTGGACGCCAAGCGGGAGCAGGACGAGGCCGGAAAACAGGGCCATCACTGATACGGCCAACTTTAGTAGTATCGCTGCGAATCGGAACAGGTCCAACGCCTTTGCCCCTGCCAGACGCGTCAGTGCTGCACGACTTCCTGGTGTTCGGGCTGGTGGGCCTGGTCGCCCAGTTCATCGACGGGGCGCTGGGCATGGCCTATGGCATCACGGCGTCGTCCTTCCTGCTCGCGGCCGGCGTGCCGCCGGCACATACGTCGGCCAGCGTGCACATCGCCAAGTTCTTCACCACCGCCGCTTCCGGTGCCGCGCATGCGTCCTACAAGAACGTGGACCGGCGCCTCCTGCTGACACTCGCGATCGCGGGCGCCGTCGGCGGTGCGTTTGGGGCCCTGGTCGTGACCACGGTCAACGCGGCGCTGATCAAGCCCTTCATCATCGGCTACCTGGCGCTGATGGGTGTCGTGATCCTCTGGCGCATCCTGCGGACACCGCCCCAGCTTGCCCTGCCCAAACAGGGCGTGGCGCCTCTCGGCATGGTCGGTGGGTTCCTTGACGCCATTGGCGGTGGCGGCTGGGGCCCGATCGTCACGACAAGCCTGATCGGACGGGGTGGCGAGCCGCGCATGATCATCGGTTCGGTGAACGCGGCCGAGTTCTTCGTGACGCTGTCCATCGGGTCGGCCCTGATCGCCACCATCGTCACGGGACACTGGAAGGATGCGGGCGATATCCTGAACAATGCGGCTGCGATCGCGGGCCTGATTGTCGGCGGCCTGATCTCTGCCCCCATCGCCGGCCGGTTCGTCTCGGTGGTCCCGCGGAAGGTCCTCGGGGTCGCCGTCGGATTGCTGGTGCTGTCGCTTGCGGGCTACCAGGCAGCGGCGCTTGCCAAGCTGCTCTGAAACCCGCTTGCGGGAAGATGACACTTCCACCGAGCCCGCTGTGCCGAAAATGGCTTTTTCCTGCGGTTTCCATGCAACGAAGATGACACTTTCGTCGCTGTTTTTTCGTTTTCTCCCCGAGGTTTCCTGAGTGCGTTGAGCCGCTCGAGCAGCCGCAACGCTTGCCAAGAACATTTGGAGAACTTCCTGAAAGATGCAAGCGCGCGTAACGCCGCAGCCGGCTGCGGCTGGCCGTCAGGCGACGTTGGCTTCCCGCAGGACCCGCTCTGCAGGCAACTCTGCCCAGATCCGCGAGCCCACACCCGGGGTGCTTTCGAGGCGCAGCTGGCCGTGATGGGCCTCCACCAGCATCTTGCAGATCGGCAGTCCAAGTCCGGTTCCCCTGCCCTCGACCGTGTAGGCGTCGGAGCCCTGCTCGAACGGCAGGATGGCGCGCTCCATGACTTCGGACGTCATGCCGATGCCCGTATCCTTCACCCCGAAGGCGATGCGGCCGTCGGGGAGGCGCTTGCAGAACAGGATCACGAGCCCGCCGGGACGGGTGAACTTGATCGCATTCGACAGGAGGTTCACGAGCACCTGCTTGATCGCCCGCTCGTCGGCGTGGATCACCGCATCGGTCGTGAAGTTCATGCTTAGGCAGACGTGCGCGCGCTCGGATTGCGGCTCGACGAGCTTCATGGCGTCCTGCGCAACTTCGCGCAGGCTGACCGGCTCGAACAGGAGTTCCTGCTTGCCGGCCTCGATCTTGGCAATGTCGAGGAGGTCATTGATCATGCGCAGGAGGTGCTGGCCGCTGTCATGGATGTCATCGACGTAGGATCCATAGCGGGCGGGCGCGATGGGTCCGAAGGTCCGCTGGCGCATGAGGTCCGAGTAGCCGATGATCGCATTCAGCGGCGTGCGCAGCTCGTGGCTCATCGATGCGAGGAAGCTGCTCTTGGCCTGGCTGGCCCGCGCGAGTGCCGAGGCCAGGGCTTCGTTTTCAAAACGGAACTGCAGGGCCACGTGGTAGCTGCGTGCGGCCTTCATGCCGTAGCTGAACAGGATCAGCATGAACAGCGGGTACAGCACGAGGAACACCTGCGAAAGCGCGTCACCGTGGTAGACAAACGAGGCCATCGACACGACAGCTGTGGTCCCCAGCGCCCTCAGCAGGACACCCATGCACATGGTGAGCATGAAGAAGTAAGAAACCACCACGCCAAGCACGAGCGTGCACAGGATGGCTTGGTTGGCTGCGTTTCCTTCGTCCCAGAACGCGAAGAGAATCGAACCCCAGATGACGGCATGCGAACACCAGATGGCCGTGAGCACCCGTCGCCAGAACTGCGGTGCATGCCGAGACTCGTTGCGCTGATAGTACTGGAATGTCATGGCCGACGAGGCGGCCCACAATGCGGCGGCGGAGGAAAAGGCCAGTCCGGCCATCGGGCTTGCCGATCCCACGGAGGGAAACAGCCCGCACATCAGGATCGATGTCACGATCGCGATCGGCGCACCATCGGCGTAGGTCAGCCACGACCCGAACGCGAGCCTCAGCTTTTCCCGCTCGATCTTTTCATCGACGTCGGGCGTCAGGCCTGCAATGTCCGTTGTAGGTCGCACCAGGCGGGTCCGCATACTGCCAGCAATGCACCATCATACGGGGGGCACCCTCACCATCCGGTTATGGAATTAGATGCAAATTTTCGGGGTTCAAAAATGGCCCTGCGCTGCGACTCGTGGCGTTAGCATCGACTTAACAGCGCCGGAAGCCGGATCACGGCGGTTGTCCCGAAGGCCGGATTTCCGTATTCCCTGCTGGTCATTACAGGCGTGCCCACCGCAGCACCGGATCGATCATGGACATCCCCCCGCTTTCCCACATTCTCCTGACCAATGCCGCCGTGTCGGCGGCGTGCATGTTCGCGCTGTGGCTACTCAGCCTGCGCCTCCGGGATGTGAGCTTCGTGGACAGCTGGTGGGCGCTCGGCATTCTCGTGCTCGCCGGCTCCACCTGGCTACAGGTGCAGCCCGCGAGCGCGCATGCGCTGTTGCTCCTGGTGTTTTGCGCGGCCTGGAGCCTGCGCCTCGGTCTGTACCTGCTCTGGCGATGGCGCAAGCATGGTGTCGATGCACGCTACGCTGCCATCATGCGCTCGGCCGAGGCGCGGCGAGGCTGGAGCTTTGCGTTCACGTCTGGCGTGCAGGTGTTCCTGCTGCAGGGCATCCTCCAGTTCATCGTGGCCCTGCCCGTCCAGCTCGGACAGGTTGGCATGCCGGCTACGTCACCAGGCGCCATCGCAATCGCAGGCGCGCTGCTGGCCGCGACGGGCATCCTGTTCGAGAGCATCGGTGACTGGCAGCTCGTCCGCTTCAAGGCGGATCCGCTCAACAAGGGCCGCGTGCTCGATCGCGGGCTGTGGCGCTATACGCGCCATCCAAACTACTTCGGGGATGCGTGCGTCGGCTGGGGACTGTTCCTCATCGCTGCCGAAACCCCACTCGGGTTGTGGTCGCTGCCGGCGCCGGTGCTCCTGACATTTCTCCTCACGCGTGTGAGTGGCGTTCCTCTCCTCGAGCACCAATTGCGCAAGACGAGGCCCGAGTATGCCGATTACGTGGCGCGCACGCCCGGCTTCTTCCCGTGGTGGCCCCGTTAGTATTGGCCAAGTATAAACTCTTTTTGTTTGAGATTATGAGCCGATGCGGCTCCCACGTTTTGAACAGCCGGAAGCCTTGTCGTAAGCCCCCGGACATTGACGGGCGCTTATTGCTACTAAAGCGACAGAAAGCTCATCTCACTTTAACTCTGGCTCACATTTGAAGGAGCCTCACTGCGAACTCGCGCATGGGTCCAGTGAGCAGGCCCCTCCGACATCAATGCCAAGATGTCTCACGCTCCAGGCCGCAACAATTATTAGCTTGCGGCAATAAACCACACCGTAGCGCGCATATCTCTTCTCTCGAATTAATTGCTCTGCATTCTTCATTTCACTGGTAGCAGCTTGCAGGGTGTGCCATAAGTGCATGTCACCACTACACGCGACGGATACAAAGAGTGCCTCATTTCACACCGTCCCCTTAATTGTGAACGCAGTCACTCGCCCTGATCGCTGTCGTGAGCGCCAACCCTTCTGCTGATTCACCTCTAACTCATTTCGCTTCACTCTGCAATACCGTCATGCGCACGATACTGATCAATCTCTCGAAGGATACAGACCGCCTCGCACGCATGAGCGCCAAACTTAATGCCGCTTCAATCCGGTTTGAGAGGCTTGACGCTGTTTATGGGACAAACATGCCGTTGTGGCTCAAGCCGTATTTTCTTGACCAAGACGACCGGATTGCATCAAAACTTCTGCTAGGAGAAGTTGGCTGCTATGCCAGTCACCTGCTGGCAATGAGAATGGTTGAACGATTCAATGAGCCTTGTCTCATTCTCGAGGACGATCTTGAGTTTGCTGGAGACTTTTCGTCGGTACTCGTCGCTCTGAAATCTTTACCAGTAAGTTATGATATCATAAGGCTTTCCAATCCGGTTAAGCGATATCACTCGCCAGTACTGAAGCTTTCTTCCGAGTATCAACTCATCAAGTACTCTTCAGTTCCACCAAGTGCTGGAGCGTACGTGGTCACACCAGCTGGCGCTAATAAATTCTTGTCCTGGAAGAAACTTCGAACACTTCCGGTGGACCAAGATTTGCGACGCATTTGGAGTACGAAGATGGTGACGTACGGAGTTCTTCCCCGTCCAGTGGTTCCTGATACTGGCAACTCGACGATCGACGGTATCTCAGTCCGTCCGCAAAGGAATCGCTGGAAGGAGCACAATTTGAGGGATGATGTGGAACGGATTGCATTTTACATCAAATGGCTTGGGCCTTCCGCATGGCTTCGCAGCCTTTTCTACACAGGGCACGATAGATCCTAATCGTCCCCAACGCTCTCAACCGCAATGAGCGCACACACTTGCTTGGCACGATGCCCCCATTAGCCTCATGGCCACTGGCCTGAAGAGCGTGAATGCCGTCACAACACGAAGAGAAGGTTGTTTTTAGTTTTCTCCTTCAACGAGTAACCCCGCGAGACTGCCAGCCCATGAACGTCGTGAGACCAAATGCCACTGTGCAAATGTTCTATCACCATCGAGTTGGGTAACTCGCTATCAGCACATTCAACCAAAAACTTGCCGATGGCTTTATCTTCATAGCCCTCAACGTCTATTTTCAATGCTGAGAGACGCGAGACTCCGCTGCTCCTCAATATTTCTGTAAGTGTGAAAACTGGTACCGCCAGGCTGATATTTCCAGGGCGATGAAGAAGAGATGCTTGACCGTAATCCCAGCGAGACCCCATTGAGAGACTCATTTGCCCACTGGCGGCCCCTACGGCTGCTCGAACGACGGTAATGCCATCTAACGCGTTGATCGCTATGTTTTCTATCAATCTCTCCTGCATCGTCGGATTGGGCTCGATCGCGATCACTTTTGCATCGGCACTGGCGCAAGCAGGCAAAGCGTAAACTCCGCAGTTCGCCCCAATGTCGCAAAAAACATCTCCTGGACGAAGTCGACTTAACAGCCCATCAATTTCGTACTCCTCTTCGGTAGCGTGATGCAGCCAAAGCGAACGCTCCACAGAGTTGTCCTTTGGATGGCAAATCCAACGCAATCCTCGATAGGATATTTCGCGAACTCCGATTGAGCGCCGGATAATGCTTCTAACCTCTGATCGAAGCACTGGGGCATGTTTGTAAAGCCAGCGTAGCATTTTGTCTGACATGCAAATCTCAACACTATGGGGTAAGATCGAAAGCTAGGCGCATTGAATGTAAAGCCTACGGGTAAAATCGCCACATCACAACGCTGGTTTCAGAACGAACTTGTCATGCCGCAAAAATGCAGACTTAGTTTAGGCCGCTCGTTTAACTTACATTCTTACTTGCAAGCTGGGCGTCGCTATTCGACGCCCTAAACGTGGGCTCGCAGTATGAGCCGCGAATGATGAAATAGATTATGCGAGTTCTGGAGAGGTGCACACTTTTGGTTCAGGTTCCGTCGGTTGGTTTTCGTCGCATCGATAGAGCACCCTCATTCACGTTTGCCGCGAGAGTTGTTTGACCGCCAACTGCCGTTTTGTGAGGTCTGCGGAGCAATAGCTGTCTGGACGCTGTGAAGGACCGTCTTTGCTGATCGCTACCGCTGAGTAGATCTGCAATGTTCACAACAGCCGCGACTGGGCTTTTATCGTGCTCTGCAGCTCAGTTCGTTAATGGCCGCGTTGGCGCAGTTGAGCTTCCTTCGTTGGTTGGACACGGTTGTCGGCAGCCGGGAGACGCTCGGATCATGTTCCATTTGGGGCTGTCGCTGCAAGCGTCGTATGAAACATATCGTCGATGCTTGTATCGGCAGCGGCCAGTCCCGCCTTTGCAACGTTTAGCCGCTTGAGTAGGGGGCCGGCCTCCTCCCCCGTTTCTGCTTACATCCGCGCTCACTCGTAGGTACGCCATGCCTTGGTTTGAATACCCGGTGAGAAGTAAGGGGCTCGCGCGAACGCCCGACTTCAACGATAGCGCTGAAGTCCCACTGTACTGCGCATGTCCCTGAACCAGTAGCGCAACAGACGCTTGGCGGACTGCGCCTGTTCCAAGTCCTGGTTGACCCCAGACTTGATTTGCGGATAGCGGGCAAGCCAGTTTCTGATGCGGACTTCATGCGTGCTGCCGACCATCACGCGCTCGGAAAGCTCCAATGGTAGGTTCGCTACCTTGCATCTGGTCAGCACCCTCTGCTTCTCATGGTATCCGCCTCGGTACTTGACGATGTCGAAATCCGCCATCACCCCGCCGATGAATTTTCCTGTCCCCGTATCGCAGATCCTGTCGAGGATTCCGACTTCCGCGCCTCGCAATTGAGCTTCAGGAAAATGGTGTAGCCCTTCCCGCCCAGGTCCTGCAGCAGTTCTGCGATATCGTATTCACGGCAGAGAACCACTCCGCCGCTCGCCTGTTCTGCGGACGTGTCGAGCGTGGTGGCACCGCCTCCTGCATTGGAGCCGAACAGGCGCTTTTCGCCATTTCGCTGCCCCATCGCTCCTTCAATGACCTCATAGCGACCCTGTTCGATTTCGCGACGGAACCTGCCCTTGAGCGCAACCACGCATGCGGGATCAGGCTCGATGCTGATGACCTTGTCGAAGAGGAACAGCGGACCCAGCACAACTTCGGCCGTTTGCCCCATGTGTGCGCCCACGTCGAGAAAGGCCGTCTTTCCTAAGCGCGACGTCGCATTGCCATCCATCCGGCTTCCCCACCGTTGCGGGGCCAGACGTGCATGTCACCAGATGATGGTGTCGAACCCACGATCGCCCCTGCGTATCCGCAGAAATTGCGGCCGATACCCCAATTTGTGCTGAGCATACGGGGGAGGACGGGACGTAGCCACCCACCAGTAATTGAAAGGGTTAACTGTCGATCAGGCCTTCTTTT
>CAZYFM010000126.1:0-9294 GCA_964646885.1 uncultured Flavobacteriaceae bacterium
CCCCCCTCAGCCATGAATGGCCTTTTCCCAGGCGCCCACCAACGCCTTTACTCCACCGGTACCGAACGTATAGCGATCCGGCCTGACCAGCACGGCATCGGCGCCCGCGCTATCCAGATAAGCCGCAAGCGCTGGCGCAAAGGGCTTCAGGGCGTTGCCATCAAGCGCTTCGACCCGCGACAGGAGCTTGCTCGAAACACCCGCGAGGTCAGCAGAACGCCGCGCGATCAGCCAGGCCCCGCCCCCCATCACATCGTCGAGACGCTTTCCACCGGCCTGCCCCTGGGGGAAGATCGACGAGGCCTTCGCCGATCCCGAAACAAACGCGCCCGGTCCGATCTGCGGATCCGCCGGCGGCACGGGCTGCTCGCCTGCCGCACGCTGGGCAAGCATCATCGCATCGCGCTGCGCCGCCATCTCGGGATCAGGCATGCAGACGACACGCCCCATCGCAATCGCCGTCTCCGTCACCGCGCGAACATGAGGTTCACGCTCGCTCTGGTACGTGTCGAGCAATGCCTCGCGCGCTTCGCCACGAAGGATATGACTGAGCTTCCACCCGACATTCACCGCATCACGCACGCCCGAGCACATGCCCTGCCCGGCAAACGGCGGGGTCTGGTGCGCAGCGTCACCCGCAAGGATCACGCGACCACGCCGCCACTCCTTCGCGACCAATCCGTGAAAGCGATAGACAGCCTTGCGGTCGATTTCGATGTCGCCATCGTTCACCCAGGGCTTCAGCAGCTTTGCAATCATCGCATCGTCGAGGAAAGCCTGCGGGTCTTCGCCCGGCCTGATCATGAATTCCCAACGATGACGACCCGGCCCCATGAGCACGCAGGTCGTCGGCCGCACCGGATCGCAGATCTGGAGGTTGAGCGCCGGCATCTTCTCCGGACGCTTCACCTGTGCGTCCACAACAAGCCATGGCTCATCGAAGCCATAGTCGAAATGCTCGATCCTGAGCGCCTTTCGAATGGCACTCGAAGCACCGTCGCAGGCCACCAGGTAGCGGGCGTGCACCTTCTCCTCGCGGCCGGCGGCATCGATGATCCGTCCCGTGACACCCTGGCCATCGGCCTCGAAACCATCGAGCCGCACGCCAAGGCGCGTCTCTACCGAAGGATAGTCCTTGAGCTTCGCACGCAAGGCCCGCTCGAGATCAGGCTGGTTGAACATCCAGCTCGGCTGGAACCCCGACGCCACGATCACCTCGCCGACGTCGTAGTGCAGGAGCGCTTCACCCTTGGCTGTCCGGAACTCATAGGCCGGGGCTAGCCGCGATACTTTCATGGCCTGGTCGAGGAGCCCGAGCCCCTGCCAGATCCGCATGATTTCGGCATCGAAATGCGCCGCACGCGGCAACGGATAGACCGTCGTGTCGCGCTCGACTGCCAGCGTACGAATGCCCTGCTGGCCCAGCAGGTTGGCCAGCGTCGCGCCGACAGGCCCGAGACCGGAAATCAGAACATCTGTCTGGATCATGGAATACCTCAGTGAAAAGTGGTGGGCAGGGATTTGTACCCCTGCAGGACATTGTTGAGGAACGGCACAGGCTCTTCGGTTTCAATCCGTTCGACTTGCGCCGCGAGCGCGCGAAGCAGGCGTTGCGTCTCGAACCTCGCCACCTTCAATGGCCACGATGGAGCGCGCCTCATGTCAGTCCCCCATGTCCGCCGGCATCTTCATGCCCCACTGCACGCCCAGGAGGTCCATTGGTGTCGCGTCGCGCGAGCCCCAGCTCGCCGTCATCAGGTCGCCATCTGTCCAGTGTTCGAGCGTGTGGCCCCACGGATCGCGCCAGTAATCGAAAATCTGGCTGCCCAGGATGTGGCGCCCGATCCCCCACTGGTGGCGATAGGACTTTTCCTTCAGGAGGTCGTGCCCGCTCATCAGGTCATCCATGTCCATGACTTCGAAGGCCGCATGGTTGAACTTGGGCTTGCCCGTTCCCAGCAGGAAAAGCGTGTGATGGTCCGCCGGCTTCTCGCCCCGGTCACAGCGCAGGAAGGCACCGAGCGCCTTTTCCGGCGACAGCTTGATCTCGTCGGAGGTGATGAATCCGAAATGCTGCTTGTACCAGGCTTCGCTGGCACGGAAGTTCGAGACATTCAGCACGCAGTGCCCGAACCGCTTGATGTGCGACGCCCCGGCAGCCACCCGCTTGGGCGAATTGTGCCGTACACGCGCACGCCAGTCATTGGTGGCGAGCGCGGGCGGCGTGGCGTCAGCCGCAACAGCTTCGCGCCCGGCAACGGCTTCAACGTTGAAGCCATCGGGATCGGTCAGCCGCACGACCCTGCCTCCGCCAGGTCCATCCAGGCTTTCGACCCTTGAGCCGGTCTTTGCCGCAAGCAGCTCAAGATCGCCAACGCTGTTCGCCCGGAAGGCCACGCCTGCAAAGCCGGGATCCCCTTTGTGCGTCACGTGGATGAAGGGATCGCCACCTCCCCCGCGCATGTAGAGCGTATTGTCATCACGTGCCGCGCGGACCATGCCGAAGTCGGCGAGGAATGCCTCCATCCTGTCGAGGTCCGGCGCCTGGAAGCGCACGAAGGCGACATCATCAGCCTTGATCATCGGGTGTATCCTTCCTCCTGGTATCCATTGTTGTTCTGGCAAGGCGCTGCGCCTCGGACGGTTTCATGCCAAGCCCGGCAAGCGCCACCGCGATCGCATCGGTTGCAAACTCGTGCGGATTTCCAACCGGGTGCGCGGATTCTGTCAGCCTCATCACCGCCGACATCATGGCTCCCAGGGTCACCACAACCGCCGCATCGCAGGACGGCACATGGAACACCTTGGCTTTTTGTCCAATCAGGATGTCTGCGCGGATGCCGGCATTGATGGGCGTATCAGGGTTCACCGAACCCGGTCTCAGCCGCATCATGGCGCGCGCCCGCACGGGCTGCCGGATGGCAAACTCAAGCACGGTGGCAAGGCCATTGGCCATGCGTACGCCGGCATTCTTCACCCCATGGTTCATCCGCGTGATGCGGTCCTCGAGGTCAAGCCGGATCTGGCGCCCGATCGCGGCCGCAAGGTCATCCTTGTCATGGAAGTGCGTATAGAACGTGCCCTTGGCGACATCTGCCGCCTCGGTGATTTCGTCGATCGAGAGGGCATCAAGCCCCCGCTGCGCCACCAGCCGCTCCGCCGCAGCCACAAGCTCGCCGCGCGTCCTTTCGCGCTTGCGCATGCCTCGTGTCGTGGCCGCTGTCGCTTTCATGAATGACCGAATAGTCAAAAATGACCAATCAGTCAATATTCGGCATCGACCCGCGCGAACGACAGGCAACAACGACCTGCGGAACGGCAGGCGCCAGTGATCATCTTGGGTTCTGTTTGTGGAGACCGGAGGCGAAACGGCTGCCGATGAAGTCTGTGGGCAGATTCCGACGCTATCGATTTGCAGCGCCGAATATTGCCGAAAGCGCCGAAAACAAAAAGTGAACAAATTGCCGCACCGCGCGATCGGCGAATTTTGGCGCTGGTGAGCGGACCACCCTTGGATCCTGGCCGCTCGAATGCGTGCAATCGTGGAAAATTGTGGCGGGTGCAACCACCCCATTGACTCCCGGAGGCTGCCATGGGATAAAGAACAAAACAGGAACTTTGTTCAATAACCCGCAGAAAACGGAGGCTGAACCGTGCCAGGACCCATGGCGGCGGAGGGACGCTTGTCCCTGAAACAACCCGCCCATCTCAAGCAGATAAACCCGCTGCAGGCAAGCCAGCTCGGGGCCCAATCCCCGAGGCCGCCTCAATCCCCGAAGCAGGCCGCCTCCCTCAAGCAGACAATTGCCGCGATCGAGGCCGCCTGCCTGTCCGGCAAGGCAAGAAGCGCCCGCGTCCATGTGGATACGGGACTGACCGTAATGGATGAGGTGCTCGGCGGAGGCATCGCACGGGCGACCATCCACGAAATAATGCCAAGGTCCGTTCAGGATCTCGGAGCCGCGGCCGGTTTCGCCTTCGGAATCGCGGCCCGCGCCCAGGAAACAAGCGCGCACACGCTTTACATCCAGCACGACTTCACCAGCGCCGAGACCGGCCGCCCCTATTTGCCGGGCCTTCGCCTCTCGGGCTTTGACACGTCTTCCCTCATCTATCTCCACGTGCCGCAAGCCGAAGATGTCCTGTGGGCCATGAATGAGGCCCTCAAGTGCCGGGGCTTCTCGTCCGTGATCGCGGAGTTTCCGGCCCACACGCGCGTGCTCGACCTGACAAGTACGCGCCGCCTCGCGCTGGCCGCACAGGAAGGCCTGGGCCTGGGTCTCATTCTGCGCCACGCCGCAACCATCGAACCCAACGCCGCAACGACACGCTGGCTCGTATCCTCCGCGCCCAGCCGTGGCAGCGAACATGGCGGCATGGGCGCACCGAACTTCCACCTTGACCTCGTGAAGAACCGCTTTGGCACCTCGGGCCAATGGCAGGTCGAATGGCATGCACATGAACGCAAATTCGAACAGGCATTCGCAACCGGCACGTCGCTATCTGGCAATCTGGCTCAGCCATCTGCCTACCGACCGGATCGAGCGCACGCTTTCGCCGCGGCGGTCTGAGCCGCGCGTCGTCGTCCACGAGGTCAGGGGCGCATTGCGGCTCCATGCCATGAACGCGCCGGCCCAGCGCCTGGGATTGCGCGCGGGCATGCCGCTGGCCGACGTGCGCGCGATGTACCCCTCGATCGCGGTCGACAATGCCGACACGAAGGCCGATGCAAGCCTGCTCGAAGCCATCAGCGACTGGCTCTCGCGCTACACGCCGCTTGTCGGCCTCTCGTCACCGGACGGCACGATGCTCGACATCACGGGCTGCGCCCATCTCTTTGGCGGCGAAGATGCGATGCGCAGGGATGTCGTGCGCCGCCTGCACGAACAGGGCATGACCGCACGCACCGCCATCGCCGGCACGCCGGGCGCGGCCTGGGCCCTGTCGCGCTATGGCGAAAGGCGCAACATCACCGACGGCGAACTGAAGGACGCGCTGCAGCCCCTGCCCCTGGCCGCCCTCCAGCTCGACACCGCCAGGGTCGATGCCCTCGCCCGCGTGGGACTGAGGAAGATCGGCGACATCCTGGACCGCCCGCGCGCCCCTCTCGCCGCGCGCTTCGGCGCAGAACTCCTGCGTCGCCTCGACGGCGCGCTCGGCCTCGCCGACGAACCCATCACCCCGCGTTTGCCCGTGGCGCCCTACCTGTCCGAGCGCAACTTCCTCGAACCCGTCATGCACGAGGACTTCATCCTGCAGACGATCGAGCACCTCGCCACCGACCTGTCGCGACGGATGGAGGAACGCGGCGAAGGCGCACGCGCGCTGCAGGTCACGCTGTTCCGTGTTGATGGGGCCGTACGCCGCCTGTCGGTCGCGACATCAAGGCCGCAGCGCGATCCCCGGGCGCTGCACCGCCTGTTCAGGGAACGCTTCTCTTCGCTGGTCGAGGAAATCGATACGGGCTGCGGCTTCGATGTCATCCGCCTCGCCGTCACCGCCGCCGAGAAGGCCGAGATCGCGCAGACCGACCTCGTCTCCGCCGCAACCGGCAGCGACGACCTCGCCCACCTGATCGACCGACTGGGCGTACGCTTCGGCCCCCGCCGCGTGAAGCGCCTCGGCTTTGCCGAAAGCCACGTCCCCGAATACGCCGTCACCGATGTCCCCCTTCGTCTGCAGCAGGCTGACGCCTGCGCAGCCACTTCCCCCGTAAACGGGGGAAGAAAGGACGAAGCGTTTCTTCCCCCGCTTCACGGTGTTTCTTCCCCCGCTCGCGGGGGAAGTGGCTGCGCAGCGCAAAGCGCTGCTGCAGACGATGGGGGACAAGACACCCTCGCCCCC
Source organism: uncultured Flavobacteriaceae bacterium (assembly GCA_964646885.1). Taxonomy (GTDB): domain Bacteria; phylum Pseudomonadota; class Alphaproteobacteria; order Micropepsales; family Micropepsaceae; genus SZUA-430. The sequence continues at coordinate 5,845 of CAZYFM010000126.1, forward strand.
GCCCGCCCCCTTCGCCTCTTCGAACGCCCCGAACCTGTCGACGCCATCGCAGAGGTTCCCGACGGCCCGCCCGTCCGCTTCCGCTGGCGGCGCGTCACGCATGAAGTCGTGCACGCCGAAGGTCCCGAGCGCATCGCCATGGAATGGTGGCGCGATGACGCCGGCCGCAGCCTCACGCGCGACTACTTCCGCGTCGAGGACCGCGCCGGCCACCGCTTCTGGCTCTACCGCGAAGGCCTCTTCGGCAGCGAAACCGACCGCCCGCAATGGTACATGCACGGCCTGTTCTCATGACGGCCTATGCCGAACTCGCCGTAACAACGAACTACGCCTTCCTGCACGGCGCCTCGCATCCGCATGAACTGGTGCAGCAGGCCCACGCGCTGGGTCTCGCCGCCATCGGCATCGCGGACCGCAACTCCGTCGCCGGCGTCGTGCGCGCGCACGTGCAGGCCAGGGACACCGGCCTGCGCATCCTGCCCGGCAGCCGCCTCGTCTTCAGCGACGGCACCCCGGACATCCTCGCCTATCCGCGCGACCGCGCCGCCTGGGGACGCCTCTGCCGCCTGCTCACCATCGGCAACCGCCGCGCCGAAAAGGGCGATTGCATCTTGCGCCTTGATGACCTCATCGACCACGCAGAAGGTCTGCAGCTCATCCTGCTGCCACCCCGACCCGACATCGGCATGGCGGCCCCCGCCCTGAAACGCCTGGCACAAACGCGCCTCTGGCTCGGCGCCGCCATGCGCTATCGCGGCGACGACCTGCGCCACCTCAAGCGGCTCGAGAGCCTCGCCCGCGAACATCATGTCCCCATGATCGCGACCAACGACGTGCTCTACCACGCGCCAGGGCGCCGCCTGCTCCAGGACGTCGTGACCTGCATCCGCGAGCACGCAACCCTCGACACCATCGGCTTCCGGCTTGAAGCCAACGCGGAACGCCACCTGAAGCCCCCGCAGGAAATGGCCCGCCTCTTCCGCCGCCATCCCGAGGCGATCGCCGAGACCACGCGCTTCGTCGAGGGCTGCACCTTCTCGCTCGACGAGCTGCGCTATGAGTATCCGGAAGAAACCTGCGAAGGCTTCGCCTCGCCGCAGGACGCGCTCGCGGCCTTCACCGAAGAAGGCGCCGCCAGGCGCTACCCGCAAGGCATTCCGCCAAAGGTCCGCCACGCGCTCGACCACGAGCTGAAGCTGATCGCGGAACTGAACTACGCGCCCTATTTCCTGACCGTGCACGACATCGTCCGCTTCGCGCGGTCGAAGGGCATTCTCTGCCAGGGTCGCGGCTCCGCGGCAAACTCAGCCGTCTGCTACTGCCTGCATGTGACCGAGGTCGACCCGAACCAGATCGACCTGCTCTTCGAGCGTTTCGTCTCCGCCGAACGTCGTGAACCGCCCGACATCGACGTCGACTTCGAGCACGAGCGCCGCGAGGAAGTCATCCAGTACATCTACAACCGCTATGGCCGTCACCGCGCGGGCCTCGCCGCCACCGTGATCTGCTATCGCGGGCGCAGCGCCATCCGCGATGTCGGCAAGGTCTTCGGCCTGTCGGAGGACACGATCAGCGCCCTCTCCGGCACGCTCTCCGGATGGACGTCCGCCGCCCCCGTCGACGACCAGGTCCGCGCCCTGGGCCTTGATCCCGGCGACCACAGGCTCGGCCTCGCCCTCCGGCTCGCAAACGAGATCGCCGACTTTCCGCGCCACCTGTCACAGCATGTCGGCGGCTTCGTGATGACGCGCGGCCGCCTCGACGAACTCATCCCCGTCTCCAACGCCGCCATGGAGAACCGCACCGTCGTCGAGTGGGACAAGGACGACCTCAACGCACTCGGCATCCTGAAGGTCGACGTCCTCGCGCTCGGCATGCTGTCCTGCGTGCGCAAGGCACTCGCCATGCTTCACAAGCATTACGGTCTTGAGCCCACGCTCTCGGCGATCCCGAAGGAAGAGCCCGCCGTCTACGACATGCTCTGCCGCGCCGACTCGGTCGGCGTCTTCCAGGTCGAAAGCCGCGCGCAGATGTCGATGCTCCCACGCCTGAAGCCGCGCATGTTCTACGACCTCGTGATCGAAGTCGCGATCGTGCGCCCCGGCCCGATCCAGGGCGGCATGGTGCATCCCTATCTGCGCCGCCGCCAGGGACAGGAAGAGATCGTCTTCCCGAAGGAGGAACTGAAGACCGTGCTCGGCAAGACACTCGGCGTGCCGCTCTTCCAGGAGCAGGCCATGCGCATCGCGATCGTCGCCGCCGGCTTCACCGCCTCGGAGGCCGACCGCCTGCGCCGCGCCATGGCCACCTTCCGCCGCATGGGCACGATCAACAGCTTCGAGGAGAAGTTTGTGCAGGGCATGATCGCGCGCGGCTACGACCCCGATTTCGCCGAGCGCTGCTTCAGGCAGATCCAGGGCTTCGGCGACTACGGCTTCCCCGAGAGCCACGCCGCAAGCTTCGCTTTGCTCGTCTACTACTCATCCTGGATCAAGTGCCACTACCCCGACGTCTTCGCCGCAGCCTTGCTGAACTCCCAACCCATGGGCTTCTACGCCCCCGCCCAGATCGTCCGCGACGCCCAGGACCACGGCATCGAAGTCCGCCCCGTCGACATCAACGCGTCCAACTGGGACAACACCCTCGAGCCGCTCTCATCACCCACGTTCGAGACGTCATCAGGCGTTTCTTTTTCTCACGCCAAGCCGCCAAGCCGCCAAGAGGGAATTCCCGCGCGCCAAAGGCGCGCAATCAAACCATCAAGCACCGCAACTCACGTCAACAGCGCACCACCTCCTGGCGCCTTGGCGGCTTGGCGTGAGATTCCTTCAAAAACGCCAGCCCCACCCACGCCCTCTCCAACAATCCACCGCCGCCACGCCTCCATGGCCCACGAGATCCGCACCACCCGCGCGCTCCGCCTCGGCTTCCGCCAGGTCTCCGGCTTCCACGAGGACGACGCCCGCCGCATTGAAGAAGCCCGCACGCAACCCTTCGACTCCATCCGCGACCTCTGGCTGCGCACAGGCCTCGAGCCCGCCGTTCTTGAACGCCTCGCCGACGCCGACGCCTTCCGCTCGCTCGGCCTCGACCGGCGCGAGGCGCTCTGGGCTATCCGCGGCCTCCGTCGCACCGGCGACAAGGACGACCTGCCACTGCTCGCCGCCGCCAGCGCACGGGAGTTCGAGGCCGACTTCGCCCTGCCCTCGATGCCGCTCGGCGAACACATCGTCGAGGACTATCGCCATTTGCACCTCTCGCTGAAGGCGCATCCCGTCTCGTTCCTGCGCGACCAGCTCGACTGCCGCAAGGTAACCCCGAACGACGACCTCCACCTCGCGCGCCCCGGACGCACGGTGCAGGTCGCAGGCCTCGTGCTCGTACGCCAGCGTCCGGGCACCGCCTCCGGCGTGATCTTCATGACGCTCGAGGATGAAACCGGCGTTGCGA
>CAZYFM010000127.1:0-9268 GCA_964646885.1 uncultured Flavobacteriaceae bacterium
TGATGTTGTAGTCGCCGCCGAGCACGAGCGGCTCTTCGTCCCGCAACAGCTTCTCCGCGTGCGCGGTCAGGCGGTCGTGCCATTTGAGTTTGTAGGGGTACTTGTCGGTGTCGACGGGGTTGCCGTTCGGAGCGTAGATCGACGCGACGCGCACGGCGCCGGTCTTGGTCGTGATCAGGGCTTCGATGTAGCGGGCTTGCTCGTCGCTCGTGTCGCCCGGCAAGCCTTGGCGCACGTCCTCGATCTTGTGCTTCGAGAGGATGGCGACGCCGTTGTAGCTCTTTTGGCCTAGTATCGCGCACTGGTAGCCCAGCGCCTCGAACTCGAGCGCCGGGAAGGCGTTCGTCTCGCACTTGATCTCTTGCAGGCAGGCGACGTCGGGGGCGGCTTGTTTGAACCAGCTGAGCACGGTCTCGACCCGCGCTTTGACCGAGTTGACGTTGAAGGTCGCGATTTTCATGGGTGCAGGTTAGCGCAGGCGAGTGGCCGCTGCGATCAACACTGGAAATCTTGCGGTGGAGAGTGGCTGGGGTACTAGGATTCGAACCTAGGAATGGCGGAATCAAAATCCGCTGCCTTACCGCTTGGCTATACCCCAATGGCCGGATTTGCGCGGGAATCCGAGGTTCCCTGCTGCAAGGCGCGGGACCATAATGGCCCCGCCCCTCTAAAGCAATGGCCCGCCGGCAGCTCCTTCCGGAGGACCGGAAGGCCCGCGGATGACGCGACGTCAGCGCGGCGCGAGCAGTTGCGGCGGGACGGGAATCGTGGCGATCCGGTCCATCTGGATGCCGCCCAGGTAGAGCAGCCCGTCCTTCTCGTTCACGCTTGTGATCGTATGGATCTTGATCCCGCCCGGATCCTGCAGCGTCATGAGCACCTTGCCGTTCGTGTCGATGGCAAAGATGCAGCCATAGCGCTCGGGCTGCGGCGTCGTGGCCAGCCCCAGCATCTGCAGGCGGAAGGCAATCTTGCGCATGAAGGGGCTCGCCAGCGCATCATCCAGCGCCTTCGAGCGCGGCCCCGCCAGCGCGACCCAGAAGATCCCGCGGCCATTGTATGAAATGTTGTCGGGATAGCCCGGCAGGTTCTCGATGAAGATGTCCTTCGTGCCGGCCTTGGGTCCTTTCAGCCAGACGCGCGTGATGCGGTGCAGGCCGGTTTCGTTGACGAGCACGTATTCCTCGTCCGGACCCAGCGCCACGCCATTGGCAAAGGACAGGCCGTTGGCCTTTTCCTCGATGCGGCCCGAGGCCGGGCTGAACGAGAACAGGCGCCCGGTTGCCTGGCCTTCGAAGATGTCGAGCATGTACTCGTCGATCCCGAAGCGCTGCGAGGCATCCGAGAAATAGATCGTCCCGTCCTTGGCAATGTCGAGGTCATCCACGAAGCGCAGCGGCAAGCCACCAAAAGCCTTCGCTACCGGGAAGATCCGGCCCTGCGGATTGATCGCGAGCAGGCCCTGCTTTGCATCGGCCACGACGATGTTGCCGAACGGATCATGCTGGAGGCCCAGCGGGCGACCGCCCGTATTGGCGACCTGCTCCATCACGCCGGCCGGCATGGTCGTGGGCGTGGGACCACCGGGCACGACGGGCGAGATCGGGGCCGGGCCGGTCGGGGTCTGGCCGTCGATCCGTACACGGACGATACGCCCGTCCTCGAGGCCGGTATAGGCATAGCCGTCCTTCACCGTGACATCCTCGGGCCCCTGCCCCAGGGCGTTGTCCATGAACCGGACCTGCCGCAGCAGCTCGTTGGGCGCAAAGGCCTGGGTGAAGCCCTGGTTGGGCAGGACCGTGACGGGAACCGGCTCGATCCGTACCGGCCAGAGGAGCAGGTAGCCGACCGCCAGGGCGATCAGTAAGCCGACACCAATCAGGACAAAGCGCATGCGGGGCCCCTTCTTTTGGTAACTTCTGCCGAAATGGGCGAAATTAAGCGTCCAGGGGCATTTTGCCTGCCTTGCCCCTCACCTGACCAGCCTGTATAAGACCGCCCTCCCGAGGTTCGGTAGCCGGTCTCAGCCGGTGGATGCGACATTTCGCAACCGTACAAGACTTGGTATTCGGAGAGTAGCTCAGCCTGGTAGAGCACTGCTTTCGGGAGGCAGGGGCCGGAGGTTCAAATCCTCTCTCTCCGACCATCACCTTCATCATCCACAGCAAATTCTCCCCCTCGCGGGGTGCGGCGTGAGCGCGCGCCTGCGTCAGGCCCCGGCACGAGGGCCAGGGCCGTGGACAGTCCGGACGCCCGCCCCTAACGTTCCTCCATCTCACCATTCACCCATCCGACCATTCACATCGAGGAACTCCATCATGAAAGTCGCAGCCGTGAAGGCGCAGGGCGCGCCCGACAAGCTTGTCATCGAAAACCGTCCCGATCCCGTTGCCGGCAAGGGCGAGATCCTCGTCCGGGTCCGCGCTTCCTCGCTGAACTTCCACGACCTGGCCGTGGTCTACGGCATGATCCCGGTGGCCGACGGCCGCATCCCCATGTCCGACGGCGCCGGCGACGTGGTCGCCGTGGGCGAGGGCGTGAAGGCCTTCAAGGTCGGCGACAAGGTCCTCTCGACCTTCTTTCCGAACTGGGCCGGCGGCGGCCCGACGCTGGAGCGTGTCACCGGCGTTCCCGGTGACCATGTCGACGGCTTCGGCGCCGAACTCGTGGCCATGCCCGCCACCGCCTTCACGCGGATCCCGAAGGGCTGGAGCCTGACGGAAGCCGCAACCCTGCCCTGCGCCGCACTGACGGCCTGGCGCGCCCTCATCGTCGATGCCGCGATCCGGCCCGGCAGCGTCGTGCTGACCCAGGGCACCGGTGGCGTGTCGATTTTCGCCCTCCAGATCGCCAAGGCTGCCGGCGCGACCGTGATCTCGACCTCTTCGTCCGACGAAAAGCTCGCCCGCCTCAAGGACCTCGGCGCCGACCATGTCATCAACTACAAGACCGACACGGCCTGGGGGCGCACCGCCGCCGAGATGGCGGGACATGGTGTCGACGCCGTCATCGAGGTCGGCGGACCCGGCACGCTCAACCAGTCGATCACGGCGTGCCGCATCGGCGGACACGTCTCGCTGATCGGCGTGCTGACGGGCTGGGCCGGTGAAGTGATGACCGCCCTGCAGATGAGCAAGAGCGTCACCGTCCGCGGCATCACCGTCGGCTCGCGCGAGGACCAGGCGAACATGATCGCCGCGATCGAGGCCAACGGCATCAGGCCCGTGATTGACTCGCGCTTCCCGCTGGACGACATCGCCGGCGCCTTCGCCCACCAGCGCTCGCAGAAGCACTTCGGAAAGATCTGCCTCGAGTTCTGAGCCGACCCGCCCGGAGCGCACATGGTCCGCCCCATCGCCTTCTACCTGCCCCAGTTCCACCCCATTCCCGAAAATGATGCGTGGTGGGGCAAGGGGTTCACGGAGTGGACCAACGTCGCCCGGGCGAAGCCGCTGTTCGAGGGACACTATCAGCCGCACGTCCCGGCGGACCTCGGCTTCTATGACCTGCGCCTGGCCGAAACGCGCGAGGCGCAGGCCGCCCTTGCCCGCCACTATGGCATCGAGGGCTTCTGCTACTATCACTACTGGTTCGGGAACGGCCGGCGCATCCTCGAGCGGCCCTTCGACGAGGTGCTCGCCTCGGGCCGCCCCGACTTTCCCTTCTGCCTGTGCTGGGCGAACCAGAGCTGGAGCGGCATCTGGCATGGTGCCCCGGACCGCATCCTGCTCGAGCAGACCTATCCCGGTGACGACGACGCCCGCGCTCACTTTGCCCTTCTCCTGAAGGCCATGCGCGACCCGCGCTACATCCGCGTCGACGGAAAACCGCTGCTGCTGGTCTTCGACGCAACCACGCTCCCCAACCCCGCCCACCACAACGCCCTCTGGCGACGCTGCGCCGAGGAAGCCGGCCTGCCGGGCCTACACCTCCTCGCCGTGCGCCACATGGACTCAACCGGCAGCCCTCACCCGCTCGGCTTTGACGGCGCCGTCGACATGAGGATTCCCTTCCTGAAGCGCGGCCGGCCCGCCGGCAGGACGGGAATGCTCGTGCTCGACCATCGCGAGATCGCCCCGCACGAGGTCCTCGAACCTCAGCCGGGCATCGAGCACTATCCCTGCGTAGGCCCGACCTGGGACAATTCCCCCCGTCTCGGCGCGCGCGGGATCATGTACGTGAACTCAAGCCCGGCCCTCTTCGAGGACACCGTCCGGCGCGCCGCACGCGTGCTCCGGCACAAGCCACCCGAACGGCAGCTGCTCTTCATCAAGGCCTGGAACGAATGGGCCGAGGGCAACCACCTCGAGCCCGACCTGCGCCATGGCCACCAATGGCTCGAATCCCTGCAGCGTGGCGTCTGCGGCTGAACTGCCCCTTGATGCGCGGCGCCTCCCGGTATACGCGCTCTCCATGAGTGCCCGCCACAGGTGGCCGGGCCCGCCTTCCAGGAGCAGACAATGAAACTCAAGCACATCGCCGCGACGCTCGTCTTCGCCGGCGCCTCGGTCCTTCTCGTCTCGTGCGGCGGCACCGAATCCACGGCCGCCGACGAAGCCGCCATCCGCGACACCAACAAGAAGTGGATGGAACTCATCGCCGCGAAGGACGCCAAGGCGATCGCCGAGACGATCTATGCGGAAAACGGCCAGCTGTTGCCGCCGAACTCGCCCAAGGCCGTGGGCCGCGAGGCGCTCCTCCAGGCCTGGACCGGCGTGACCTCGATCCCCGGCGTGCAGCTGACCTTCGAGACCGAGAGCCTCACCTTCGCGAAGTCGGGCGAGCTCGCCGTCGAAGTCGGTACCTACAGGATGGTCACCGGCGAAGGCGCCGCACAGGCGACCGAAACAGGCAAGTCGGTCGTGACGTGGATCCGCAAGGACGGCAAGTGGCAGGTCCTCACCGACATGTTCTCGAGCGACGCCGCAGCAGCAGCCGCAGCTCCTGCCGCTGAGCCCGCCGCTACCGATCCGGCCGCCGCACCGGCTGAAGGCGCAGCCCCCGCAGCCGAGGGCGCAACCCCGCCCGCAGCACCCGCCGCGCCCGCGACGCCGCCGGCGAACTGAACATCAGTCTGAAACATCTGGCCCGCGTGTCCCACCGGACGCGCGGGCTTTTCATTTGGCGGCGACTTCAAGCTGCGGACGCAGCTGCCAGTCATAGGTCGCCAGCGTACGCCCATCCGCAAAGGTCACGCCGCGGGCGCTGACCCAATAGCGCGTTTCGGCACGCTCGTGCCCGTATCCAAGGGACACGATGCCATGCGCGGACAGCGAACGCACTTCGCCCTTGTCGCTCACGCCGTCGGCATCGGCATCCTGCCACAGCGACAGCCCCTCAAGCTCTGAACCCGACAATTGCCCGTCGCCATTGTCGTCCAGGGAGCCGAGCGCGCGGTAGCCATTGTCCCACGACGAGACCCACGTGACGGAACCGAACATCTGGAACCCGCTGTCGATCCGGCCCTTCTCCTTCGGATCCCAGACCAGCCACGCCGCGCCCGTACGGATCCATCCTGCACGCAGCTGCTGCCCCTGCCCCGCAAAGTCGAAGCTCACGCCGGAGCCGAAATCGACCAGGTCCTCGAAGCCCGCATGCGCCTCGAGCGGCACGATGATGGGCGTGACGTAGACCGCCGGCGGCGCCAGCTCGAGCCTGCGCTTGAGCGTTGCGGCCAGACGCCTGTCGCGCCAGTTCCGGGCAATCAGCTCCAGATGGGCCTGCGCCTCGGTCAATACCGTGTGCATCTCCCAGCCGGACATTTCCGTTCCCGTCTTGGCAGGGCGCGGCAGGCGACGAAGTCCCTCGTTCGCGGCGAAGCGCAACTCGTTGAGGGCGTGGGACGGCTTGCGCGCCCGGTCATAGGCAAATGCCAGGGCAACGCGCGTCCGCAGGTTCGAAGGCTCAAGGCTTCGCGCCTTGCGATAGGCAGCGATCGACGCCGTGAGGTGGGAATCGACGGGCGGTGCCGGGTCCTTGACGCTGGCCGGCGCTTCACGATCCGGCCCCAGCGTATACGAGCGCGCCTCGCACTTCTCGCCGGGCTTGGGAACCGGAAAATTCTCCCGCGGACCACGACCGATGGCTTCCGCATCCAGCTTCTCGCAGTCATCGATGCGCCCTTCCGCAACGCTGCCAGGCCTCTCGCGATAGACCGGAAGCGCTGCCGCCTTGCGCAGGTAGGCAAGCAGGTGCAGGCGGCCAATGGCACGCCAGCGCTCGGCCTCGGGCATCTTCTGCGCATTGGCTTCGAGATTGGCGAGCAGGCGCTCGACCGGCACCTCGTCCACGCGGTCCGCCGGCACGAGCGCAAACATCGCCAGCACCGGAGACACAAGCAGGCTGGAGGCAAGGAGGCCAGTGCAAAGGGGGGACTTGACGATGCGCTTCATGCTGAACCTCGCGGGGAAGGATGCAATCGACATCCTACGCGCGGCACCGGATCAGGAACAGCAAAAGAAGAAGCCCGGGCCGCAAGCGACCCGGGCTTCAATCAGTTCACAGGCAATGCAGGATCCTAGACGATTCCCGCAGCGACCTTCAGCGTCTTGGCCGGACGGAAGCGCAGCTTCTTCGAGGCCTTGATCTTGATGGCTTCGCCGGTCCGCGGATTGCGACCCATGCGTGCCGGACGCTTGGCGACCGTGAAGACGCCGAAGTTGCCGATCGGAAGCTTTCCGCCGCCCTTGATCTGCTTCAGGCTGGCTTCGATCGTGCCGAACACCAGTTCGATCACGCGCTTGGCTTCTGCCTTCGGCAGGTCGCCCTTCTTGGCCACTGCAAGAATGAAGTCTGATTTGCTCATGTTTGTTTTGCCCTAAAAACCTGTCTGGGATTTCGGATTTATCAGACAGGTCTTAAGCAATCTACAAAATTGCATGAGTTTCACTACATTTTTCTGACGGTCATCCTCAGAATAGCAGTGTTTATGTGGCTTTCATGCGAGATGGTGCTGGAAAACCCTTAAAAGCACTTGCTTTTCCACCGATCATGGCCTTCGGGGACACTGCGCAGCCGATTCGATGCTGATTTTTCCGCCGCAGCCTGCTCTAAACGGGGAATCGGAAATCACGCCAGACCAGCACCTCGATGAAACTCGTCACCTTCACGGAAAGCCACCGCCGCCGCATCGGAATCGTCGACGGAGACCGGCTTTGCGACCTCGCAGCCGCCGCCCCCAGCCTGCCCCAGACGATGATCACCTTCCTTCGCGCGGGCGACGCCGCCATGGAAGAGGCGCGCCAGGTCCTGGCCACCCGTCCGCGCTGGATCGACCTCGCCAAGGTGCGCCTCGAGGCCCCTGTCCCCCACCCGGGCAAGGTCCTGGCCATCGGCCTGAACTATGCAGACCACGTCAAGGAGGGCGGCCGCCCCGTCCCGGAGCACCAGATCTGGTTTGCCAAGCAGGCCACCTGCATCGTGGGTCCCGGTGCCGCCATCGAGATACCAGTGGTATCCGACAAGATCGACTATGAGGCCGAACTCTGCGTCGTGATCGGCAAGCGCTGCCGCAACGTGCCGCGCAGCCGGGCCATGGAAGTGATCGCGGGGTACATGTGCGGCAACGACGTCAGCGTCCGCGACTGGCAGGCGCGCACGCCGACCATGATGATGGGCAAGGGCTTCGATACGCACGGCCCGACAGGCCCCTGGATCGTGACCCGCGACGAGATCCCGGACCCGCAATCCCTGTCGATCAGCTGCACGGTCAACGGGACCGTCCTGCAGAAGGCCTCGACGGCCGAAATGATCTTCAATGTCGCGGCCCAGATCGAACACCTGACCGCAGCCTTCACGCTTGAACCCGGTGATGTCATCTTCACGGGCACACCCGCCGGCGTCGGCACCTACCGAAATCCTCCCGTTCGCCTCAAGGCCGGTGACACGGTCGTCGTCGAGATCGAGAAAGTTGGCCGCCTCGAGAACCACTGCGTTGCCGGATCCGGGGAAACGCGCATCGCATGAGTGACAGGAACCACGCAGCCGAGGCAACCAATGGCTTTCTCGGCAAGGCGGGCTGGATCCTCTACCAGCTTGCCGCCAGCCCCTACTTTGTCATCATCAACATCTTCGTCTTCGCCTCCTACTTCCAGGCGAAGGTCGTGGGCGACAGCGTGCAGGGCCAAGTGGTCTGGGGTTACACCCAGGCCATCGCAGGTCTCTTTATCGCCCTCGGCGCCCCAATCCTCGGCGCGCTCACCGACGTCTATGGCCCCCGGAAACCCGGACTGATCATCTGCTCGCTGGCAGGCATACCGGCAATGCTCGCGCTCTGGTTTGTCGCTCCGGGCCAGGTCTGGCTTGGCGCCGCCGCCATCGTCATAGCCGCCGTCACGATGGAATTTGCCGCCGTCTATCACAACGCCATGCTGCCCAGCGTCGCGAACGAGAAGAATGTCGGCTTCATGAGCGGCATCGCCTACAGCTTCGACTATGTCGGCAGTGTCGCCCTGTTCCTGCTGTGGTTGGCCCTGCCGTCGCTCGGCGTGCTGGCACTGCTCGAGGGCGAGTATGCGCATGAGCGACTTTCGGGACCGCTGGCCGCCATCTGGCTGACGATCTTTTCGCTCCCCTTTCTCTTCTTTACTGCCGACCGGGCGCCGACCCAGATCACGATCTTCGGCGCCGTGAGGAAAGGCCTGCGCCAGCTGCGCCAGACCATTTCGCAGGTGACCCACTACCGCAACGTGGCGACGTTCCTCGTCGTGCGCGCAATCTACGCCGACGGCATGTCCGCCGTCTTTACGTTCCTGGCAGGCTACCTGAGCGGAATTTTCGGCTGGTCCACCGACCGCATCGGCATTTTCGCCCTGATCGTGCTGACGGTCCCGATCTTCACTTCCATCATCGGCGGATGGATTGATGACCTGATAGGGACAAAGCGGACGATCCAGATCTGCCTGCTTGGCTTCACCCTTGCCGTCCTGGGATCGGTAAGCACCACGCCCGACGAATACCTGTTCTTCTGGGCCGTAACCGATGAGCTCCGCAGCCAGCAGCTTCCCTATATCGGGCCACTGCTCGCGGCGTTCGGCTTCACGGACTTCCCGGAACAGCTCAGCCTCACCTTCTCCATCATCGGCGGTGCGTTCGTGGGCCCCGTGCTCGCTTCGGGACGCACCATGGTGGCGCGCATCTCGCCCCGCGAAATGATGTCCGAGGTCTATGGCCTGTTCACGCTGACCGGAAAGGCGACGGCGTTTCTGGCCCCGTTCTTCGTGGCCCTCTTGACGTCGGCGACGCAAAGCCAGCGCGCCGGCTTTGCCGT
>CAZYFM010000128.1:0-9250 GCA_964646885.1 uncultured Flavobacteriaceae bacterium
CGAGCGCAACTCCACGGACATCACGACGCCTTGGGGGAAGCAGACGGTGACGACGACGAACATATCGGACAACCAGCTTGGCGAAGACCCAAAAAACCACTTCAAGTACAAGGGCACGCAAAACGCACTCCCCGGAGCGTATTATGGAGGCGGGAGTGGGCGCCTGTACTTTGTCGGGTGGGCCGGCCCGGATCAATGGGTTGACATATCCGAGGTCAGTACGTATATCAACTCGGCGTCTGCGCTGCGTGAAGTCAAAGAGCAGGAATCTGGCGCAGCGTCATTCACAAAAGCGATCTTGGCCCCTGCGGCAAATGACATCGGATACATCGAGATTGAATCATCTCTGAATTACCCAGCTTCTGTCTACTGGCGTGGTGGGGAAGCATTAAAAGCCTACTCTTCCGAGGCGCTCGCCTCGTTCCTCGGGTACGGGCTCCCATACAACTACCGGGTTTACTCAGCAAAAATCATACGCTACGACACGAAGTATGACGTTGATGGATCTCCGGCTGTTACCGCAAAACTCGGGTGGAAGAATCTGCATTTGCTTGAAGGAACGACGACCGGGCGCATGTCTGGAAAGGAGCACACCAACGAACTTCAGCAGTCGGGGGTCTATTACTTCATCGACAGCACTTTTGCGTATCGATGGATCACGACGGAAATCAAAAATCCATCAGACTTTCCATTCCACCCATACAGCCAGTACTACTGGGACTGGATGGATGCCGCCAACGTCAAGGATGTCTACTGGGCCGATTACATGGCCTATGGCACCCACCCAGGGTACACGCAGACGACAGCACCACAACCGACCAACAAGTACGAATACCCATTCAACGAGCGCCCGGTCAACACGGTAGACTACGCGCTCAAGAGCCGCTACGTGATCGACTTCGACCAGAAGGGGCGCTTCTACGCGGCGATCCGCTGCGAGGTCGGATGCTCTGGCGCGGAGTGGGAGGAGAACCTGGCGGTCTACAAAGGCTACATGCAGGTCAAGACGGATCCCGAGTACACCGTCAAGATCTGGTTCGAGTGTGAGTGGGATGGGATTTTCGCCCAGCAGCTTTTGGTGGATGAAACGGTCACGCGACCGATGTTCGAGGCCATCACGGTGTCGCAGTTCAGCCCTTGGTATTGGCCCTATCCGGCCTACATCGACCGCGACTGCAAGGTGCGCACGCCGCCAGAACCGGTGCCGGACGAGAACTTCATGATGATGTTCAAGAATCTGGCCAGCCACCAAGGCGTGAACCCCAACCTATGCTGCGCCGATGTGCGACCCGACATCGTGGGCGCCGAAGCCACCGACGCCCAAAGCAAGGACGGCGTCGAATACTCCTACGAGGAAAACGGGATCGTCACGCCGCACACCAAGTACGTGACGGGCCAACTCTACGCGCGCTCGTTCAAGCTGTCGGACTTCTATGAGGCGTTCTGGATGCTGCACCAACTGAAGTGCGACGCGGTGGAGGGCAACTTCCAGCCGATTGATGGCCCAGCGAAGCCGGCCTGGTTCTACCACCCGGTCATCAAGGCGGCGCTGGACGTGACGCGCCACATCGAAGTAAGAGATGGGGTGATTACGCAGTGGTCTGACAACATCCCGACGCCGATCAGCGGATACCCGCCGACGCCGGAAGCGCACCCGGCGCCTACCGACCGAACCATCAAACTCTACAGGGTGTGACCATGAATGCCATCGTGATGAACACATTGAACGCGGCTGTGACCGAGTACGAGAACTTCGCATTCCAGTCGATCACACCCACGCACGCCGGGGCCGTCACCGGGCTGTTTCTGCTCAGCGGAAACCTGGACATCGACCAGCCCATTGTCGGGTCGATCCAGACCGGCAAGACACTGATCGACGAGACGCGGAAGAAGTACGTCGATCTGGTCCACTTTGCCATGACCGGCGACGGCACAGCGGCCTGCACCGTTGTAGGGGCGAACGCCTCGTATTCCTATGGCTTCCCCGTACGCGACACCGGAGTCTCACGCTCTCAGCCGGGGCGCGGCATCCGGGAGAACTACCTGGCTTTCGGCATGACAAAAACTGACGGTGGGGACTTTCAACTCGATAAAATCGACGTATCGGTCGTCGCTTCTACGACCAGAAAGGTGTAAGTCATGGCCTCCCCAGCAGAATTCGTCTCACAGCAGTTTGCACAGGCACAGTCATACGCAAACAGTGCCACGAGCCAATTGACGGACTTCCTGAGTGTCTTGAACTCCGCAGCGAGCTACACCGTCCCGACGATCAACCTGACTTGGGAGACCGTCGGCGCGCCAGCGACTGTTGCGCCACCATCGGTGCCGACTCTAGACGACGTCACGTTCACGGCCCCGACCGAACCGACCGCTGCGAGCCTGACCCCTGTGACGATCGACCCGATCACGTTCACGGAGGTTGCACCAACCACGTCGTTCCCCGTGGCGCCGACGCTTGACTATGGCACCACACCGGCGATCCCCGCCGTGGCGGACATCGCGCTGCCGGCCGCGCCGGCGGTGTCCTTGCCCAGCGCGCCGACTCTCCTCACACTGAACATTCCGACCTTCTCTGGCGTCGATCTGCATGAGGATTGGCTGACGAAGTTCGACAACATTCCGACCCTGGATCTGGTATCTCCGACGCCCTACAGCTACGCCCTCGGCCCTGAGTACGCATCCACCCTGTTGGGCAACCTGAGCACGACCCTGAACGCACGCCTTTCGGGTGGCACCGGTCTGCCCGAGGATGTCGAGCAGGCCATCTGGGACCGCGCGCGCAGCCGAGAGACCCAGACTGCCCTGGCGAACGAGGCGGACGTCCTGCGCACCTCGGACGCGCTGGGCTTCCCGATGCCGCCTGGTGTCGTTGCGGCGCAGCTGCGGATGGCGCAGCAGGACTACTACGACAAGCTCTCTACCCTGAGCCGCGATGTGGCGATCAAGCAGGCTGAACTCGAGCAGGAGAACATGAAGCAGACGATCCTGGCTGGCATCCAACTGGAGAGCAAGCTGATCGACTACAGCTACCAGCTGGAGCAGCTGACGTTCGAAGCCTCCAAGGTCCAGGCCGAGAACGCCATCGCCATCTACAACGCCCGCGTCGAACAGTACAAGGCCCTGCTGAGCGTGTACGGCATCTACTCTGACGCCTACAAGACCATCATCAGCGCCGAGCTCGCCAAGGTCGACGTCTTCAAGGGCCTGATCTCCGCTGAGCAGGCCAAGGCCGACATCAACCGGTCCCTGGTCGAAGAGTACAAAGCGATGGTCGAAGCGTCCATGGCGCAGGTGGAAATCTACAAGGCGGAACTGGACGGGGCAAAAGCTCTGGTCGAGATCGAGGGGTTGAAGATCAATGCAGCCGGCGAACAGATCAAGGCCTACGTGGCTCAGGTCAACGCCGAGACGGCCAAGATCGAAGCGTACAAGGCGGGCGTCGAAGCAGAAACCGCCAAGGTGCAGACGTTCAAGGTCAAGGCCGACGCTTTCGCCGCGCAAGCTGGCGTGCAGATCGAAGCTGCGCGCGTCGAGATCGCCAACCTGGACTCACAGATTCGCGCCAAAGCCCTGGAATGGGACGGCTACAAGGCCAAACTTTCAGCCGGTGAGGTCGCCATGCGCGGGTTGATGCAGGGCAACGAACTGCTGATCCAGAAGTACCGCACTGAGGGTGACCTCGGCGTCGCCCAGTACGGCTCGGCCATCAAGCGATGGGAAGCCCAACTCAAGGACTACGAAGCCGGCAAGCAAGCCATGATCCAGGTGGCCAAGATCAACGGCGATCAGGCCATGCACGCCGCTTCTGTTCGGGCTGACGCCGCCAAAGCCGGTGCCCAGGTCCACGCTCAGTTGGTCGGGTCTGCGTACTCGATCATGAAGGTGCAGGCCAGTGTTTCTGGGCAGGGCCAGACGAGTGTGTCGTACCAGTACCAGAACAGCACCCAGACTGCGCCGCCGTCGATCACGACGGCATGATAGGCAGACAGACAGCAGCCGGGTAAAATGTCGAAACTCACCTGAGCCGCGGGCTATGACGGTGCTCGAACCTGGAGCACACTCATGGCGACCATCAACATCGGCGGTAGAACAGTCGAAGTACCCGACAACCTGGACCTACCCGGAAATTCTGCGCCGTCCCTCCGCAACAACGTGTTCGGGGACGCGGCGGCGCAGACGGCGAACCCGCGAACCATCACGCCGCAGATCACTCCGGAGCCGATCGGCCAGAACCCCGGCATGACGGGGAACCCGGCCAACAACGAGTTGCTTCGCGCGGCCCAGCAGCGCATCGATCCGGTGCAGACCGCCGCTCGAAACGCTGCCTGGCCCCAAACGCCGCAGCTGCGTGGCGACGGACCTTCTCGGCCGTGGAGTCAGTTTGAGTCTGAGGTCCGCGCGCGAGGAAACCCCTGGGCGGGCAAACCTGAGTTCGCAGGGCCGGAGCCCATGCGTGGCGGCGGTGGCGGGGCACCGGTTGCCTCGCCTGCCGTTCCGCCTACCCTCCGTGAGCGAGCAGCGGGCGCCGCGCGCACAGCTGGCGGGCTCGCCGTAGGTGTCGCAGCGGCTTACGGCGGCAACAAGCTGGCCGAGGCGATGAGCAATGCCGGAAATCCAGGCAGCGCCACGCCGGGTGCACCCACTATCATGGGCTCTCAGGCAGCGAGTCAGATCCCTGCCGACGGGTATCCAAAGGCGCCGCCTGCCCAACCCTACAACTTCTGGACGGACAATGAAGCTGGGCGCAACCTCGGCAATGCAGCGCAGGCCGTCGCGCCGCTCGGCGGTCTCGCCGCCGCCACGAAAGTGCCGGGCACGGCCACCCGTGCGGCAGGGCTCGCTGACGCGGCGCTCGTCGGGCTGGCGACCGGGGTCAATGAGCAGCGCCAGCAAGCTGCGCCACCTCTGACGAATGGATCGCCGCTTGCTCGTAGCACCGTGCCCATCCCCACCGACTTCCGGCGTGCAGCGTTCGACGATCCCCGCCGCGTCGACCTCGACCCGAGTCGGCAGTCCCTCGGCGCGAGCCGGGACTTCACCCGCGAGCTCAATGCATTCCCGGAACAACTTCCTGGCGACCTCCGCAGCGGCGTGATCAACAAGACCGTCGGCCCGGATGGCCGCGTGACGTACTCCGGCAACAACGTCGCTGGTGGTGCACAGACGGTCGATGGTATGGGGCGGCGCGTCTCCGGCGGCGGCACCGTCAACATGCTGGGCGGTCAGCCCGGTGACGCCACCCCGGCGGAACGCCTGGCCCAGATCGAGCGCGACACCCTTCATGCCCGGGAGATGAATGGCCTGCGCGCCCAGCTCATGGACCGCGGTGCCCCGCCTCCGGGCGTGACGATGTTCAGCGGTGAAACTCTCAGCAGCGCCCTGCGCAAGCAGTCCGATGCCCAGGGCTCGCTCAGCACGCTCAGCACGATCAACAACAGCGACATTGGCGCAAAAGACCGTGCCCTGCTGGCGCAGAACGAGCGCAACCAGAACCTCCAGGCCGCGACGACACGGCGCGGGCAGGACATGCTGGCCGACACGACCCGGCACGGCCAGAACCTGACCTACGCCGGTCAGACCCGCGGTCAGGACATCGTCGCCAGCACGGCCCTGCGCGGACAGGACATGGACCTCCAGGGCCGTATCCTGCCGAAGCAGATGGAGACCCAGATGGCCCAACGGATGCGGGCTCTGCGCGGGCAGGCACTCATGGCCGCGAAGGGCGATCCGACGGCCGCAGCCGAGATCCTCGCCCAGTATGGCGACATGGACGGGGCCAAGTTCATGACGGAGCAGTCCCAGGCGGCACAGACGCGCGGGGAGAAAACCGCCGCCGCTGGCCGCGACCGCCTCAAGCACCTGGCGACTGAGCTCGACCCTAAAACGGGCTTACCGGTCATCAACGAGGCCAAATTGGCCTCGGTCATGCACAACGCAAACTCCATGGCCCCCCAATTCTCGACGGCATCTGCCGAGGATCAAGCAGCTATGGAACCGACGATCACTGCCGGCGAAATGCTAAGGCAGGGCATGAACAGCACGCAGAACAACAGCCGGTGGGACAACTTCTGGGGCAACACGAAGGCCGAGCGCACGAAGCTCGACTTACGCGGCGCCAAAGCGATCGGACCTGTCGGTATGGGCTGGGACGCCATCGGGCCCCGGGTCAGTATAAATGACATCCGCCTACGCCTTGGCGACGGAACGGAAGCGGTCGTCCCGCGCAGTGTCTGGGATAATCAGAATGTGCAGGAGCTCGTTGCCGCCGAAGGCAAGAAACCCTACCGCGCCCGCTGATCAGGAGTACTCATGGCCAACCTCCGCGACGACATCTTCGCCCGCCCGACGCTCTCCAACACCGAGCTCGACAGCACCTACTACCAGGGCTTGAGCCCTATCACGAAGTCGTATCGCGGCGGCAGGATCACGAACGACATCAACCCGATGCTGGCCGACATCGCCTCCCTGGAGGCGGACGGCACGCCGGAGGCGCGGACCAAGGCCGCTGGGCTACGCGATCAGGTCAGCGCGCTGGAGCAGCGCCGCGCGGCGTACGCCCCGGAGGTCGGGAAAGTCGAGAACATCAGCGGCATCGGATCCGGTCTGACCTGGGCCGGCGAACAGGTGGGGCAGGGCGTCGCGTCCATGCAGGACATGATGCTCACGGGCGCGGGCCTGACTGCCGCCGGAAGGGCGGTCGGTGCGATTCCGCATCCGATCGCGAGGGCCGCAGGGATGGCGCTGCAGGGCGGTGGCGTCCTGGCCCCGTACCTCATGAACCAGCGCCAGCTGGCTGGTGAGGCGTACGGGGACATGACGGAAGACCCGGCGCTCATGGCCCGGACCACGCCGCAGCAGCGCTACGAGATGGCACGGAACTACGGTGCCCTGGCAGCGATCCCGGACACGGCGCTCCCGGCGCTGGTCGGGCGGCAGCTGGCTGGCGCGGGGCTGCGCAAGGGCTTGTCGAAGATCGGCCCTGCCGCCATGACCGGACTCGAGTTGCTGGGTGAGGGCACGACGGAACTCGGCCAGGAAGTGGGTAAGCAGTACGCCCTGGGCCAGCTGAACCCTGAGCGCGACACGAGCCAGGATGCCTCGGCGAATCTGAACTCTTTCCTCGGCGGCGCAGTGGGCGCGGGCCCGTTCGCTGCAGCTGGTGCCTACGCCGACGCAGGTTACCGGCGCGTCGGCGACACAGCTGAGAAGATCGGCACGAAGGCCGGCCAGGTCGTCGATCTGGCGGGCCAGAAACTCGGCCCGATGGCCGAAGAAGCGGCGAAGAAAGGTCGCGGCTGGATCGGAGCGGGCAAGGAGAAAGTCGACGCCTCTCTCGATTCGTTCAGGGGTGATGACGGGCGGATCGATCTGAGCAAGGTCGTGGCGGCAAGCAAGGAAACTGCCGGCGAAGTCCGCGACAGCGCCGCGCGCGCGGTGTTTGGGATCACGCCGCAGGAGCGGAGCATCCTTGAAGGCGGCACCGCAGAGAGCATTCCGGCGGATATCGCGATGGACCCTGACCCGCAGAAGGCTGTCGCGTGGGTCGCGCAGAACGATCGGGATCGCGTCGGCCTCGTCACAGATCGTTTATCTTCCATCGACGACCCGCAGGCCATCGATATCTTCGACCGTATTGTCGCCGCAGGCGACGCGCAGGATCCCGGCGCTCAGCGGCTGGCCGTCGATGAAGGGGCCAAGTACCTGCTCGGCCGGGCCGAGGAAGTCAAGCTCGTCAGCCGCGCCGGGCGGGTCGCACAGGCCGTTGGCTCGTTTGGCGCAGCCGCCGGAAAAGGAGCCCTTGAGTTCGGCAAGGCCGTTGTGGACGGCGTGAAGAAAGGTCTGTCGAAGAAAAACGCACAGGTCGAACCCTACGACGCGTGGCGCGCGCGGCGCGTCGCCGGCGAGTCGTCTGCGGAGCGCATCCAGCGCGAGGATTCTGCAGCCCAGGCCGGGAAGACGAAGCCTGCCCCGATCGACGCGGCAGGGGTCGAGCGCAGCCGGCGCAGGGCTGAACTGTTCGGCGAAATCCTCGCCGCTCAGGCCAAGGACAAGGGCGTGCTGAGGGCGCACGGCACGCGGGCTCAGGAAGCCGCGCCGATGCTGATGCGGGAGATGGGTTACCAGCTGGCGGACCTTGCCGAGAGCTGGGGCTTGAACGAGGGCGGCACGAAGCCCTCCCGGGCGGCAGCGGGACGTCAGGCGTCGGGGCTCACGTATGCCCTCGACCGGGTCGCGAACAGCCTGCGGGTGGCGTTCGGGAAGGACGCTGAGGCGACGGTGAACGACCTCGAGTCTCTGATGCAGGAGCCGGGGGCGAAGCCGTTCTTCGACCACATGCGCGAGTCGATCGCTGCCGGCCGCACGCCAGCCGGCCGGGTGAAACTAGAGCAGGCCCGCAAGGACGTGGCGAACCAGATGATGAGCCTCCTGCCCGTCGAACAGGCGAAGGCGATCATCGCCAACGGCCAGCAGATGGATCTTCTGGAGCACATCGAGGACTTCGCGGACGGTCACGCCGCACCGGCGCTGCGCCCCGCACTCGAAGCCGCCGCCGGCAAGGAGAACCTCGCCAAGATGGTCGACCTCGTGAACGGGGTGACCACGAGCAAGGACCGCGGCAACGAGGCGCTCCTGGAGGCACGGGACGATGACGTCACGGACTACGAGCTTCGGCAGGCCGAGAAGAAGTCTGTCAAAGGTTCGGGGCCGAAGATCTACGGCGTGTCGAAGTCTCCAGTGCTGCGCGACAACCCGTTCGCCCCGAACGAGCGCATGTCGAAGGAAGAGTTCCAGCGGTGGATGGATGACGAGGTCCAGCGCAAAAGCGAAGGCCTGCCGCCGCAGATCGAGCCTGAGTTCAAGCGCCCGATGCTGTTCGAGACCGGCGACCCGCAACTCGACGCGCGCGTCGCGCACATGGGCGAGAAGCTCGACTCGACCTACCACATCGCCCCGCGCTCGGCCTGGGAGGTGATGGACGACACGGACATGCCGCTGGCCCGCCGGCTGGCGACGTACCGCGACTACATGCGCGAGGACGGCCAGGACGCCCGCACGATCCAGAAGGCGCTACTGGATGCGATGGATGGGCACGACTTCGGTGAGTGGGCGAACCCCGCCGGCGGAACGTCTGCCGAGCAGCAGCGGGGGAGCGGGATCAAGACGACGACCCCCGCCGCCCAGACAAAGTCCAAAGCCCGCCTCACCGATGGCCAGCGCAACGTCCTGTTCAACGAGATGCAGGCGTACT
>CAZYFM010000129.1:0-8750 GCA_964646885.1 uncultured Flavobacteriaceae bacterium
GCGTGACGACGGAAGCGGCCACGGCAAAGGCCGCGCTCGCGAAGAACAACACGGCAATGGCTGCGGTGATGAAGGCGCTCAAGGAGGCCGGCATCGACGAGGATGACATCCAGACCTCGAATTTCAGTGTGTCACCGGTTTATGCGTCGCCCCAGCCCGGCCACGCGTCATCGCCGCAGATCTCGTCCTATCAGGTATCCAACCAGGTGACAGTACGCATCCGCAAGCTGTCCGGCCTCGGCAGCACGCTCGACAGCCTCGTGCAGGCCGGATCGAACCAGGTCAGCGGCATCTCGTTTGACGTGGCAGACCCGTCGTCGGTGACCAACGAAGCGCGGCGCAAGGCCATCGCGGACGCGCGCGCAAAGGCAGAGCTCTACGCGGGCGCAGCCGGCGCATCGGTCGGTAGCGTGATGCAGATCTCGGAAGTGTCCATGTCGCCCGTGATGCCCGTGCGTTATCGCATGGCAGAAGTGGCAACCGATGCATCGGTTCCGATGGCGCCGGGAATGAACACCCTGACGGCAAACGTTACGGTCACCTTCGAAATGAGGTAAACGCGAGCCACGCGCGCTGGCGAATTTGTGAAGGCAGGAAGCACGGTATTTTGTATGATTGCTGCTGTACTTTCTCCGGTCACATGATTCACGAAACGCGCGTGCGCCTGCTCCTTCTCTGCCTGATTGCCGCGATGCTGGCATGGTCAGCGGGCGGTTTCGCGCATGCCGATGACCTCATCCCGCGGCGCGTGCTCTTTGGAAATCCGGAACGCGCAGCCCCGCTCATCAGTCCCGACGGCCGGCTGCTGGCCTACACCGCCGCGCGCGATGGCGTGATGAACCTGTGGGTCGCGCCAGTCGATGACCTCGGCGCGGCGAAACCCCTCACGCGCGAGACGCGCCGCCCCATCATCGAGTTCAAGTGGGCATCAAACAGCACCCACCTGCTTTACTTCCAGGACAAGGACGGCGACGAGAACTTTCACCTCTATGCCGTCGAGGTGTCCTCGGGACAGGTCCGCGACCTCACGCCCTACAAGGGCGTGCGCGCGACGATCATCGGCCTGTCGGACCGACGGCCGGACGAGGCCGTGATCGGCATGAACAATCGCGACAGCCAGTGGCATGACGCCTGGCTCGTCAACGTCGTGACCGGTGCATCGCGCCTGCTCGTCCGCAATGAAGGCTTTGGCGAGTTCCTGACCGACCGCGACCTCAATGTCCGCATCGGCCTGAAGCCGCTGAAGGACGGCGGTCACGCGGTATTCACCCGGGGCACGAAGTCCTGGCGACGCTTCATGACCATCCGCGGCGATGACGCGTTCAACTCGGCCCCGCTTCATTTCAGCAGCGACGGCAGGGCCGTGTACTTCATGGACAGCCGGAACAGGGACAAGAGCGCACTCACGCGTGTCGACCTGAAGACGGCGCGCACGACCGTGATTGCCTCGTCCAACCTCTCCGACCTGACATACGTGTTGTCGGATCCCCGCACCGGCCTGCCGCTTGCAGCCGCGTTCGAGTATGAACGCCTGGAATGGCAGGCCATCGGCAACGAGATCGAGGCTGACCTCGCCGTGCTGGGCCGGCAGCTCAGCGGCCTCTGGTTTCCGCTGAGCCAGTCTGCAGACAACCGGTTCTGGACAGTGTGGATCGATACACCCGGCAAGCCGGTTCGCTTCGGGCTCTACAGGCGCGACACGCGCAGCCTCAGGATCCTCTATACGGCGCGCCCTGCGCTCGAGGACGAACAGCTTCCCCGCACCGAATCCCATGTCATCCGTTCGCGTGACGGGTTGAGCCTTGTCAGCTACCTGACGCTGCCGGTGGACGCGGAACATCGCGCGAAGTCGAGGCCGCACAAGCCGCTGCCCATGGTCCTCATGGTGCACGGAGGGCCATGGTCACGCGACAGCATGGCGTACAATCCCTACGCAGCATGGCTCGCGGACCGTGGTTACGCGGTGCTCGCGGTCAACTTCCGCGGGTCGACCGGCTTCGGCAAGAAATTCGTGAATGCCGGAGACCGCGAATGGGGCGGCCGCATGCACGACGACCTTCTTGATGCCGTGGACTGGGCCATCGCGCGTGGCACGGCAGATCCCGAACGCATCGCAATCTACGGCGCCTCCTACGGAGGATACGCAGCACTTGTTGGACTTACGAAGACACCCACCCGCTTTGCCTGCGCCGTCGACATCGTCGGACCGTCAAACCTGGTCACGCTTCTGAACAACATTCCCAGCTACTGGAAGGCGTTCCTCGACAACTTCAGGCGTCGCGTCGGTGATCCGACGACGCCTGCCGGCCGCAAGTTCCTCGAGCAGCGCTCGCCGCTGTTCCAGGCCGACCGGATCCGCAGGCCGCTCCTGATCGGACAGGGCGCCAACGACCCGCGCGTCACCCAGCGCGAGGCCGACCAGATCGTCAGTCGCATGCAGGCCAATGGCCTGCCCGTGACCTATGTCCTGTACGCCGATGAGGGTCACGGCTTTGCGCGCCCGCAGAACAGGTTGTCCTTCAACGCCATCACGGAAGTCTTCCTCGCCAACTGCCTGTCCGGCAAGGCCGAGCCCTTTGGGGATGACTTCGAAGGTTCATCTGCATCGGTGCCTGCGGGCAAGGATTACATTCCAGGCCTTGCACGCGCGCTCGAGCTTCACTGACCCTCGAGGTCGATCACGCTCGCCTTGAGTGGCGCCGCACCGGGTTGCTCACGCCAGTGCTTGTGGTTCAGCACAGCGCCTTCCATGCGCACGCGCGTGACGGCCGTGAGATCCACTTCGGCCACGACCCACTGCGGCTCGTTGAGCTTGCCGAGCGCCACCACGCCATCCTCGGGAAAGCCAAGGTCTGGTGGGCCAAAAATGCCCGCCGCGCCCACATTGGCATCGACGGCGGGTGACCACAGCGCCTCCCCCACGGTTGGCGACTGCACGACGATGCACTGGTTCTCGAGCGCCCGCGCCTGCGCACCGACACGTACGCGATGATAGCCGCGCAGGCTGTCCGTGCAGCTGGGCACGAGAATGGTGGCCGCGCCGCCCTCGCACATGGCGCGCGCGATCAGCGGGAACTCGGAATCGTAGCAGATCGCGATGCCGAACATGCCGATCCCGGTTGCGAACACCTTGACCTCGGAAGAGCCTGAAATGCTCCACTTCTCGCGTTCGAAGCGCGTCATGACGAGCTTGCGCTGCTCGCCGATCCGGCCGCGTGGCGTGATGAGCCGCGCCACGTTGCATGCGGTTCCATCATCCAGTCGCTCCGGCAGGCTCGCCGCCACGACATGTACGCCATGGCGTGAGGCCAGCTCCGCATGCAGCGCATCCACGCGGTTTCGAAGCCCCCCCACGAAATCGATGGACTTCTGCAGGTCGCTCCACACATCCTCGTCGGCAATGCGTGCGAGCTCCATGGCACCATACTCGGGAAACACGAGGAGGCTGGCACCTTGCTCGCTGGCAGAGGAAAACCAGGAGGCGAGCTTGTCTTCATAGGCAGGCCAGGAACCGATGGCGTCGATGGGATACTGCGCGGCGGCAATCCGGATCTTCATGGCACGAGCCTGCGGTGCCAGAACTGCATCAGCTTCGGCGTTTCCTCTTCCTCGTCCAGCTCCTTCCAGCTGATGCGGCACGTGTAGTCCTTGAGGGGCGCATAGCCACGATGCCGCCAGAACTCATCAAGCGGCACGAAGGGCTTGGGACGTCGCGGGTGGTCTGGCGCCCGGACAACCGCGCAGAACACCGCATGGGGAATGCCGAGCCGTCTGGCCTGCGCCTCGCGCATGTCGAAGAACTTCACGCCGATGCCCTGTCCCCGGTACGTGCCGCGAAGGACGGACTCCCCGAAATAGAAATAGCTGGACAGGTCTTCGCCACGCTTGCGGAACGGTTCGGTGATCTCGTCGGACTGGTCTGTCAGCGGCGCACCCGTGGCCGCACCGACGGCCGCCTCGCCATCAAAGGCGCCAACGATGATGCCGCCGGCGGACGCGCCCAGCTTCGACAGGTACTTCTCCTCGTAGCCGAGGTCCCCGTCGTACAGATAGGGAAAGTCCCTGAACACCTCGATGCGCAACCGCGCAAGTGCCGGAAGATGCGCCTTCAGGCTGGTACCCGTCAGCGCCTCGATGCGCACGCTCATGCGCTGACCTGTTTGATCCAGTTCTGAAGGTTGTAGTAGGTCGTCACGCGCGTGATCTTGCCATTCGAGATCTCGAAGAAGCTTCCGGCGGGCAGCACATAGGTCTGGCCCCTTGCTGGTGGCAGGCCTTCATCGGTCGCAAGATAGGTGCCGTGGACCACGTACTCCGCCGACACGCGGCCCGGCACGCTGCCCGTCATGACGACGATGTCCTTGAGCTGTTCCTTGTAGCAGCGGTCCATGTGCTGCAGGAAATTCGCAAACTGCGCGAGCCCCTTGCGCCGGCCACCCTCATTCACGTCATGCGCCACGTCATCGGCAAGGCAGGCCAGCATGCCCGCCTGGTCTCCGGCATTGAAGCACTTGAAGTAAGTGTGGATCAGGGTAGCGTCCTGGCTGCTCATGAGACGGATCAGTCCTTCTTCTTCTTTGATTCGTTCTCGCATTCTTGCCGGTCGGAAGCATCATTTCCATCGGACGAAGTGCCATCCGCCTCGGCATCGTCCTCGCTGCAGTCCGGCTTGTCTTCATCGTCGTCCTTGTCATCCGAGGAAGAACCTGCCACGGCCTCCACCGCTCCGGCCGTTACATCCACGGTGGTCGAAACCACGGTGGACGTCACGCTGACCGCCGTATCAACGACGGAAATGACGGCGCAGCCCGAAAGGCCCGTAGCGACCAGCACCAGGGCAACCAATTGGAAAATGCGCATCATGTTCACCTCTCGATCACGGGGCAGAGTGAACATTGAACGGCGTCCCCGGTCAACAAATTGCCGCAGCCCGTGCCCGGCAGGTCAGCAAAATTGAGCCGCGAACGGTCAATTTGGGGCTGCAGGCCACCCGAGCTTGATTTCGCTTCCTTTATGTAGTCTCACCTGCACAAAACCACGGCAGGCCTGATGTTCTTACCGTTCGCACAGTTCGGCGCCATTCATGATCACGTGTCCGGTTCGAAGCTGGATGCCACCACTCTTGCCGCCCAGGTTGCAGCCCGCACGTCCACCCTCACGCAGGCCGGTATCGGTCCCGGAGCCATCGTCGCGATTACGCATGGCGGCACGGCGCGCTTCTTTGTCGATCTGTTTTCGGTCTGGTCAGCTGGTGCGACCGCGGCCTGCCTCGACCCGACGCTGACGAACGCCGAGCGCGACAATGTCATCGCGTTCTGCAAGCCCGCGCTTGTTATTGACGAAGATGGCACGCGCCCGGGCGCTCCCGCAGCCCTTCGCCCGGGAAGCCTCGATGATCCCGCGCTGCTGCTGTTCACCTCGGGAACGACGGGCGCTCCAAAGGGTGTCGCCCTGTCCTTTCGGGCACTGTTTGCACGCATCGCACTGAACATTCAGGAAATCGGCAGGCCAGCGCTCGCCGCCACGCTCGTCACCCTGCCAACCCACTTCGGCCACGGGTTGATTGGCAATGCGCTGACGCCCCTCTGGGCCGGAGGAACCATCCATCTGGTCGCGCGCGGTCTCGGTCTCGCCCAGTCACTCGGAAAAATCATCGACGCGAACGGCATCACGTTCATGACCTCTGTCCCTTCCCTGTGGCAGATGGCACTTCGCATGAGCCCGCCACCGTCCAGCCAGTCCCTCAAGCGCGTTCATGTTGGCTCGGCGCCACTTTCGGCCGCGCTGTGGTCGCGCATCGCCGAGTGGTGCGGCTGCGAAACCGTAAACTGCTACGGCATAACGGAAACCTCCAACTGGGTCGGCGGCGCGTCCTCGCTTCACTACACGCCGGCAGACGGCCTCATCGGCAAGCCTTGGGGTGGCTCCGCCGCAGTCCGCCGCGCCGATGGGACCATCGCCATGGTCGGCGAAGGCGAAGTCCTGGTGCAGACACCGGCACTCATGCTTGGCTACCACGAGCGTCCCGACCTGACGGCAGCCGTGCTGAAGGATGGCTGGTATGCCACCGGTGACGTGGGCGAGATCGATGCCGAAGGTGTCATCCGCCTGACGGGTCGCGCCAAGGACGAAATCAACCGCGGTGGCTTCAAGGTACAGCCTGCAGAGATCGACATGCTGCTCGAGCGGCATCCGGATATTGCCGAGGCCTGCGTTTTCGGCATACCCGACCAGGTGAGCGGCGAGATTGTCGCTGCGGCCGTGAAGCTCGCGCCCGGCACTGCGGCCAGCGTGAAATCACTTCGGGACTGGTGCCTTCAGTATCTCAGGCGTGAGGCCACGCCGGAACGCTGGTTCATCGTCGACGACATTCCGAAGACGTCCCGCGGGAAGGTCAGCCGCGATCTCGTGCGAAGGAGCCTGGTCGACAAGCCATGATGCAGAAGCCCCAGGGACGCCCGATCCACATCAGCACCGAACGCTTCCTGCTGAGAAGCCTGACCGCCGCCGATATCTCCGATCGATGGGGCGGATGGTCGGATGATGCTGAAATCGTCCAGCCGCTGAACATTGCAAAGCGTCGCCTCTCCAAGGACGACCTGCGCCGTTACGTGGCAAGGTTCGACAACGAGAACAGTTTCCTCGTCGGCGTGTTCACGAAGGCCATGCCACTCCACATTGGCTTCTTCGTGATTGACGTGAACAGGATGCATGCCACGGCGAGCTTCAATCTGGTGATCGGCGACAAGTCCTATTGGGGCAAGGGCGTCGTCAACGAGGCACGCGCCGCCCTTCTCGATGAATTCTTCGACAATCGCGGCATCGAGAAAGCCTACGGAACGCCGCTCGCACGCAACCACCCAGCGGTCTTCAACTACAAGGCCCAGGGCTGGAAGCTTGAAGGTGTCCACGTTGGCCAGTGCCGCTCGGTCGCCGACGGAACGCGCCTGGACCAGTATCATTTTGGCATGCTTCGCAGCGACTGGAAGAACAGGAAGCTGCCGCAGGCCGCGAAGGAGAATGCGCGATGAGTTCCAGGCCCCGGGCCCTCCGTCTGCTGGCAGAGGCGCTCGCCCTGCCTGAATCCGAGCTTCCCGCGGATGTCCGCATTGGTTCCATCGACCAGTGGGACAGCCTGGCCCATGCGCGAATCCTGCTGGCGATCGAGGAAGTGCTTGGCACGCAACTCACGGCAGCGGATGCGGCCACTGTCGAAAGCCTCGACACCATTGAAGCCCTTCTGTCCAGGTCAGGAAAGGTGTGACGACGATGCCCGTGGAATCTCTGTTCCCGACGCAGGTCTACAGGGCAGCGCTCGCAGGCCGCCAGACCGCCCGCCTGATGCGCGACCTGGAAACGGCATGTCGCTCGGTATCACGCGATGACGAGGCCGGCCAGGAATGGAGCCGTGAACACGCCTACCACGGCTACACGTCATACGCCTCGCTGGACGACCTGCCCCGGCGCATCCCGGCTTTCCAGGAACTGCTGGACGCACTGCAGCCGCACGTGAATGCCTATGCCCGGGCATTGCAGTATGACCTCGGCCGCAGGCAGCTCGCCTGCAACTCGCTCTGGATCAACATCCTGAAGCCGGGCGGCGTCCACACCAGCCACATCCATCCGCACAGCATCATCAGCGGCACGTGCTACGTCACGGTGCCGAAAGGTTCGAGCCCGCTGAAGATCGAGGACCCTCGCCTCGCTTTCATGATGGCCGCGCCGTCACGCAGGCAGAACGCCCCGCGCGAGCACCAGCCCTTTGTCTACCTGGAGCCGCAGCCAGGTCACATCATCCTCTTCGAAAGCTGGTTGAGGCACGAAGTGCCGCCGAACCAGGCGAAGGAAGACCGCATCAGCGTCAGCTTCAACTACGCCTGATCCGCGCCGGCAAGGCGCCACGGCGGATAGCGTCGTGCAGCGCCCGCCTGGAACAGGCAGACCCGATTGCCTGAAGGATCGCTGAGATAGGCCTCGCGCCACAGCCACGACTGGTCTTGCGGATCGCTGTCGAACTTCAGGCCGCGAGACTTCAGCTGAGCGACCAGCACATCGAGCACGTCGTGTTCGAAATAGACAACGGTTCCGCCGGGTCCAGAGAACCCCGGATCAAGATGCAGCGAAAACGTGGACTCGCCATCGGGACATTCAAAGCGCGCATAGTGTGGCGACTCCACGATGAGCCGCAGGCCCAGCAGCCGGTAGAACGCAATGCTCTCCGGCATGTTCCGCGCTGAAACCGTTACCTGATTGAGCCGCATGTTTCCTCTTTCCCGGGGCGAAGGCCTCCAGCCCCGCGTTGGTTCGCCCGTCAGGCCATCCCTGTCTGCTTCGCGTAATCGTCGGCATCAAACCAGCCGAACGAGGAATCCACCTTCAGCGCATCATTCAGGTCCCACTCCTCCCAGCCCGTGACGCGCAGCTTGCGCTTCGAGGTCGCATGCGTGCCCGTGAAGGTCCAGAGGTAGACGACATGGCTGCCGGCGACACGCACGCCATCACAGGCCAGCTGAAGGTCTGGCACGTCGGCGAAGAACCCGGACGCCATGAGCGCCACGCCCTCGCGGCCCAGCCATGGTTCACCGTCATTGATGATGATCTGGCCATCCGGCGCAAAGAAGGCCGCCACGGCATCTGGCTCCCCCGTGTTCCACGCCGCCGTATAGGCGCGGGCAATCTCGGAGGCTTGTGCAAGGCTGACGGTCATGGGTGTGTCCTGGTGAAGTGACCCATAGCCATACGCCCATTCC
>CAZYFM010000130.1:0-8657 GCA_964646885.1 uncultured Flavobacteriaceae bacterium
GGTGGCGGATGGGGTGAGATTCGAACTCACGGTACGTTGCCGTACTCCGCATTTCGAGTGCGGTGCGATAGACCACTCTGCCACCCATCCGTATCCGTCTAAAGAGGTGTGTGGTCGTCTGAAGGGGCGGATGAATACCCGAGGCCGAAGCCGCCTGCAACTCCGATCCGTCAGTTAAAGGTTAGCAGTGCCGACCCAATCGAAAAACTGGCCCCAAAGCCAATAAGGAGGGCATTTTCGCCCTTTTTTGCCTTCCCCTCACGCACCAGCTGGTCCAGCAGCAGGGGAATGCTCGCGCTCGAGGTATTGCCTGTCTCGGCGAACGAGGCACATAGCCGCGACGGATCAATGCCCGCGGATTTGCATGCAGGGATCAGGATCCGCGTCAGGTTGGCCTGATGGGGGATGAGCCAGTCAATCGTGTGGCCCTCCGCCTGGTGGCGGCGGATTTCGTCGACGAGGATACGTGTCGCACCGACGGCGACCGGAGGCCCGGCCATGTACCAGCGGGCATTCTGGGGAACCTCTGCCTGCTGGTCATTCGCAAGCATGCCCGCGCCCTTCACGAGCGCGATCGTCCCGGGATCGACCATGGAACTCGCACGGCTCGTGATGATCGAGGCGATGCCCGGCGACTGGCTCGAAAGCAGGATGCCGGCAGCCGCATCGCCAAACAGGGTGCTGATACCGAAGGCCTTGGGGTCATAGGCGATGCAGCGCGACGAAAACTCGATCGCAAGCAAGGCCACCTTCCTGTAGCCCATGGCCTGCACCAGGCTGCGCCCGACCGTGACAGCATACATGAAGCCCGTGCAGGCATTGCTGCTGATGTCGAGAACGAAAGGATGTGCCAGTGCGCCATGCTTTTCGCGGGATGCCGCAACGATCTGCTGCGACAGCCCGGGAAATCCCTGGGTCGACGATGAAGACACGATCACGGCATCGAGCTGCGCCCAGTCACGCGTGCCCATCAGCTGTTCAAGCAGCGCCAAGCCCGTATCGACCGGGTTTTCCTCGGGGCTGAAGAACCTGCGGGAGCGGAGACCGGTTTTCTGTTCGATCAGCTCCGCGCGGGAGCGCGCCGTTGCCTCGGCTTCTTCATCCCGTACATCGCGCGCATGCGCGCCATCGATCAGCCGCTGGCCAATGTCGCGATTGGTCACGACCAATGGCGGCAGGATACTCGCCGTGGAAAGGACTGAGACGGTGTTCATGGGGCTCCCCGAGTGAGGAAGCACTATGGAAAGTTGACGAGGCCCTTGTCCAGAAATGTCTGGACGCACCTTGCATTAAAGGCACGACACGGTTGATGCGTCATGCCCGCTTTTTCAGCAGTTGCGCAGGCTCCCTCAGGCCGTGGCAAGTTGCATGTCCGACCCGACACGGTCGCGCACGTGCTTCGGGATGGCTTCATAGAATGTGGGTCGCTGGATGTTCAGGCGGGCGCGCGCCGTTTCCAAGGGTTCCGCGAGCAGCTTGAGATAGTCTTCGCCAGGAAGCCACTTGGCTTCGCGACCATGACGGAAGGCCTGCCGGACGGCTTGGTAAACCGGGTGGCCGGGCAGGGCGGGCCTGATCTTGAAGATGCCGCCCCACGCGATGAGGCCAAACCCCAGCGACTTGGTCTGGCTATATGAAAAGGCGACGACGCAGGCTTCCCCGAGCGCGTCCCGGCTATAGCCGGTCAGGATGTGCCAGAGGTCATGCACGTCGCGCATGCGCCGACCGTACCATGCATAGGGATGCTCGCTGTCGATCCCCTTGTCATTGCCCTTCCGGCTTTCCTCGATCAGCCCTTCGGCCGAAATGTTCTCTGCTGTGATGAAGTCGAGATAGGCGCGACCGACCGAGCCTTCGGGAAGGCTCGCCAGGTACTGCCGGTCCGAAAGCACCTCGGCGAGCTCCTGCCGACGGTAGGCAATGGCGCCGCCCTGTGGCGTGGACAGCAGGCGCGCATAACCCTTCGGAACCGAGTTCCCGCTCAGGGCGCGCATGATCTCGAAGACCTGCGCCGTGTCTTCCTTGTTCTTGAAAAGGCGAAACAGGGCCTTCAGGGCCTTGAGGGGCTGGATCCGGAATGTCTCTGCTTCGAACGCTTCCGCAGGTGTACCGGAAACTTCGGATCGGTAGCTGCTGACCAGGGTCATGAGTGTCCTCTTCTGCCGCAGGCGCGTCTCGTCGCCGGAACGGTATCGCTATCCTATAACTGACAAATTGTCAGTTTGCGAGTGATTTTCAAGGGGGTGTCACGCCTTCAGGGGGTCCCCGAAGGAGTTTGCCGTGGAAATGACGTCGTCAAGCCGCGGTAGCCGGGCTTCGTTTCCCAGATGCTGGACCCCGTGGGCAGATGCAGCCCGGGCAAACCTGAAGTGGTGGTCCCAGGATCGGTCAGGCCAGCGCATCTGTGAAAACACATACGCGCCATGGAAAAGGTCGCCGGCCCCGTTGGTGTCAACCACGCGCTCGGCGGGTACATGAAGGGCGGGCAGCGCATGCATCCCTTGGTCCTTCTCGTGCCAGATCACGCCTTTCTCGCCCAGTGTCACGCCGGCCACGCGGCATCCCTTGTCGCGAAGCATCCCGATCGTGCCTTCGGCATCGAGGTCGAGCTGTTCGCAGAACCGCTCGCTGACGATGGCCACGTCGACGAACGACAGCAGGTCCATGGTGTTGTCACGCACGCCTCCACCGTCGAGCGATACGAGAATGCCTCGCTCGCGCGCGGTCCTGGCATACGCGATGGCCGCGTCGCCCTGGTGTCCGTCGAGATGCAGCGTCCTGCACCCGTCAAGGTTCAGTTGCGGAAAGGGATGCAGATAGTGATCATCACGGCAACGCACGATGGCTCGCTTGCCATCATTGGGCATGATGAACGAAAGGGATGACCGTTCAACCTTCCGCGCGTGCAACGGGATCCGGTAAGCCAGCGCCATGTCCATGAACATCCGCCCCAGCCAGTCATCCGCGATCGTTGCCATGAGGTCGGGAATGATGCCGAGCTTCGCGCAGGCGAAAGCGGCAGTGACCGCATTGCCGCCAAATGCAACGGCATAATCGCGCGCAACGGTCTTCTCGTCCCCGCTCGGAATGCGGTCCGTCAGGAAGGTAATGTCGATATAGGCCTGGCCGATGAAGAGGGCTTGCACGAAACGCGGGCTCCCGTCTGACAGAATCCGGCTGTCTTAAGCTGCTGCCCGTTAAGGTGGCGCTAAGTTCTGCAGGGACAGCGCACCGCCGGCAGGTTTAAGCGCTTCCAGTATCCACTTTACGCGACTGTGGTCGCAAGCCGCAGGCTAGAAGCGCATCAGGTGCCCGATCCGGATGGACGCCCGTGTCGTCTCGGACTCGTACTTCCCGCCATCGAGGACCTGTCCGCCTTCGCCGACACCGATGAATACTTCGGTACCGGGCTCGACTTCCCAGTGGTATCTCGCCGAAAGGCTCAGGGCGTTGCTGATGTTGTCGAGTTCGACCTGGGTCTGGATCGTCATGTCCGGCGAAAAGTTGATGCCCACATTCGCACCGTAGACCTGGATCACGACGCTGCCCGTGGGCAGGGAGATGTCATAGTACTGGTGTGTCAGGGAAAGGCTCAGCGTCGATCCGGGCCGCCAGTTTGCAGACATGTAGGTCCGGACCATGTCACCGCTGTAGTAGCTGCAGCACTCCACCTGCCCGATCACCGAGAAGGGGCGGGCGAGCGACGTCTCTGCGTGAAGCGTGGCATTGTTCCATTCATAGGTGCCTTCGGGAACGATCACGCTGCCCGGCAGTTCGAACGCCCAGGGGACATGTTCATACTGGTTCGCCGCGCTGAGGCTCAGGATGTCCATCGACTGGGTCATGAACCCGAACGAGGCGCCGGCCTCTCGGGACTCCAGCCTGTCCTCCAGGTCGGTGACGAAAGTGGCCCAACCCGAAACATCTATCCAGCGAAACGCGCTCTCGTCCTCGAGTGCCTGATGCAGTCCGGCATGGCCTTCATAGGAGCGTATGCCGGGCCGGTTGACGAACCCGAGCGCCGGCGAGAAGTCGAGCCCAACCTCCTTGAACCGGAAGCCTGCGCCGAAGGGCTCGTTGGGCAGGTCAATGGAAACGCCAAAACTGTCATCTTCTCCAAAGGCATCGGAGAAGCTGCGCTCGTAGTAGATGTCCGCCTTGATCGTGTCGCCCTGCAGCCAGGTCGAGTTTCGGAACTGGAAATCGCCGCCCGCGACAGTGTTCTCCGTTTCTCCCGTCGGATCCCCGTTTGTGAAAATCACCCCAATACGGGATTCATCGAGAACGGGGTGGGACAGGCGCATCACGGAAAGAAGTTGTCCTTCGGTGGACGCCGTATCTCCTGTCGAAACGACAAGTCCGCCCACGCCAAGCCTTCCAGCCTGGCCCGACAGCTTTCCACCCGCGACGATGTCGACGGGCTGATCGTGGACGAGGCCGATGTTTCGCGAAAAGAACGGGCGCCCATTGACGCTGTCGCCAAGATTGTCACCACCGAATTCGAATACCGGCGCGTCTTGCAGGAAGAAGTCTCTGGTTTCGGGATAGAACAACCCGAACCGGGTGGTGTTGACCTGCCGCTGGTCGAGGGGTGTATCCGAGAAATCCGTATTGAACGTCAGTGTGCCCGTAAGCGATGGCGTCACCCGGTAGTAGATATTGCCGGAAGGCTCAAACGTGAGGTCTTCGTCCCGGGGTTCATTCCATTCGCGCTTGTAGGTGCCGGTACCATAGAGCTGGACATCGAGGCCGACGCCCTTGTTCGTCTCCGTGACGCCTGAAAGCGTTCCCGCGCGTGAAATGTCCGATGAAGGCAACTGGTTGCTGATCTGAGACCACCGGATGCGCTCACCCTTGCGCCGGATCAGGCGAAAGAAGTCAAATCCCCAGTCGGCAAGCGAGGCATCGTAGGAAATGCTCCTGAAGGGAATCGAGACCTCCGCCACCCAGCCATCCGCCACGATCCGGCTTCGCGCATGCCAGATCGTGTTCCACTCGACCAGGAAGTCCGAGTTGTTCTGAACGAGCGCATCCAGCTTGGCGCCAAGCGGATTGACCTCAAAGGCATAGCCGTCTCGGCGAGACATGCACGGATCGAGGTAGATACGGACGAGATCATCCTTTGCAATGTCTCCGTCCCTCTCTTTCACCGAGGCATTGATGGCGTCGGGCGTCCTGTCGAGGGCGTGAACCAGAAAGTAGATCGCGTTTTCGTCGTAGAGGACCCGGACAATCGTGCGTTCGGACGCAACCACCCCCTCATTGGGTTCGAGCTGGTAGAACTCGTCGAATGTCGCAGCCTTCTGCCAGGCGGGATCGGATCCGTCGCCATCGATGCGGGGAGCTTCGGAAGTGGGGATGCGGGTCGGACGAACGGAGGGCTGGTAGGTGGAGAAGTCGCGCGTTGATCCTCCCGCGCTGTCGGCGCGTGACGACAGGAACAGGCTCTGGAAGATCAGCAGGCAGGCGCAGGTTGCAAGAACGCGAAGGGTCACGAAGTCGAATCGCAAGGGGAAGAATGAAGGCGCCACAGACCACATCCGGCGTGCGGACTGCCAGCCTGAACACGATGCGTGTCGGCGAATGCGCCGCCCCATGGCGAACAGGATACGCCTCTGTTTACCTGAAGACCGCACGGCCGCTGTATTGCTGGATCAGCAAGGTTTCCTGATGGGCTTGAAGATTTATTCCATCCGGCAGCGACTTAGTTTTGTCGGGCAATGAACAGCGCGAAAATCTCGACGCGCCAAATGTGGCAGGGCATCTGCGTGTGCAATCGAATCGCATGTGCATGACCGCGCGGCTCCTCGTCACCAATGGGTTTTTATGGTGTCACCGAAATATATGCGCGCCCATGATGCCCCCGACGCTTTAAGGGTGGTGCGGGATAGGCTTCACGATAGATCGAGCCTTTGCCGGGCCCGGGTGCGGCTGAACATGGTTGTCGCCTGCCGGATTCTCGCGGGTTTGACCGTCGGCACGTGGTTCAAGGGGGCTTGACGAGCAGGCCCCGGATGCGCGTCAATTGGGGACCCTGGGGGCGGGTTTGTTCAAGTCATGAGAGCTTTGGCAAAAGCGACGTTTTTCGCGTTGGCGGTGACTGTGTCATGCGTCCAGGACGCACGCGTCCAGCCGGCCGGTGACACCGCGGTGGCACCTGGGGCCGAGCAGGCGCCCACGGCAGATGGCGCAGCGTCGGCACCCGTCGTGCGCCAGTCAACGCCCATTCCAAACGACCCCGAGCCGCCTCGAAAACCGCGGCCTGCGAGGGTGCCGACAGCGGCCGAACTTGCGTCGATCGAAAAGCCTCTGGCGCACAGGTGTTTCGTCCGGGATGTCATGTCGTTTTACGACCGCACGCACGTGCGCTGCTATAATCGTGCACAGGGCAAGTTCAGCTACTTCGCTGTTGATACCAGTCAGCCTGTGGCGGAGACCTTGCTGAACAAGGCCTGGAAGAGCATGAGGTCCGGAAAGCCGCTGACAGTGAAGTACGCGCCCACACCGGATCTGAACCCGACGAACTGCGCGGCGCGTGATTGCCGGCGCCTTCTCGACGTGGCCAACTAGAAGTCGCTCACGATGCCTTTGACTTCCCAGTCGCCATAGCGCGCCGGGTCGGGGCCATTCCTGCCTCCGAGCTCCTTCGGGAGGGGCTTCTTGTTCTTCTCTGCGTCGGCCCTGCGGGCTTCTGCCTCGGCGAGAGCTCGTTGAGCAGCTGCAGCAATTCTCGCGGCGATCTCTGGATCTTGGCTCATGGTGTGTCCTGTCAGCCTCATCTGACCATGAAAGATGCTTAACTTCCAGCATCAACCAAACAGACATCGCGACGCACTTCGCCTGCGCGGATAGTGTTCCACGGGGTTTTGGGGGAAATTATGTTTAAGCGCTGGGGGGCGATTATCGCCGCAGTTGTGTTGTGTCTGGCCGCGACCGGCGTGGCCACTGCATCCGGATTCGATCCGGCCGCCGCAACAGAAGCCTATCTCGCCACGATCACCGGCGAAGCCAAGGAAAAATCGGACGCCTACTTCGAAGGCGGCTACTGGTTCATTCTCTGGAACGCCCTCGCCAGCATCGGAGTGGCGTTGCTCTTGCTGTTCACGCGCGCCTCCGCAGGCATGCGAAATCTCGCTGAATCCCTGACGTCGTGGCGCGGCCTGCAGACATTTATCTACGGCGTGCTGTTCATTCTCGTAACAAGCATTCTCACTTTCCCGCTGACCTACTACGAGGGTTTCGTTCGCGAGCACGAGTTCAACCTGTCGAACCTGACCCAGGAAGAGTGGATCAGCGAGTACGCCATCGGCCTTGCGGTAAACACGGTGATGTCTTCTGTTTTCATCGTCGGCCTGTATGCCGTGATCCGCCGCACCGGAGAATCCTGGTGGCTATGGGCGACGGCGGTGAGCGTAGCCTTCATCATGTTCGGGGCCGCGATTGCGCCCGTCTTCATTTCGCCGCTTTTCAACGAGTACAAGCCAATGCGTGAGGGCGCGCTGAAGGAAGAGATCCTTGCGATGGCCCGTGCGAACGGCGTTCCTGCGGAAGATGTGTATGAGTTCAATGCATCCAAGCAGTCCAAGCGCATCAGCGCCAACGTCTCGGGCTTCCTTGGGACAACGCGGATTTCGCTGAACGACAATCTGCTCGAGCGCTCGACCCCGGCCGAAGTCCGCGCCG
Source organism: uncultured Flavobacteriaceae bacterium (assembly GCA_964646885.1). Lineage (GTDB taxonomy): Bacteria > Pseudomonadota > Alphaproteobacteria > Micropepsales > Micropepsaceae > SZUA-430. The sequence goes on from CAZYFM010000130.1 coordinate 7,684, forward strand.
TGATGGCGCACGAGATCGGTCACTATGCGCTGGGCCACATCTACGAGATGATCATCGTCATGGCTGTGGTGGCCGCGGTCTCGTTCCTTTTCATCGACATCGGCTTCGGGACGCTGACCGGTTTGTTTGGAGGCTGGTGGGGTATCAGGGACTTTGGCGATACGGCAGGCCTTCCTGTGCTCGTCATCATGCTGTCGCTGTTCGGGATACTGTCGACGCCGGTGACGAACTCGATCATTCGGACCAACGAGGCCGAGGCGGACATCTTTGGCCTGAATGCGGCGCGGGAGCCTGACGGGTTTGCAACGATTGCACTGAAGCTCTCCGAGTATCGCAAGCTAGACCCCACGCCGCTTGAGGAAATTATCTTCTTCGACCATCCCTCGGGGCGGTCGAGGATTTCGATGGCGATGCGCTGGAAGGCGGAGAACATGGGTGAAGCCGCGCCCGAGACGGTGGCGCCGCAGGCGGAGCTGCCAGGCGTGGTGGCCCCGGCCTCGACAAGCGAACTCAGCCTCGAGGAGCCGCCGGCTTTCGAGGATTCGCCCGTCGCCCTGGAAACACCGCCCGCGCAGTAGGCGTAATGCCTTGATGCCGGGGCTTGTCGCTCCTAAATCTACGCTCGGATTACACCTCTTGAGCTGACAGGCGATGAACTGGACAAAAACTGCCATTTTGCTTGCCGGACTGACGGCGATGTTTATGGCCATTGGCGGCCTGATCGGCGGCACCACGGGCATGGTGATCGCTCTGGCCTTTGCCGTGGCGACGAATGCCTTTGCGTACTGGAACTCGGACAAGATGGTCCTGAGCATGTACGGCGCGACCGAGATTGGGCGAAATGAGGATCCGGAGTTGTTCGGTCTGGTCCAGGAACTTGCGCGCCGGGCGTCGCTGCCGATGCCACGCGTCTACATTGTTCAGAATGAGCAGCCCAATGCCTTTGCCACCGGTCGCGATCCGGAGCACGCGGC
>CAZYFM010000131.1:0-8633 GCA_964646885.1 uncultured Flavobacteriaceae bacterium
GGCTTCAAGACCTTCGGCTTCGCCGGAGGCCGCGAGGACATCTGGGCACCGGAAGAGGACATATACTGGGGCTCGGAAAGCGAATGGCTCGGCGACAGGCGCTACAGCGGCGAGCGGCAGCTCGAGAATCCTCTGGCCGCTGTCCAGATGGGTCTCATCTACGTCAATCCGGAAGGGCCGAATGGAAAGCCGGACCCTGTCGCCTCGGGCCGCGACGTGCGCGAGACCTTCGCGCGCATGGCCATGAACGACGAGGAAACGGTGGCGCTTGTTGCCGGTGGTCACACGTTTGGAAAGGCACACGGCGCAGGTGACCCCAAGCTCGTGGGTCCCGAGCCGGAAGGTGCGCCGCTCGAGGAGATGGGCCTTGGCTGGAAGAACAGCTTCGGCACGGGCAAGGGCGTCCACACCACGACCAGCGGCATCGAAGGCGCGTGGAAGCCCAATCCGACGAAATGGGACAATGGCTATTTCGACATGCTGTTTGGCTACGAGTGGGAACTCGTGAAGAGCCCGGCCGGCGCTCACCAGTGGCGCGCGAAGAATGTGCGTCCCGAGCACATGATTCCCGACGCACATGACCCGTCGAAGAAGCATCCGCCCATGATGACGACGGCGGACCTCTCGCTGCGCTTCGATCCGGAGTACGAGAAGATCTCGCGCCGGTTCCACAAGGACCCCAAGGCGTTCGCTGACGCGTTCGCGCGCGCCTGGTTCAAGCTCACCCATCGCGACATGGGACCACGTAGCCGGTACCTGGGACCCGAGGTGCCTTCTGAAGTCCTGCTCTGGCAGGATCCGCTGCCACCCGTCGATCATCCTCTGATCGATGCGCAGGACATCAAGGCGCTGAAGGCGAAAATCAACGCCTCAGGATTGTCGGTGTCCGAACTCGTCTCGACCGCCTGGGCTTCTGCATCGACCTTCCGCGGCTCCGACAAGCGTGGCGGCGCGAATGGCGCACGAATCCGACTGGCGCCGCAACGGAACTGGGAGGTGAACCAGCCCGAAGCTCTGTCGAAAGTGCTGGTTGCACTGGAAGCCATCCAGCGCGACTTCAACGCGACGCTGAAGGGCGGGAAGAAAGTGTCTCTCGCGGATGTCATCGTTCTAGCCGGATCGGCAGCGGTAGAGCAGGCCGCGCGCAAGGCCGGACACGACATCGAGGTACCGTTCACGCCGGGCAGGACCGACGCCACGCAGGAGCAGACGGACACCGAGTCCTTTGCGGTGCTGGAGCCTGCTGCTGACGGTTTCCGCAACTATCTCCGCAAGGAGTACGCGGTGCCGGCGGAAGAACTGCTGGTGGACCGCGCGCAGCTGCTGACCCTGTCGGCGCCTGAAATGACGGTCCTCGTTGGCGGCCTGCGTGCACTGGGAGCAAACCACGCCCAGTCGACCCACGGCGTGCTGACGAAGCGTCCGGAAACGCTGACGAACGACTTCTTCGTCAATCTTCTGGATGCAGGCACCGTCTGGAGCCCGCTTGCAGGCACCAACGGCGTCTACGAGGGCAGGGACCGCAAGACCGGCGCCTTGAAGTGGACCGGCACACGTGTCGACCTGGTCTTCGGCTCGAACTCGCAGCTGCGTGCCCTTGCCGAAGTCTATGGTGCATTCGATGGCGGAAAGAAGTTCGTCAGGGACTTCGTCGCGGCCTGGACCAAGGTGATGAACCTCGACCGCTTCGATCTCGCCTGATCGAACGCAGGCAGACGGGAGCGGGGGCGCAGGTCGCCCCCGTTTCCTTGTCAGAACATGCTGGTCAGCGTGACCCGCACGGAGCGGGGCGAGCCGGGCGTGATGTTGTTGTCGTTGTGAGCGGTGCTCCAGTAGGTCTCGTCCAGCACGTTCTCGACGTTTACCTGCAGCTTCACTTCGTCGTTGATCCGGTAATATGCCGCCGCATCGACACGGGTGTAGGCGGGAATGACGACGGCATTGCTGATCGACGCAAACATCTCGGTCTGGTGGGTGATGCCGATCGCAGCCGCCCAGTCCTTTGAAACGCGGTAGTGGTTCCACAGCGAGAAGGTCTGCTCCGGCACGAGCGGTACCTGCCGCCCGGCAGGCGCAGCCGTGGTCGTCTTCGTGATTTCCGCGGTCTGGTAGGCATAGCCCGCCATGATCGACCACGCATTGGTGATGTTGCCGCTCAGGCCAAGCTCAAGCCCCTCGCTGCGCTGTTCGCCGGTCAGGACCGTCAGGCTCGATACGGGATCAATCGCACGCGTGTTGGTCCGGTCCAGCCTGTAGAGCGCAGCTGTGAGCGCAAGCGTGGGGCGGATGTCCCACTTGAAGCCGGCTTCGAGGTTGATGAATTTCTCCGGCTCCAGCGCCGACGTGGTTGCATCGAGCGAGGCGAACTGGTCGCCCGATTGCGGCAGGTGCGAAACGGTATAGCTGCCGTAGATCGACATCGCATCAATCGGCTTGTAGATGAGGCCGACGCGCGGCGAAATCATCGTGTCGGCGCGGTCGAAGTCGGCATTGGCGGGGCGCAGGTCATCGAAGGAGAGATCGAACCTGTCGATACGCACTCCCGCAACAAGCTTGATCGTGTCGGTGATGTCGGCCTGGTCCTGGACGTAGGCCGCCGCAAGCTTCAGTCCCGCATTGTTGTTGCTCTGCAGGGGCGTGAGGAATGCGACAGTCGCAAATGTCGTCGGATTGGCGATGTTGACGGTGCCCGCGGCGTTGTTGTTCGGCGACCGCGTGTTGTCCGTGTCCTGCCAGCCAAACTCCGCGCCGAACAGGATCCTGTGCTTGATGCCGCCCGTCGACGTGTCCCAGACAAGGTCCGTCTGGTTGAAGATGTTTGTGCGGTCCGTCGTGCTGAAATAGGCCTGGAGCGACACGTCGCCGAACGCGTTGACGCTGCTGTTGGCATGCACATTCGAGTAGGCCTTGTCATAGCCGGCCACGACCGTGTGGTTCTTGATGCTGAGCGTCGGGCTGAAAACGTGTTCGTATGTCGCCCGAAGAATGTCGACTTTCACATCGCTCTTGCTCAGGTCGGGATTGCCGAAGTAGGCCGAGGCGCCGGTCTCGAGCGGGCGTCCGTTTCGCGAGGGAACGCCGCGGTCAACCGTGCGCTCGTCGGAAAAATGTTCGTAGCTCACGAGAAACCGGGACTGCTCCGACAGCGCAAACGTGGCATTCGGATTGATCCCAAGCCGCTCCACTTCGACATGGTTCCGGTAGGAACCGGAATTCTCGTAGACCGCCAGTAGCCGCGCCGACACCATCTCGTCCAGAGCGTCGCCAAGGTCGATGGTTGCGCGTCGGTTGTCATCGCTGCCGGCCTGCAGCACCAGCGTCCGGATCTGCTCGCCATCGGCCTGGCGCGAGACGCGATTGATCACGCCGCCACCGCCGCCGCGGCCGAAGATCAGGGCATTCGGCCCCTTCAGGACTTCGATGCGCTCGGCATTGTAGAGATCCCGGAAGTACTGCACGTCATCGCGAACGCCATCGACAAAGAAGTCGGCGGTCGACGAGTTACCGCGCACCGTCGGGGCATCGCGATGCCCTTCGCCCTGGCCCATGGTTACACCCGGCACATAGCGGGTCACGTCACCCATCGTCCGCATGTCCTGGTCTTCGATCAGGTCGCGCGTGATGGCCGTGATCGACTGCGGCACGTCGATGAGGCGCGTGTTGGTCTTCGTCGCGGACGATGTGTCGTCCTGCTTGTAGTAATTGCGCTTTCCGGTGACGGTGACTTTCTCGACGCCGGGCGACGTCTCTGCTTCACTTGTGTCCTGCGCGAGTGCCGGAAGCGCAAAAAACGTGGTCGTGACGATCGCGACAGTCAGAAGACAGCGCGACCTGAGCGCGCGCAGATGCGCGCCGCGCGCGTGTAGCTCGACAGACATGTGATTACCCCAGTTACCCAATTCACCACCGCCTTCGAAGGCAGATGGCGCCCATTTCCGATACCTCGTAGCACGCAAGATCTAATAATGCAACTCAGTCGCAACAAGACTTCCGGGTTGGCACGGAAGGGATTTCAGCCGTGTTTCGGGTCGGGGCTGAAGCCGCATTCACGAAGTCATCATTCGTGGCGCGTCTTTCCGCATGGAATTTTTATGGCCGACCGTGATGTGAAACCGGGAAAGATCTGGAGCCTGAATATGTCTGCCACGGATTCCCCAACACATCTTCCGGTCCCCGAGTCGAATCCCCGACAGGTCGCAATTCTTGCCTTGGGTGCGATCGGCGTGGTCTTCGGCGATATCGGAACGAGCCCGCTCTACGCTTACCGCGAGGCGCTGGCACAGGCATCCGGTGATGGAATTGTGAGGGCCGAAATCCTGGGCGTTCTGAGTCTGGCACTTTGGGCGCTCATTCTCGTGGTGACGATAAAGTACGTCACCTTCCTCATGCGTGCGGACAACAACGGCGAAGGCGGTGTTCTTTCGCTAATGGCGTTGGCGCGTCGGGCAACGGGAGGCAAATGGGCTTTCGTGACAGTGCTGGGTGCCATTGGCGCGGCGCTGTTCTACGGTGATGCAATTCTCACGCCCGCCTTGTCGGTGCTTTCCGCCGTTGAAGGGCTCAAGTCGGTTCCGGCAGTGGCGCCCTACCTTAGCCACGGCCTGATCCTGTCACTCGCGATCGGCCTCCTTGTTGCGCTCTTTGCGGTGCAGAGCTCGGGAACGGCGAGTGTCGCGCGCTGGTTCGGTCCGATCTGCGTCGCCTGGTTTCTGGCGATCGGCGCGGTAGGCATAGCGAACACGCTCGCAGTCCCCGGCATCCTCGCGGCCATCAATCCCCTTTACGGAATCGATTTCCTCATGGGGCATGGCAAGGTCGGCCTGCTCGTCATGGGCGCAGTCTTCCTGACAGTGACTGGGGCAGAGGCTTTGACAGCGGATATGGGGCACTTCGGTCGCCTTCCGATCCGGTTGGGCTGGTACCTCCTGGTGTTTCCCGGATTGACCCTCAACTACCTTGGACAGGGAGCCTTTGCCCTCGCTCAGCTTGATGCGGCGGCGGCGAGAGGGGAAGCGCTGCAAGTGGCGGACTGGTTTTTCCTTATGACGCCTGAATGGTTCCGGCTGATCATGGTCGCGCTTGCCACTGCTGCAACGATCATCGCCAGCCAGGCTGTGATTACCGGCGCCTTCTCATTGACCCAGCAGGCCATTTCTCTGGGGCTTTTGCCAAGGATGGGAATCCGACAGACAAGTGCGGAGCACTCCGGCCAGATCTTCGTTCCTGCCATCAACTGGCTGCTGGCCCTGGGTGTGCTGATCCTCATCGTTGGCTTCCAGACGTCATCGAAGATGGCGACGGCCTATGGCATTGCCGTAACGGGCACGATGGTTGTCACGACCATGTTGGCATTTGTGGTGGTCTGGAAAATGTGGAAGTGGTCGCTCGCAGGCACGCTCCTTCTGATCTGTCCGCTATTGGCGCTTGACCTGTTCTTCTTCGGCGCAAACATTCTCAGGCTCGCCGACGGCGGTTGGGTGCCACTGGCGACAGGGTTGATGATTGCCGGACTGATCGCAATCTGGGTGCGGGGTAGGGCATTCCAGGCGTTGCAGGCAAGCCGAGAGACTGTGAAGATGGACGACCTGGCGGCGACGCTCTCGAAGAGTTCTGCTTCGACAGCTCGAGGCACCGCAGTATTCCTCACAGCCGATCTGGACATCGCGCCTCCGGCTCTGTTGCACAATCTGAAACACAATCAGGTGCTGCACGAAGACAACATCCTGCTGACGGTGCGTACGTCAACTCGACCCTTCGTTGATCCGTCAGAGCGACTTTCGATATCCAGGATAAACGACAGATTTGCGCGCGCAACATTGAGTTACGGCTATATGGAAAGCCCTGACGTGCCCAGCGATCTGCATGGAGACGGTCGGGTCCCGGTGAGACCGCAGGGCACGTCCTTCTTTGTCAGCAGGAACACGCTGTCCCCCGGTGCGAAGCTGGGCCTACCGTTGTGGCAGGCGATCATCTATAGCTTCCTGCACCGGAATGCAGCAGATCCAACCGCCTTCTTTCAGATACCTCCCGAGCGTGTCGTCGAGTTGGGTTCGCGCGTGCGGGTCTGATCATGCTTGAAACGCGCGCGATGGCTGCCGGAAGGTCGGTCTGGCTTGTTCTGGCCATTGCCTTGACCGGTGGCCTGGCATGGACAGGCGTGGCCTGGCCTGAGTTCGGCACCGCAAACCTTGCTCTGCTTTTGCTGCTGCCAGTCGTGTTGGCCTCCGCCGGCAGCGGGCGGCGAGCAGGCATCGCCGTCGCATTTCTGGCCGGATGCGTTTTCAACTTCGTGGCACTCGAACCACGCCTGACCTTTGACGTCACCAAGGCAAGCGATCTGCTGACGCTGGGCGTGTATGCACTGGTGGCGCTTGTAACCGCATCGGTTGCTGCCCGCCTCGCGGAAGCTGGCGCGCGCGCACGTCAGGAGGCTGCAGACAGCGCCGCATTTTTCCGCCTGACCCAGCAGTTGCTGAATGCAGCGACATCCGGGCAGGTGTGCCGGGCCACGGCAAGTGCGGTTGAATCCCTGTCGGGCTATCCGTGTGAGGTCGTCGAGTCAGTGGAGGCACTCTCCTTTGCGGATGCGTCGGATGAAGCGGCAGCGCGCTGGGCGCTCGCGCATCGCGAGATGGCGGGTCTCGGCGTTGTGCGTTTTCCGTCTGCCGCAGCCCTCTATGTTCCGTCTCGTGCAGGGAGGCGGCCGTTGCTGGTCAGGATCGCCGGGCCTGCGCAGCAATCTGTCCGGATGGAATTGCTGCACAGCATGTTCGATGAAGCGGCAGACGCGCTTGATCGAATTGAGTTGGCCGCGCGTGTTGAAACAGACAATCGCCGGGCCGAGGCTGACGCGATGCGAAAGGCAATTTTCGCCTCGATCAGCCATGATCTGCGCACGCCCATGACGACCCTGCGCGCAGGGCTTGAAGGCCTCGCGAGTGAGAGCCCCGATGGGGTGGCGCAGGTTCGCCTTGACGCACTTCGCCTTGAACGAACGCTGGAGAATCTTCTTGAACTCGCGCGCCTGCAGGCATCGGATGCGCCGCCGGAGGTGTCCGCGGTGGATCTGACGGACACAATTGCATCGGCAATCGACGCCATGCCTCCAGCCACGCGCGCCCGGATAAGTGTGGAAATTGCAGAGGACACACCGATTGTCCAAAGTGATGCCATCATGCTGCACCACATGGCCATCAACCTTCTCGAGAACGCAGCAAAATACAGCCCTCCGGAGACACCCATCCTCGTCACCGCGCGAAAGGTGAATGGCGGCGCCCGGATGTCGGTTGTCGATGGTGGGCCTGGCATCGGGGAGGATGCGGAAGATCTTTTTGCGCTGTTCCGGCGCGGAACCAATGCGGACAGGGCGCCAGGTTCGGGTATAGGCCTTTCTGTCGTTGATGCTTTTGCCAGGGCTCTCGGACACAGGATCAGCGTAACCAATCGACCTGGCGGCCAAGGTGCCGAATTCGCGATTGAGTTCGCCGACAGGAAGCAGCCGTCATGAGCCCCCGCATCCTCATCGTGGAGGATGAACCTCACGTCTTGCGGTTGCTTCAGGCCGCAGTGGAGCGCGGTGGCTACCGCGCGGCGACAGCTTCAAGTGCTCGGGAAGCCATGCACCTGACGGCGAATGCGATTCCCCAAGCGGCTCTGGTGGACCTTGGATTGCCTGATCGCGATGGCATGGAACTGGTCAGGCAGTTCGCTGAAAAGGGCGTGGCAGTCATCGTGGTTTCGGCGCGCGACTCTACCGCGCAAAAGGTATCAGCCCTGGACCTTGGGGCCGCCGACTACATCGTGAAGCCCTTCGATACCGATGAACTGCTGGCACGCCTTCGGGCAGCATTGCGCACGAGATCGCGCGAACCGGCCAAGGGTGGCCTGATCGTCATTGGGGAACTTTCAATCGATCTCGACGCGCGGATGGTGAGGCGAGGTGGCAGCGAGGTGCGACTTTCTCCGAAGGAGTATGCGCTGCTGGAGCTGTTGGCGCGCAACGCCGGTCGTGTGCTGACGCATGTACAGCTGCTGAAGGACATCTGGGGCCCGGCACACCAGTCCGACGTGGAATACCTGCGCGTGGCAGTCCGCGCCATTCGCCAGAAGCTGGAAAGCGATCCAACCCGCCCGACCCTGATCCGAAATGAACCAGGGGTGGGTTACAGGTTGATCGTGCCTGAGCGGAGAGTTGATCAGGAAAAGCCCGGTTGATCACGTCGGTAAGGATCAGCCTGCGCTGTTCGGTCTGTCCTCGCGGTTCAAGAACCGCTTGAGTGAGAAAGCCTTGCCGGAACCGTATTTGAAGTACTTCTCCAAGTCTCGAGCGCGCCTTGCGTCGGCGACAGCTACATACGCCTCCAGTTTTGCGGGTAACAGAAGTCGAGTGGATTTCACCCGGCCGGTGTTGTGCGTGTTGACACGTCGACGGAGATCGTTGGTCGAACCAACGTAGAAGTCACCATTTCGCAGTTTGAGAAAATACACGTACCACAAGCGACACCACCTGTGCTTTGCGCTGATTGGCGGCCAACCGTCGCCTCCCTTCGCCAAGGCTTCGGGAGGCACCCTACGTCTTCGTCTCCGGGTGGCCTGCCACCCGAAGCCGAAGGCGTAGGGTGGCGGATGGGGTG
>CAZYFM010000132.1:0-8561 GCA_964646885.1 uncultured Flavobacteriaceae bacterium
CGCCCTAACGCTGCAAAGTCATGGGTGGTCCGCCTTCGCGGACCATGACTATGATGAATGGGTTTGCGGGGATATTTCTGAACCGGACACCCGTGGCCTGCGCAGACCATGACGAGTTTATGGAGCAGGTTCCGCAATGGCCGCGCGCCAGCCCCCTCAATGCTTCGGCGGAATCTTCTCGCCCGCACGCAACGCCACCGGCAGTGTCTCCATCGCCACCGGACAATTGTAGTGCGGCGACCGCGCGCAGTTCGGATTGTAGGCGCGATTGAAATCGATGGTCAGCGTCTGCGGCAGCCCCTTCACGTCGATGTCGAAGTACCGTCCCACGCCATAGGTTTCGCTGCCGCTGAGTTCATCAAGGAAGAACGCCGACACGCTCTTGATCTGGGCAGGATCAGTGTCGTCGCTGTAAAGGCTGAGCTTCATGTCCTTGCCCTTGAGCGTGAACGACGCGATGCCGACGCGGTTGAAGCGCTTCTGCCAGCCACGTGACGTCTGGAAGTCCACGGCTTCCGCCTTGGGCGCCGCTTCCACGCGGGCTTGAACCACTGCGGTCGGATCGTAGGGAAAATGGACGAGCCCCTCGAAGTCGCGTGCCGCAGGGTGAGCCTGGTTGTAGACCATCACCCGCAGCCCATTGACGCCGGGACTGATCTGCGTCCGTGCAAAGCGCACGTCAATGCCGTTGCCCAGCTTGACGGTCTGCGTTTCGGCAAGCTCGTGCGTCGACAGCTTGCGTCCGTTGAAGACCTTCGCCTTGTCGCCGGTATAGGTGATCACGACATGTCCGCCGCCGCGAGGGCTCCCGAGGTTCCACTTGTAGGAAAGCACCTTCTGGCGACGCGTCGTGAGCCACGCGCTCTCGCCATCCTTCAGGTAGATCGCGTCATCGATCTTGAGGATTGCAAACTCGTTCGTGGACCAGGCCGCATTCTCGTCAGCCTTCCACTTTTCCCAGTCGGCCATGGCTTCCGGCGTGGGCCGCTCCGGCACCGTGGCGCAGGCAGCAAGCACGAATGTGAACAGGACGAGGAAGAGCTTGTTCATGGGCGATCCCTTGATGAGCCTTCCTTTTATCGGGCGCGGCGATGCCCGCGCAATGCCGGCTATTGATCCGCCGGGCAGGACCATGCGTAACTTCCGTTACGAAAGGGACTGACATGACAAACCGGCGTGAATTCCTGCTGGGCGCAGGCGCGACAGCGCTCGCCTTGACCGCAACGGCATCAGCGGCTGTCCGGTCAGCCTGGGCTTCGGACATCGCGATCCTGCGGCAGGCCTACATGGCGATGCATCCGGGCCTCTTTCGATATCTCACTCCCGCGCAGGTCGACCAGGGCTTTGCAGGCCTCGAAGCTGTCTGGGCCTCGAGCCCCTCGCGGCAGGAAGCCTACCTCGCGCTTTCCCGTTTCCTGTCCACGATCCGCTGCGGCCACAGCTACGCCAATTTCTACAACCAGTCTGATGTGATCGTCTCTGAGCTCTTCTCGGGCAAGACCAGGCTGCCGTTCCACTTCCGATGGCTTGACGGGCAGATGGTCATAACCGCGAACGGACCTCAAGATCTGCCCCGCGGCACGATCGTGCAGTCGATCGACGGCGAACCGGCGTCTGACGTCCTCTCTTCGCTGCTGCCCTACACGCGGGCCGATGGCACCAACGAGGCCAAGCGCGTGGCCCAACTCGAAGTGCGCGGCATCGACAACTATGAGACCTTCGACATCTTCTATGGCTTGACGCGCAAGCGGGCAGGGCAACCCTTCCGCCTCGTGACGGACCGCGGCGAGCGCACGGTCGAAGCCATCGACCTCAAGCAGCGCCAGGCTCAGATCACCGCACCGGGAAAGAATGACGGGCCGCAGTGGGAATTGCGCTACGAGGCGGGAGATGTTGCGCGACTGATCATGCCGGGTTGGGCCGTCTACAACACCAAGTGGGACTGGAAGGGCTGGCTCGATGGCGTGATGGCTGAAATCGTGTCACGTCAGGTCAAGGCGCTGATCGTCGACCTCAGGGACAACGAAGGGGGCCTCGATTGCGGAGACGAAATCCTCGCGCGTTGCATCGACCGGCCCCTGCAGCGCACGGCCTACGAGCGCCGCGTACGATATCGCACCGCGCCGAAAGCTCTCGATCCCTACCTCGACACCTGGGATCCATCGTTCAAGGATTGGGGCAAGGACGCCGTCGAGATCGGCAACGGCTTCTACAAGCTGATCGAGGAGGGCGGCAACTCGCGCGCGCCCATCATGCCCAAGGGGCCCCGCTTCAGGGGCAAACTGGTTGTGCTGGTCGGACCCACGAACAGTTCGGCGACCTTCCAGTTTGCGAGCCTTGTTCAGTCCAGCAGGCTTGGCGTGCTGGTCGGTTCACCCACCGGCGGCAATCGGCGCGGCATTAACGGCGGTGCATTCTTCTTCCTGAGACTGCCGGCATCCGGCCTGGAAGTGGACCTGCCGCTCATCGGCACATTCCCTGCCACGCCGCAGCCGGATGCTGGTGTCATTCCCGATGTGACGGCACGCGAGAGCGTCGCCGACATCAGGGATGGCGTGGACTCTGTCCTTCGCGTTGCGCTGGCCACCGCGCGGGGCTGACCTGAACTGGAATTCACGATGAAACGGCGAAGGCGCGGTTCTTTTGCCGCAATCCTGCCGCACTGCCCGGGTCTCATCCTTGCGTCGTTGAGGAGAGAAGTGATGAATCGCTTGGCCGTGTTTGCCTTTGTCCTGATGTGGGCGGGCCTGATGACGCTCGCGGTCGCCGCGCCGCCACCACCCAATGGTCCTTCGACCGGCGGGCAGGTCGATTTCGGCGGATTCCGGAACCTCTCGGAAGAAGTCCAGGCCTATCGCGCCAATCGCCTGGTCAGCCACGCGCAGTTCGAGGCGATGGCACGCCAGCCCGGCACGATCATCCTCGACGCAAGATCGGCGTCAGCTTACCGGATGGGTCACATCGCCGGTGCGATCAACCTCAGCCTGACCGACTTCACGGCACAGAGCCTCGCAGCAACGATCCCGAACCCCAACACGCGCATCCTCATCTACTGCAACAACAACTTCGAGAACAACGTCGCGCCCGTGGTCATGAAAAGCGTGCAGCTGGCGCTGAACATCCAGACGTTCATCAACCTTTACGGCTACGGCTATCGCAACGTCTATGAGCTCGGCGACGTGGTGAACTTCAACAACCCGAAGGTGCGCTGGGTCAGGGGCTAGGTCGCGTCACCACGCCGTGTTGCGCGCCTTTGCGACACCGGGCTATAGGAGGGCTCACAAGGAACTCCCCCGATGTCGATGAAGAAGAAAAAGGGCCTGCCTCCGGCCTATGCCGAGGCAACCAAGGACGCCCGCTTTGCCGGCACGTTCGAAGTGTTCGTGCCCGTGCCCGACAGGGTCAGGCCGCAGCGTGTCCCGCTTCAGTTCGAAACGCTGGCTGCAGCACAAAGCTGGATTCACAGCCCCGAAGGCGAAGACCGCATCGCCGACATCCGGCGCGAAGCGTCGAAGTAAATCCGGTGACAGGGCGCGCACGACAGAGGCATCACGCGTCGTCGCCTCTGCCCTGAAGGCCGTCCTGCTCAACCGGCACAGCACCCGTCGCGCAGAATTGCATCGCTTTCCGCGCCCTGTTATGGGTGGTTGCTGCAATGCGGCATGAGCGACGGATGGCGGGACAATGCGCGACAAACCCTGGATCTTCAGAACCTACGCAGGCCACTCCACGGCGAAAGCCTCCAACGCGCTTTACCGCCAGAACCTGTCGCGCGGCCAGACCGGACTGTCGGTGGCCTTCGACCTGCCCACACAGACAGGCTACGACTCCGATGATCCTCGTGCCCGCGGCGAGGTAGGCAAGGTCGGCGTTCCCGTTTCCCACCTGGGCGACATGCGCACGCTGTTCGACGGCATCCCGCTCGGCACGATGAACACGTCGATGACCATCAATGCGACGGCCCCCTGGCTGCTCGCGCTCTACATCGCTGTTGCCGACGAGCAGGGCACGCCGCGCAAGGACCTTCAGGGCACGACGCAGAACGACATCATCAAGGAATACCTCTCGCGCGGCACCTACATTTACCCGCCAAAGCCCTCGCTCAAGCTGACGGCCGACACGATCGCCTTCACCTATCGCGAGCTGCCGAAGTGGAACCCGGTCAATGTCTGCTCCTATCACCTGCAGGAAGCCGGGGCGACGCCGGTGCAGGAACTCGCCTACGCCCTGGCGGCGGCCACGGCCATCCTCGACGAAGTGAAGAAGAGCGGGCAGGTGCCTCCGGCCGACTTCGGCAAGGTCTTCGGGCGCATCTCGTTCTTCGTGAACGCCGGCATCCGCTTCGTGACCGAAATCTGCAAGATGCGCGCCTTCACCGAGCTCTGGACCGACCTCGGACGCAGCCGCTACGGCGTGACGGGCGAGAAGGACTTGCTGTTCCGCTACGGCGTCCAGGTCAACTCGCTGGGCCTGACCGAGCAGCAGCCCGAGAACAACGTCTACCGCATCCTGCTCGAGATGCTGGCCGTGACACTCTCGAAGAACGCGCGCGCGCGTTCGGTGCAGCTGCCGGCCTGGAATGAGGCCTTGGGACTGCCGCGCCCCTGGGACCAGCAATGGTCGTTGCGCGCCCAGCAGATCCTCGCGCTGGAAACCGACCTGCTGGAATACGGCGACCTGTTCGATGGATCACCGGTGATCAACGCGAAGGTCGAGGAACTCAAGCGCGAGGCGCTCGCCGAACTCGCCCGCATCGGCGAGATGGGTGGCGCGATCAAGGCGGTCGAGACCGGATACATCAAGGAGCGCCTCGTTGAATCCAACGCAGCGCGCGTGGCGGCGATCGAGTCCGGCGAACAGACGGTGGTCGGCGTGAATGCCTACAGGGAATCGGCTGAACCGGGTCTCGCCGGTGGTTCTTCGGCGGTTGTCACCGTCGATGCCTCTGCCGAGCGCGACCAGATCGAGCGCCTCAAGGCCTGGCGCGCGGCGCGTGACAGCAAGGCTGTCACCGCAGCGCTCGAAGCATTGCGTGCAGCAGCCGTCGAGGGCCGCAACATCATGGAGCCGTCGATCGCCTGCGCCAAAGCCGGCGTGACGACGGGTGAGTGGGCCGGAAGCCTGCGCCAGGCTTTCGGTGAGTTCCGCGCACCAACCGGCGTCGCCGCGACGCCGCGCATGTCGAACGACGAGGCGATCGGTGCCCTGCGCGAGCGGGCCAAGGCCGCCGCCGCGAAACTGGGCCGCCCGCCGGCCTTGCTTGTGGCGAAGCCGGGCCTCGACGGCCACTCGAACGGAGCCGAGCAGATTGCCTACCGTGCGCGCGACTGCGGCTTTGCGGTCGCCTATGACGGCATCCGCCTGACCCCGTCCGAGATCGCCAAGGCGGCGAAGGAGAAGAAGCCCCACGTCATCGGCCTGTCGATCCTGTCCGGCAGCCACAAGGAACTCGTCGCCGAGGTGATGAGGGAGCTCAGGGGCGCAGGTATCACGGACACGCCCGTCATCGTCGGTGGCATAGTCCCGCCCGAGGACGAAGCCGACCTGAAGGCCCTGGGCGTCTCACGCATCTACACGCCGAAGGACTTCGACCTGAACGCCATCATGGGAGACATGCTCGAGATCGCCGTTCGTGCCTGATCGGTCATGAGCCCGCCGCTGATCACCTACATCACGACATGCAAGGGCCGCCTCGGGCACCTCAGGCAGTCCCTGCCGCGCGTGGCATCGCAGCCGCAGGTCCGCGCCATCGTCGTGGATTACGATTGCCCCGAAGGTACGGGTGAATGGGTGGAAAGCCATTTCCCGCAGGTGCGCGTCGTGCGGGTCACGGATGAACCGGGATTCAGCCTCACCAGGGCGCGCAATGCGGGCGCAGAAGCGGCCGAAACGCCGTGGCTGGCGTTCTTCGACGCCGACATCCTGATCGCCGATGGCTTCTTCAAGGGCCTCGGCGAAAGTCTTGCTGAAGGCCACCACTATCGGGCGGATCCGCCTTCATTGCAGACCTGGGGTTCCGTGGTGTGCGAGCGTGAGACCTTCCTCAAGGTGGGTGGCTACGACACCGTGTACCAGGGATGGGGTGGCGAAGACGACGACTTCTACAGCATGCTCGAGTTCGCCGGCAGCAAGGGCGCACACATGGACGGGCGCGGCCTCTCCGAAATCGCCCACGATGACGAAGCCCGCACGCGCTTCCAGTCCGACGCAAAGCTGGCATCTCATCAGCGCAACCAGGTCTATCGGTTCGTCAAGCTCGACATCATGCGTCTTGGCGGGAGTTATCTGCCAGTGTCGCTGCGCGAGCAGCTCTACGGGCAGATCAGTTCCACCCTGGAGGCGCACCGCAAAGCCGGAAAGCGAAATCTCACCATCAGGATCAAGGTGCCTGATCTCACCGTGCGCCACCCGAAGGATTCGGCAGGTGCGAACAGCCGCCCCGTCACGCAGATCGTGCGCAACATGAACTACAACCTGTCCTGGGATTTCGACCTGGCAGGTGCGTGAAGGGCGCGCGAAGCTGTACGCCTCTTCCTACCGCGCGGCGCCAGGCACGTAGACGCTCTCCACGCCAGGTCCAAAGGGCATGCCCGACAGGAACCAGATCACGAAGAACGTTCCTGAGGCCAGGAAGTACACGACCGTATAGGGCAGCATCAGCGCCACCATCGACCCGATGCCGTAGTCAGGCATGTACTTGCGGGCCATCACGAGGATCAGCGGGAAATAGCTCATGAACGGCGTGATCATGTTGGTGGTCGAATCCCCGACGCGATAGGCCGCCTGCGTGGCCTCGGGCGCGATGCCCAGCAGCATGAACATCGGCACGAGGATGGGCGACAGGATCGCCCACTTTGCCGAGGCACTCCCAATGAGCATGTCGCAGGCCATGGCGAGCAGGATCACGCCGAACAGCAGCACCACTGGCGCCTCGTGGAGCCCGGCGCCCTTGAGGGTCTCGGCGCCCGAGATCGCAAGCAGCGTTCCCATGTTTGACCAGGAAAACATCGCCACGAAGATGGCGGCAAAGAACACCAGCACGAGATAGGAACTGATCTCGCTGACGCCCCGGCTGGCCATCGTGACCGCATCCTTGTCCGATTTGACCACGCCCGAACCGATGCCGTAGCCGAGCCCGCAGGCAAGGAACACAAGGAACATGATCGCGACCATCGACTTGAAGAGCGGCTCGAACGAGCCCGTGTCGGTGCGCAGCGGGGAGCCAGGCTCCCAGGCCAGCGCAACGACAAGAAGAACGACCATCAGGAAGCCGATTCCGGCAAAGCGAAGTCCCCGGCGCTCGCGCGCTTCGTCCGCCTTGCTCGCTTCGGGCTCGACGACCGGCACCCAGGGCGCGCCTGCATTGAGGCGCGGCTCCACGATCCGGTCACACACGATGGTACCGGCGATCGCGTAGACGGGGACCAGGGCCGACAGGAAGTACCAGTTGGACGTGATCTCGACCTTGTAGTCCTTGTCGATGAGCGCGGCCGCCGCCTGCGTCATGCCCGACAGGATTCCGTCCCCCGGCGTGATGGCGAAGTTGGCTGCAAAGCCGCCCGCCACGCCTGCAAAGGCGGCCGAGAGGCCGGCCACCGGATGCCGGCCGCTTGAAGCAAACACAACGGCTGCCAGTGGAATGAGCACCACGTATCCCGCGTCCGAGGCGATGTTCGCCTGCACGCCGGCAAACACGATCGTGAATGTCATGAGGGGGCGGGGCACCGCACGGACAAGACCCTTCAACGCTGCCGCGAAGAAGCCGGACCGCTCGGCAAGACCCGAGCCGATGATGACCACCAGCACGATCCCGAGCGGCGGGAAGCTCGTCAGGATCTGGGGCATCTCGACAAAAAGACGGCGGATCTGGGCCGAATCAAGCAGGCTGATGGCCAGCACGGTCTCGCCGCTGGCCGGGTTGACCCCGCTCGCCCCCATGCCGGCGAGGATCGCCGAGAGCACCATGACCGTCAGGATGGAGAGGATAAAAAGTGTAACAGGATCTGGCAGCTTGTTGCCCACGCGTTCGATCGTATTGAGCGCGCGCAAGAGGCGTGTCGGCGTTTCCTGGGTCACGGGGATCGGTTCCGGAGGGGAGGCGTGAATGATCCGGTGACACTACACGGGAAAGCCGGTGAATTACACCCTTCCCGGACTAGGGTTAGTCCGGATCAGGGCTTGGGACGCGGATCGGAATTGCCGATGTCATGGCTCCACTTCCACGAACCGTCCTTCTGCCGGACCCAGACCGTGACATAGGTGCCATGGCTGGACGCATCACGCTGCCCCGCAGCCGTGTAGCTCCAGCGTCCCCAGGTGACCACCTGCGAGCCGTCGGCGGAAGCTGAACCTTCAACCGGATCCCAGACGAGCTTGCCGCCATCTTCAAAGTCTTTCGACATCGCCGAGCGAATCGCCTCCGGCCCCCTCTGCTGTCCGCCCGGCACGAACCGGATGCCGTCCGGTGCAACAAATGAGGCAAAGGCCTCGGCAACGCCTTTCTCCTGCGCAAGCCGGGAGAACGCGCGATCCGCCTCCATGGCTTCCTCGACGGGTCCGGC
>CAZYFM010000133.1:0-8532 GCA_964646885.1 uncultured Flavobacteriaceae bacterium
CCGGACCTTGGCGTGCCGGAAATGAAATGAATCGCTTTCATCAACGGATTGAAGCCACAAAAACCGAGATATCTCAATGGTTAAGCCAAAACGGGGTTGATTTCGCGCAAGGCGCCGGGGTTGCGAATCTGGTTCCTGCGTCTGCGACAAAACGCACTGGAATCTTTGGGGCGTTCCCGCTTAACTAGCCGTCGGCAGAGTCATGCGTGCCGGCGGCCTGAAGGTCAGAGCAATGGACTACGAAAGTCAATTCAATCAAGCGCTTACCCAGGTCAAACGCGAAGGTCGATATCGTGTATTCGCCGATATCGTGCGCAAGCGCGGCGCATTTCCCAATGCCGTGCAATTCACCGATGGTGGCGAACGGCAGATCACGGTCTGGTGCTCGAACGACTATCTGGGCATGGGCCAGAACCCGCTGGTGCTGAAGGCCATGCACGAGGCCATCGATGTCGCCGGCGCCGGGTCGGGCGGTACGCGCAACATCTCCGGCACGACCCACTACCATGTGGAGCTCGAACGCGAGCTTGCGGACCTGCACCAGAAGGAAGCTGCCCTGCTTTTCACCTCGGGGTTCATCGCCAATGAAGCGGCGCTGGGCACGCTGGGCAACGTGCTGCCGAACTGCATCATTTTCTCGGACGCGCTCAACCATGCCTCGATGATCGAGGGCATGCGCCACAGCAAGGCGCAGCGGATGATCTGGCGCCACAATGACCTTGGCCATCTTGAGGAACTCCTTTCGCGCGCCGACCCGGCTGCCGCAAAAGTGATCGCGTTCGAATCCGTCTACTCGATGGACGGGGACATTGCTCCGATCGGCGCGATCTGCGAACTCGCCAGGAAGTTTGGTGCCCTGACCTATCTTGATGAGGTCCATGCGGTCGGAATGTACGGTCCGCGCGGCGCCGGCGTTGCCGAACGCGACGGCGCGATGGCGCAGGTCGACATCATCAACGGAACGCTGGCCAAGGCCTTTGGCGTGATGGGCGGCTACATCGCCGCCAGCGCGCGGTTCATCGATGTCGTTCGCTCGTTTGCGCCGGGCTTCATTTTCACGACGTCGATTCCGCCCGTTCTCGCCGCTGGCGCGCTGGCGAGCGTCCGGCACCTGAAGTCCAGCCAGGTCGAGCGTACGCGCCACCAGGAACGCGCTGCCACGCTCAAGCGGCTGCTCACGGAGGCCGGCCTGCCGGTCATGCCGTCGACCAGCCACATCATTCCGCTCATTGTGGGCGACCCGATCAGCTGCAAGGAAGTCTCCGACATCCTGATGGCCGAACACGGCATCTACGTGCAGCCGATCAACTATCCGACTGTTCCGCGCGGCACGGAACGCCTTCGCCTGACACCATCGCCGTTCCACGACGACGACAAGATGAGGGCTCTTATCCTGGCCCTTGATGACGCCTGGTCGCGCCTCAAGATCAAGCGGGCTGCCTGACGGGGTCCCATGCGCCTGAGCATCATCCTCGAGATCACGCGCATCGGGAACTTCCAGAAGGTGACAGCCGTCGACGAGATCTCAGGCAAGGAGGTGAGCTTCATGGCTCCCCTCAATGCGATGCGATCGGACATCGAAAAGCTGGCGCGCGCCAAGCTGCTCTACGTTCTCAACCGGAAATCCGCGGAATCGTGACGTTTTGCGCCGCTGCGCCCATTAACCAAGGCGAAGCGATTTCACCCGTAATAGGAATAGCGGGATTGATCCGCTCGCGCGCAAGTGCTTGAGTCGGATCGTGGGTAAGGCCGGTCCCGGGTACTAGACCGGGTATGACAAGCAAGGGGGCTGGGTGCGATGAGATGCCCGTTCTGCCAGCATGATGACTCCCAGGTAAAGGACAGTCGTCCAACCGAAGACAATGCCGCGATCCGGCGTCGTCGCGTCTGTCCGGCGTGTGGCGCGCGCTTCACGACGTTCGAGCGCGTGCAGCTGCGCGATCTCATTGTCATCAAGAAGAGCGGACGTCGAACACCCTTTGATCGCGACAAGCTCATGCGATCGATCCAGCATGCGATCCGAAAGCGTCCCGTCGAACCGGAGCGCATCGAGCGGATGGTCAATGGCATCGTGAGGCGTCTCGAAAGTTCGGGCGAAACGGAAATTCCGTCATCGACCATCGGCGAGCTTGTCATGCAGGGGCTCTCGAACCTCGATGCGGTCGCCTATGTCCGCTTTGCCTCGGTGTACCGGAATTTCCGGGAGGCGAAGGACTTCGAGCATATTCTCGGCCAGCTGCACGAACCCGAAAACAAGGGCCCGTAAGCCACGCGCCCGTCACCGGACACGTATGAACGATACATGCGCCTTGCGCTGCAGCTTGCGCAGCGCGGCCTCGGGCGTGTCTGGCCCAATCCTTCTGTTGGTTGCGTGATTGTTGACCCGGGCGGACATGTTGCTGGCGCCGGCTGGACGCAGGATGGTGGCCGGCCCCATGCAGAAACCGAGGCGCTGAAGCAGGCCGGCGATCGCGCGCGCGGGGCCACAGCATTCGTTTCTCTTGAACCCTGCTCCCATCACGGCCAGACCGGGCCATGCGCCGAGGCCCTGAAGTCGGCCGGCGTTGCGCGTGTCGTGTCGGCGCTTGAGGATCCGGACCCGCGTGTCGCGGGGCGCGGACATGCCCTTTTGCGGGACGCCGGGGTCGAGGTGCATACCGGCGTGCTTGAACGCGAGGCCCGTGCCCTGAACGCGGGCTTCCTTTCCCGCGTCCAGAGGCGACGACCGTTCGTCACGCTCAAGCTGGCAACCACACTTGATGGACGGATTGCGCTTCCCTCCGGCGAGAGCAAGTGGATCACGGGAGAAACCGCGCGTCGTCACGCCCATCTTGTCCGTGCGCAGCATGATGCCGTTGTCGTGGGCATCGGCACCGTTCTCGCCGATGATCCTGAACTGACCTGCCGCCTGCCCGGCGTGGAGCATCGTCGCCTCGTCCGGGTTGTCGTCGACAGCAAGGCGAGGCTTCCTGCGGGTGCGGTGCTGAGCACCGGGGCCGCGCGGCAGGCAACGTGGCTGCTGACGGCGCGGGCCGAGGCGGCGCATGAGCTTCAGGCGCTCAACGTGCGGGTCTTGCCCGTGGCGGCGACGGATGCGGGGCTGGACCTCGGCGCAGCGCTTGGGGCACTTGCCCATGAAGGGCTGACGCGGGTCCTGGTCGAAGGTGGTGCACGGCTCGCATCGTCGCTGCTGCGACAGGGGCTTGTGGATCAACTTCTGTGGTACCGCGCGCCACGGCTCATGGGTGATGGTGCCTCTGCGGTTTCCGGGCTCGGGATCAACCATTTGGCCGAAATGCCACGGGGCGTGCGCATGGAGACAATTCGCCTCGGCGAAGATGTGCTGGAAACTTACCGCTTTGGCACCTAATACTCTGGCCCATGTTTACAGGCATCATAACCGACGTCGGAACGGTGGAACTCGTCTCGCGGCGCGGTGACACGACGTTCAAGATCCGGACGAAATTCGATCCTGCGGGAATCCCCATTGGCGCCTCGATCGCCTGCTCGGGCGCATGCCTGACGGTCATTGCGAAGGGCGGAGCCGAAGGTGACGCCTGGTTCTCGGTCGAGGTGTCGGCCGAAACCATGTCGAAGACGACACTGGGCGATTGGCAGCCGGGCCACCTGGTCAATCTCGAGAAGTCCCTCAAGGTCGGCGACGAGATTGGCGGGCATATCGTCAGCGGGCATGTCGACGGCGTGGGCGAAATCCTGTCCGTCACACCCGAGGGTGACTCCACGCGGATCAAGATCAAGGCGCCGAAGGAGCTCGCACGCTTCATCGCCCCGAAAGGCTCGATCTCGATCGATGGCACGTCGCTCACCGTGAACGAGGTCGACCGGTCAACGTTCGGCATCAACATCATCCCCCATACCGCGAAGGAAACGACGTGGGGGACCGTCAAGGTCGGCCAGAAGGTCAACCTGGAAATCGACATGCTCGCTCGCTATCTGGCGCGGCTGAAGGAGTTCGCATGAGCCACAGCGAGTTTCACGAGTTCATCTCGCCACCCGAAGCGATCATCGAAGACGCGCGCAACGGGCGCATGTTCATCCTCGTCGATGCCGAGGATCGCGAGAATGAGGGCGACGTCATCATTCCGGCGCAGATGGCGACACCTGAGGCCATCAATTTCATGGCCAAGCATGCGCGCGGCCTCGTCTGCCTTGCCATGACGCAGGAACGTGCTCAGCACCTGAACCTGCCGATGATGAGCCAGGCCAATGGCCAGCGGAACCAGACGGCGTTCACGGTGTCGATCGAGGCGCGCGAGGGGGTGACCACCGGCATCTCGGCGCATGACCGGGCCCGCACCATTGGCGTGGCCATCGATGCAACGAAGGGCCCTGGCGACATCGTCACGCCGGGACACGTCTTTCCGCTCGTTGCTCGTCGCGGCGGTGTGCTGGTGCGTGCCGGCCATACGGAAGCGGCGGTGGATATCGCGCGCCTGGCCGGACTTGTTCCCGCCGGCGTCATCTGCGAGGTCATGAACGATGACGGCACGATGGCGCGCCTGCCGGACCTCGTGAAGTTCGCGCAACTGCACGGGCTCAAGGTCGGCACGATTGCCGACCTCATTGCCTACCGGCGCCGTCACGATCACTTCATCACGCGCTCCGTCGAAACGGACATCGAAAGCCACTATGGCGGCCGGTTCCGGATGATGCTCTACGTCAACACCGTGGAATATGCCGAGCACATCGCGCTGGTGGTCGGGGACGTTTCGACGCCTGAGCCCGTTCTCGTGCGCATGCACGCCGTCAACCTGCTGGATGACCTGCTGGCCGTAAAAGGCGGGCGCGACGACGTGCTCGGGCGCTCGATGGAGATCATCGCGAAGGAAGGGCGCGGCGTCGTGGTCCTGCTGCGCGAAAGCCGGGCCACCTATATCTCGGACCTGCTGCTTCGCAAGGAGCCCAGCGCCGAGACGACACCGCAGCGCCTGAAGGAGTATGGCGTGGGTGCGCAGATCCTCCTTGATCTCGGGGTCAAGGACATGGTGCTGCTCACGAATTCAGCCTCGCGGAAGATCGTGGGGCTTGAGGGTTATGGACTGCGTGTTGTGGGGACACGTCTTGTTGGCTCCAAGTTCGAGGCCTGAGAAATGACGAAGCAACCAATCCGCGTCCTGATCGTTGAAGCCCGGTACTATGCCGACATTTCCGATGCGCTCCTGGCGGGTGCACAACGCGTGCTGAAGGCGGAAGGCGTCGAGTTCGATGTCATTACCGTTCCGGGCGCGCTCGAGATTCCCGGCGCGGTGTCGATGGCCAATTCGGCGGGTCACCATGCCGGACCCACCTTTGATGCCTACGTGGCGCTGGGCTGTGTCATCCGGGGCGAAACCACCCATTACGAGATCGTGTCGAACGAGTCGGCGCGGGGCCTTATGGACCTCACGATTGGCCAGCGCCTGGCCATCGGCAATGGGATCCTGACGGTGGAGAACGAGGCGCAGGCCTGGGCGCGGGTTGATGCCTCGAAGGTCGAGCACAAGGGGGAGAATGCCGCGAAGGCCGCCCTTGCGATGATCCGGTTGCGCCGCCAACTGAACCTGGGTCACCGCTGACATGACCGAACCGGACAAGCCCCGCCCCAAGCGCCGCAGCGATGGCCGCTCCCGCAGCGTGTCGCGCCTGGCTGTCGTTCAGGCGCTCTACCAGATGGAGATTGGTGGCCAGGACAGCGAAAGCGCGATCACCGAATTTGTCGAGCATCGCATTGGCGAGGTCATCGATGATGTCCACCTCGCCGAGGCTGACCACAAGTACTTTGCCGGCATCCTGCGCGGCGTGGTCGAGCGCCAGGACGAGATCGATCGCGCACTTGCAAAGGCGACGGGCAAGGCCTGGAGCTATGACCGCATCGACGCGATGATGCGCGCGATCTTCCGCGCGGGCACGTACGAGCTTCTCGCCAATGCCAGTCTTCCCGTGAAGGTCGTGCTGTCGGAATACCTGAACGTGGCGTCCGCCTTCTTCGAGGACAAGAGCGACGAGCTCTCGTTCATCAGTGGCGTGCTGCATCGTATCGCGCGTGATGCGCGCCCCACGGAACCTGCTGCAGCAGACCCGCAGACCCCATGAGCCGCCGCCTGCCGCTTCCGGGTGAATTCGACCTGATCGAGCGGTACCTTGCGCCCCTGGCACAGGGAGAGAAGGGGGCCTTCGGGCTGACCGACGATGCAGCCTTCCTCATGCCGCGGGCGGGGCAGGGCTTCGTCGTGACGGCCGATGCCATTGTCGAGGGAGTTCACTTCCTCAGGACAGATCCCGCACGTGACATTGCCAAGAAGGCCCTGCGGGTCAATCTTTCGGACCTCGCCGCTAAAGGGGCGCGTCCGCGAACCTATTTCATGACGACGGCGTGGCCTGCCTGGATTGACGAAGCCTGGATCGCAGACTTTGCATCCGGGCTGGCAGAAGACCAGAAGATGTTCGGCATCAGGCTTGGAGGCGGGGACACGGTCCGCACCTTCGGCCCCCTGAGCATTTCAATCACCGCGCTCGGTGATGCGCCACCCGGCAGCATGATCCGGCGTAGCGGTGCGCGTGCCGGTGATGACGTGTGGGTGACGGGCACGATCGGGGATGCCGGACTCGGCCTTCGCATTGCGCAATCTGCACCCGACAGGCTGTCCCCGGCGGATCGCAGGTTCCTCTTGCAGCGCTACAGGGTACCCGAGCCCCGGGTCACTCTTGGTCCGGTCCTTGCTCGTCTTGCGAGCGCTTCGATTGACGTGTCGGACGGTCTTGTTGCGGACGCGGGGCATCTGGCGCGCCAGTCCGGTACCTCGTTCACGCTGTCACTGGAACAGGTTCCCGTTTCTGTTGCGGCGCAACACGCGCTGGCGCAGGAGATTGTCAGCAAGGCCGACCTGCTTGTTTCCGGGGATGATTACGAAATCCTTTTCACGGCACCGGCGTCCAGCAGGCGCAGGATCGAGGCGGCCATCAAGCGCGCGGGCGTCAGTGCCGCGCGGATCGGGACCTGCGTGAAGGGGCCGGGACAGGTCTTTGTGCTGCACGAAGACGGTGAACCGCTTCAATTTGCACAGACCGGGTTTACGCATTTTTAAACAAGAGATGAACAGCCGTTTCACGCGCCATTAAAGCCGCGCGTGCACAATGCCTGTCGGGAAAGTGGTGGAGTACCCGACATGCGTTTCATCATGGCGCTCATCCTGCTGATGATCGTTTTCAGCGTCAGCGAGCAGAACAAGCAGAAAAAGGCCGAAGCGGTTGCGAAATAGGCAAACCTTGCGCCTGACGTCCTGCGCTGCCATCGCCGCCTTGCTGGCGGGGGTGACCCTTGCCGAGCCCGCATTGGCGGGCGGTGGTGGTCATGGCTCGAAGAAGAAGGCGGAAAAGGAAGAGCGCGTTCCGTCGGTGCCGTCGGTCAACATGCCGATGCTCGTGGCGCCGGTGATGATCAAGGGACAGCTGGCCCGTTACGTGTACCTCAACGTCACGCTGGTGCTGCCTGACGACTCGAACAAGATGATGCTGCTGGAGAAAATTCCTTACATCCAGGACGCATTCCTGCGTGAAGTGCATCGAAGTACTATCGCGCTGGGCGAAGACCCGGATGTGCTGGATGAATCAGGCCTGGGGCGGCGATTGATGGATGCCTGCACCAAGGTTGTCGGGCCTGACATCGTTAAGAAAGTCGATTTCCGGGACTCGGCCAAAGACTTCCGCTAGCCGCTGAACCCTCCCGGCGGCGCATTTGCCGCAATTCCCCAGCGTTCCAGTATTGCAAGCCATTTGCGCGTTTGGCATGTTCCGCCGTCTTTTTGGCCGGGGGGCCAAGTGAGTCGTCACACGACTCGCGTCTGTGCGTGAACGCGCGCATCCCTCCGAATCCAAGCCCGGAACCTGGGTCTTCTCCAGTTCCGGCTAACTTCATCAGGGTCTGAGGGCACATGGATACCGGGACTGGACTTATCATCACCATTGTTTGCGCAGTGCTTGCGCTCGTCTATGGCGCAATCACCATCAGGTCGATCCTTGCGCTGTCGGCAGGCAACGCCCGCATGCAGGAAATCGCCGGCGCCATCCAGGAAGGCGCCGCCGCCTACCTGAAGCGCCAGTACACGACGATCGCGTATGTCGCGGTCGGCGTTGCAATCGTGCTGGCAATCGCGTTCCAGAACGTCATCACCCCGGTGGGCTTCATCATCGGTGCGGCGTTGTCGGGTGCCGCCGGTTTCATCGGCATGCTTGTGTCGGTCCGCGCCAACGTCCGCACGACGGAAGCGTCGCGCAAGGGACTGGCCCAGGGACTTGACGTTGCCTTCAAGTCGGGCGCCTCGACGGGCATGCTCGTCGTTGGTCTGGCGCTGCTGGGCATCGCCGGCTTTTACGGCGTGCTCACGGGCCTGGTTGGCCTGAGCGTCACGGACGAACTCCAGAACCGCCAGATCAACGAGGCACTCGTGGCCCTGGCGCTCGGCGCGTCGGTGATCTCCATCTTCGCCCGTCTCGGCGGCGGCATCTTCACGAAGGGTGCGGACGTCGGCGGCG
>CAZYFM010000134.1:0-8431 GCA_964646885.1 uncultured Flavobacteriaceae bacterium
GTCCAGGATCCCTCCTTCGAATGCATGGGGCCGTTGCAGGGGAGCAGCGGCTGCCGGGACTGAGCGGTCGGGGTGAACGACGCTGGCCCGTCAATGGTGACACGTTGCGCTCTGTTCCCCATCACCGGCCTTGATGAGATGCAGAGCCTGCAACAGCGAGGCGCCGCCCAAAGCAAAGTTCTGCATCGAGTGCTGTTTGGCCCAAGCGCGGGCGCAGACATCGCTCGAGCGACCTCAGTCCCCGACAGACGAGATCGGAATCAACCTCTATCTTGCCGAGCTTCTCGAATGCCGCACGTCTCAGGAAGGAAATGCTTCAGTGACACCGGATGCATCGCTCTATCTCGCCGTCGCCCAGATCGCAGGTATCTTTGTGGGCTTCGGCGGCATCATCGGCTCCCTCGGTGACTTTCGGCTGCGCACCGACGCCGCGAAGCTGCTGCAGTCGGTTGTGTCGTTGAGTCTTGGCGCCATGACGGCAGCCCTCATTCCTGCCACACTCATACAGTTTCACCTGGACGCGCAGATATTGTGGCAGCTGTCGGCGGCCGCTTTCCTGCTCCTTCTGTGGGTCGGGGGAACCTGCGTCGTGGTCTTTGACGCCGAGTATCGCCAGTGGTTCCGGGAGCATTTCAGGCGCGCGCCGCTTTTCGCGATGCTGTTCTGGATCGGCCTTGAAGTGCCGATCCAGATATCGCTCTTCCTCGCGCTGTTCAACGTCGTGCCGGCGTGGTCCGAAGGCTTCGTCGTCACGGCGCTGATGTTCAATCTGTTTCAGGCGGCGACACTGCTCACCCGCTTCCTCTTTGAAAAGCCAGCGGCCTGATCACGTCAGAGCTTTACGCCAAAGCGGGCCGCGATCAGGACTGTTACGAGATAGAGCCCAAACGTCAGCACGCAGCAAACGACAAGCGCCGACCAGAAGCCGAGCCCGTTTCGCAGCAATGCGGGCAGGACCAGAAACATCGGCAGGGAAGGCAGCACATACCAGAACGTCGCCTCGGCATGCGCCGCGATCCGCTCGGCGTCGCCGGTATCGCGCCACAACCAGATCATGGCGAGGATTGAAACAATCGGCAGCGAGGCAATCATGGCGCCGAAGGCGGGGCTGCGTTTGGCAACTTCCGATACGGAAGCAACAAGGATGCCGGAAATCACGGCCTTGATCAGCGGATAAAGCATCGACCACCTCTTTTCAAAAAACGCACCACGCTGGTAAAACCGTTCATATCACAAAGGAAAACAGGCATGGCCATTCCACTTTACGACATCTCGGTCGGCAGCTATCTGCAGATCGTGGGCGCTCTCGAAGGTGTCCTCGCCAAAGGGCTCGAACACTTCAAGGCAAACAACATCGATCCGAATGAAGTGGTTGAAAGCCGCATGATCGCCGACATGCTGCCGTTCAAGTTCCAGGTGACGGCCGTGGCCCAGCACTCGCTCGGCGCAATTCGCGGCATCGAGAAGGGGCTCTTCACGCCGCCCAGCGACATGCCGCCCGACTATGCGGGGCTTCAGAAGCTGATTTCCGACACCCATGCAGGTCTCAAGGCATTGACGCCGGCAGAAGTGAACGCCCTCGAAGGGCGCGACGTGATCTTCCAGCTGCGCGATTTCAAGATCCCGTTCGTCGCCGAGGGCTTCGTGCAGTCCTTCTCGCTGCCGAACCTGCACTTCCACGCGACCACGGCCTACGACATCCTGCGGATGAAGGGCGTGAAGCTTGGCAAGCGCGACTACCTGGGCGCGATGCGCATCAAGGCCTGAGCGAGGACCTCAGGTTCCGGTCGCCCAGAGCCGGCGCACAAGGCGCCAGGCCAGGAATATCATCCCGAGCAGCAGCATCGCGGCAATCACCAGCACCCACCAGTATGCCGCGATCTGCTTCTTGATGGCGTTGGTCGCCACCTGCTGCTGCACGTCATAGCCGGGCGGCAAGGGAAGCACGCCCATCTGCTTTTCATAGGTCGCATAGTCGGCAAGCATGGACTTCAGCAGGTCCGGCTTTTCGGCCGAAAGGTCGCGCGTCTCGCCGGGATCCGTCGAGAGGTCATAAAGGTGCCATGCATTGTCTCCGTAAGGCGGTGCATAGCGGACGATCTTGTACGTACCTCGATAGAGGGCGGCATTGCCGGAGACTTCTGTCCCGACGGCCTCGTCGGGCCCGCGCACGTCCTTTGCCGCGCCCTTGAGCACCGGCAGAAGCGTCCGGCCCGTGATTTGCACTTCTCCTTTCGGCTGCTGGTCATCAGCGTCGGCCAGGGACAGGATCGTGGGCGTGACATCCGTGACAAACGCCATCGCGCCGAGCTTCTGCCCGCCGCTGATGCCCGGGCCCGAGATCACGAACGGAACATGCAGTCCGCCCTGCGACGTGTAGAACTTGAACACCTTGCCAGGCGAAGCGGCTGCCGCCGCCCACTCCGGACCGATATAGGCAAGGCTGCCCTTCTCGCCGAGATTGTCGAGCCGCCAGTCATAGCCATGCGTCATCATCCAGAAATTCATGCCAGGCGCGTGAACCGGGTCGCTGGGCTCGGGTCCATTGTCGGACGTGACGATGAACACGGTGTTTTCAAACTGCCCCGTCGACTTCAGATGCGCGACCAGCCGGCCAATGTGATGGTCGGTTGCCTCCAGCATCCCGGCATAGACCTCCATGCTGCGGGCGAAGATCCGCTTCTCGTCGGCTGAAAGGGAATCCCATCGCCGCGCACCTTCGTGCATCGGCGCCAGTGGTGCATCCGCAGGTATGAGACCCAGTGACTTCGCCCGTTCCCAGCGATCTTCGCGCAGCTTGTCCCAGCCGCCGTCAAAGCGTCCCCTGTAGCGGTCGGAAAACTCACGTGGGGCCTGGACCGGAATGTGCACCGCCTGGAAAGCGACATAGGCAAAGAAGGGGGCACCCGCCGGGTCCGCTTTGCCGATGTAGTCGATCGCGCGGTCGACCAGCAGCTCCGACGAATAGAAATCCTCGGGAAGCGTCGTCGGCTTGCCATCTTCGAACCAGGGCGCATGCTGGTAATACGGCATGTAGGGCTTCTGTTCCCAGTTGTCGGCACCTGAAGCATCCAGCGCAAGCGACCTGTCGAATCCGTGGTCGCTGGGAAGGTCACCCTTGCCGTGACCCAGGTGCCACTTGCCTGCCATGGAGGTTCGATAGCCGATCTGCTTGAGGCGCGAGGCAACCGTGATCACCCCGGGCTCGAGCCGCAGCGAATAGCCGGGCTTGCCTGCAAGTTCGGGAGGCAGCACCTCCTCGATCGTCGACACGCCGGTGCGGTGATTGTCGATGCCCGTGAGCAGCATGGCGCGGGACGGCGAGCAGAGCGGGGACGTATGATAATTGGTGAGCATCGCTCCCGACGCCGCCAGCGCGTCAATATTGGGCGTGCGGGCCTCTCCGCCAAAGGCGCCGAGATCCATCAGCGCTGCATCATCAAGCAGGATCAGGACAAAATTCGGCCTCGCGGCCTTCTCGGACGGAGCTGGCTCGACAGCGCCGGCACTGCGTGCTGCAGCAATGAGCAGGACAAGCGTCACCAGGATTTGCGAGAAGGGCTTCATGGGGCAGGTTCCGGAAGATGGGGCGCCACCTTGAAAAATGGCACTCAATGTGTCAATAGTTTCCCGTCAGCCTGAACAGGATCGCCATGATAGTCGAAAACGAAATCTTTCCGAAGGACCCCGAGCGCGTACGCCAGATGATGGAGCCGGGTCCGTCCAAACCGATCTACATGGTGAACCTCCTGAAGTTCAAGGACAAGGCCGAGTACAAGGATGGCCGGGAGACAAACCTGACCGGCCGCGAGGCCTACATGATCTACGGGCGCGCAGTAGCCGAACTCTTGCCAAAATTTGGCGGCCACGCCGTCTTCGCCGCTGATGTGACGTTCCTGACCTTGGGCCAGGTCGAGGAACTCTGGGACGAGGTTGCCATCGCTTCCTATCCCAATCGGCGGGCCATGGTGGAAATGTCGATGTCGAAGGAATGGCGGGAAATTGCGGTCCATCGCGATGCCGGCCTGAAAGGTCAGCTCAACATCGAGACAGTCCTGCAGGAAGGCTCGGAGCATTTGCCGGGACGATGACCATATCGAAGATCGAGGATGGCAGGCGCAAGCGCGGCGACCAGAGCCGCCGCCAGATCGTGGACGCCATGATCGAACTGGTGCGGGAGGGCGAAATGTCCCCCAGCGCCGCGCAGGTCGCTGAGCGGGCGAGGGTGGGGCTGCGAACGGTCTTCCGCCATTTCGATGAGATGGAAGTCCTGTACCGCGAAATCGCCGAGGTCACGCGCGCGCGGATCATGCCGGAAGTCCTGAAGCCCTATGCGGGAAACACATGGCGTGAGAGGCTTGATGAGCTGGTCGCGCGACGCACCGCGCTCTACGATGACATCATGCCGCTGAAGGTGGCCGGCAGCGTGCTGCGCTTCCGCTCGCCCTTCCTCATGGAGGATTATCACGAGCACCTGCGCATGGAGCGCAAGACGCTGCGTCAGGTGCTGCCGGAGCAGGTGCTGGAAGACGGGGACCTGTTTCGCTCGCTCGAAATGCTGACAAGTTTTCAGGCATGGCGCCGGTTGCGCCAGGACCAGGGCCTGAGCCCCACGGAAGCAGCGCGCATCCTCAACAGGATGGTCGACGCCCTGCTGGCCGAGCTGAAGTAATCAACGCACCGGCTGACCGCCTGGGCGCCTCAAGGAAAACCTGAAATGACAAACATCTATCGGATCTTTGGTGCGGAGATGTCGCCCTACTCGGTGAAGGTACGCGCCTATGCGCGCTACAAGAACCTTCCACACAGGTGGCTGAACCGCGGCGGAGACAACGCGGCCGAGTACGCAAAATACGCCAAGATCCCGATCGTTCCCCTCGTCGTCACGCCCGAGGGTGAGGGCATCCAGGACTCGACCCCCATCATTGAAAGGCTTGAAACACTGTTTCCGGCGCCGTCGATCCATCCCGAGGATCCGGCGCTGCGCTTCCTGTCCGAACTGATCGAGGAGCTCGCGGACGAGTGGGGCAACAAGTGGATGTTCCACTATCGCTGGCGCCGTCCCCTTGACCAGCAGGCCTCGGCAGGGCGCCTCGCCCTGGCCATGAACCCGGCGATGGACGAGGCCACGCAGCAGGGCTTTGCCGAACAGATTCGCACCCGCATGACCGGACGCGTCTGGTTTGTCGGGTCAAGCGATGCGACGGCATCCTTCATCGAAAGCACCTTTCACACGGCACTCGCGCAACTTGATGCGCATCTGGCGACGCGCCGCTACCTGTTCGGCGCGCGGCCGTCCTTCGCCGATTTCTCGCTCTGGGGTCAGGTCTACAACATGTGGACCGACCCAACGCCGTGCGCAATCATCGAGGCGCGTGCGCAGAACGTGCTTGCTTGGATCCAGCGCATGCTCTGGCCCGCGAACGAGGGTGAATTCGAGGACTGGAAAACCCTTGAACCCACCCTGTCCCCGATCCTGCGTGATTGGGCCGGACAATGGTTCCTGCCATGGAGCCGTGCAAATGCCGACGCCATCGCCCGCTCACCAGAGGAAGAGTTTGCCGTGACGCTCCAGGGATTCGAGTGGCGGCAGAAGCCACAGAAATACCATGCGAAGTCGCTGGAAACATTGCGCCGCAAGCATGCTCAGCTTGCCAGCAACGCCCGGCTCGCGGCCATACTGTCCGCCACCGGCATCACGATCTGACCGCGGGCCTATTTGGCGTCGAGGTAGAGGGTGACACCGTCCTTGTGGTGTTGAACGCGCACGCGGGGAAATCCGGCCATCGTCACCGCATACTCGCGCGTCTTGATGGAGTGGCCGCCGTCATTGCCTTCCAGGAACAGCGACCCCGGCAGGCACGTCTCCACCTGCTTTGAGACGGTGGCGGCAAAAGTGGCGTTGTCGGCCTCGGTGCCGCCTTTCTTTTCGCAGTAATAGCTCGCAAAGCTGCTGAGCCCCTTGTGCGGCTGGGTCATGGCCTGCTGGATCCGGCAAGTGCCAAAGCCCGGAACAGACCTTGAGCCGAGGCCCGCAAACTTCGACTTTTCTCCTTCGCTTGCATAAAAGGAGGAGAAGTAGGGTACCTGCTTTTGACCTTCGCCAAGCACGGTCCTGATGGTCGTGCAGAAGTCCGTGCTGCTCGCCTGTGCGGGAGCCGTGGTCGTGGCCGCCGTCGAGCCGACGAGGCTCATCATCGTGGCCATGCCCGCAATCTTGCCGGAAGCCTTGACGCCACCAGCCTCGGGCGTCGGGCTGCAGGCGAAGTTCTTGGCGCGCAAGGGCCAGCCAAAGCTCGCAGGCACCCAGGGCGCGCCTGCATCCGGCGACAACGGCGCGAGTGGGCGCCCGTTTTGGGTGTATCGTTCGGTAGCGCCGCGTTTGGTCCGGTCACCCTTGCAGTCAATCTCGTAGCGGCGGATTTCGAATGTCCATGTCAGTCCACCCTCTTCAACGGGTGTTCCATGATACCGGCCGACCTGGATGCGCTTGTTGCCGGTTGAAGCATCGGTCGAGAGACCGGATTGCTCGAACATCCAGCCATCTGCCCCGTTCTTGTAGACAAGCCAGCTCTCCGCTGCCGTCGCGGCAGGCGTGGTGGCAAGCATGAGGCTGGCTGCGAGAACGGCGAGTGACAAGCGCATGATGGAGCGTCCCGGGTAACTGTGGCTGTCAAGGGTGGAGTAACTGAAGCTGCAGCAGAAGGGTCCATACCTCAGTCGTGGTACGTCAGCCCGCGGCCCGTCCGGAGTTTGCCAGAAAAGTACAGATCTCGGCCATGACGGCGGGAGGCAAATAGATGCCCGTGCGGGGCAGGACGATGACTTCGGCCGTGGGATGTCCGGCAAACACGGCAAGGGACTCCGACGCCGGCACCGCCGCATGCTGCTCGCCATGCCACACCCGGATCGGGCAATCGAGCAGCGACGGGTCCGCGAAGGCGCCGGCCGCAAAAAGGTTGAGCTCGCTGGCGAGCCCCGCTCCCGAGACCTCGAACGCGTCAAACACGGCAGCCTCGAATCCGGACATGAACTCTGCCTCGCCGGCCTTGCTGGCGTCGGACGCAGAGAAGCCGGCATGCCGTTTCAGGAGGCTGCGCAGGAACGACGTGTGGATGGAACGATGCACGATGTCCGAGACGCCTCGAATGGCCCACGGCTGCCGGGAGAGAACCGACATGATCGACTGCACCGAGCCGGGCGGACCGGCAGGCGTGCGCCGCAGGCGCGGCGCGCGCAGGGCAAGGCACCGGACACGATCACGCAAGAGGTTCGCCGTGGCGACCGCAAAGGCACCACCGGTTCCGTCGCCGAACAGGCCCACTGACCCGATCTTCAGGTGATCAAGCAGGACCTCGACATCTCCGGCGATGCCTTCCAGGGAATAGGACGGGCATGGCGTGGAGTGCCCATAGCCCGGACGGTCAAAGGCGACGAGCCTCAGCCGCGCATCTGTCGCGGCCAGCGAGAGGTAAGGGAGCAGGAAGCTTGCTGCGGTGCCCACATGGAAATAGACGACGGGGCGCCCGTGGGGGACACCATACTCCCGGTAGAAAAGACGCCGTCCGTCGGGCAGGTCGATGAACCTGCGGGGCGGCGCGGTGGCCATTGGCGGGTGCGGAGCGTCAGCGGACCGCTTCGGGGCAATCATCGCAAGGTCGCCGATCAGGCCGACGAGT
The DNA here is from genome assembly GCA_964646885.1 of uncultured Flavobacteriaceae bacterium. GTDB lineage: Bacteria > Pseudomonadota > Alphaproteobacteria > Micropepsales > Micropepsaceae > SZUA-430. The sequence continues at coordinate 7,680 of CAZYFM010000134.1, forward strand.
TCGCTCTGCCGGCGCGCGCCGGTCTTCGCGAAGATATGCTTCAGCTGTGTGCGCGCCGTGTGGAAGGCAATGCCGAGCTCTGCGGCTGCGTCGGCGAGCGACGTGCCAGACCCAAGCTTGGAGGCAAGCTTCGCCTCCGCGGCTGTAAGGCCCAGCCCCTGCCGCACGAGATCGCGATCCTGCATCAGGTCGCGGCTTGTGAGGAAAACTATCGCAACCAGAGGCTCCGCCCACATCTCGCCAAGTCCAAAGGTCTTCGCGAGCCCCTCCGGAAACGCATCGCGCGACAAGGCGATGGCAAAGCTGCGCACCGTGTCGTCGTCGCTTGAGAAAGTCACCGGCGTGAGGGCCAGGCGCGCACCCGCAAGCACGGACAGCGCCGCCGACAAGGCTTCGGCAGACCTCTGGTTCAACTGCAGCTCGCTGCCCTGACGGATCTCGGAGGCAAGAAAAGGTTTGAGCCGCTCGCTGGCACGTCCCGCCACGCCCCTGACGCGCGCTTCTCCCGAAACGAGCACGGCATCCCACGCCGCAGACGCAGGCTGACGCGAACGCCGCCCCGTGTTGAGACGTTCCGCCAGGGCTGCCGCACGCTGTGCATGGTTGGAGATGGACTGCGCAACCGCATCACGGGCGGGATCGAGCGTCACCGGCAGTCCGTCGATTGCGGCAATGACGTCTTCCCATCGGGCAGGCTCCTCGGCAAACGCGTAGAGCGCCTCGACCACGGCCAGCGCAGCCGTTGCGGACTT
>CAZYFM010000135.1:0-8386 GCA_964646885.1 uncultured Flavobacteriaceae bacterium
TTCCGAGATGGTGGTGGGGTGGTGAGGCTGTGTTTGCTCACGCCAAGCCGCCAGGGGCGCCAAGAGGTTGGGGTGTTCTCGGTGCCGCAGGCGCCTGTTCTGACGGGGACTGGCGCTGCGCGCCGGGATGTCGTTTTGAAGCTTTTGGTGTGTTGGCGATTTGGCGTGAAGCGCATTTGATTCGATGGATCGGATCCGACGCGCACGGGGTAATGCTGTTTCGTTCAGTGCATGCGCCACGCTGGTTCAGACAGAGTTTTCTCACGCCAAGCCGCCAGGAGCGCCAAGGGCTGAACTGTTTTCGGCGCCGCAGGCGCCCTTTTAGACGTGGGAATGGCGCTGCGCGCCGAAGAGAAAACGCCAGCTGCTTGGCGCTCCTGGCGGCTTGGCGTGAGATCCTTTTTTTGGGTCGTCACGTTCACTCCGCGTGGCCGTTAGCGACGCGCCTGATGCCTTCGCGAATGGTCGGGGCGCCGAAGTTGATGAGCAGGCCGACGGGTAGCTTCATCAGCTTGAGATACGTGAGTACCTGCCTGAGGTGGACGGGATGCGTCTGTTCGACGGCCTTCAGTTCAAGAACCAATTGGTTTTCGACGAGAAGATCGATGCGGAAGGCTTCCGGTAAATCCAGACCCTCGGCGGATACGGAGACGGGGTGCTGCCGCTCAACTGCGAGTGACTGCTTCCTGAGCCGGGCATGGAGCAGGCATTCGTAGGCGCTTTCCAGCATGCCGGGGCCGAATTCACGATGCAGGAGATAGGATTCGTGCACGACGATGCGTGCGAGTTCGTCTATGCGAGACATTGTTGATCCCTTTCATCGCGGGATCATGACTGTGTGTCGAGGTTTTGCATCTCGGGAATTGTAACAGGAATTGCTCACGCCAAGCCGCCAGGAGCGCCAAGCAACTGGCGTTTTCTCTTCGGCGCGCAGCGCCAGTCTCCGTTTGAACGGGCGCCTGCGGCGCCGAATAAACCGCTGCCTCTTGGCGCTCCTGGCGGCTTGGCGTGAGAAAAACTTTTCTTCCGCCGACGGTCGGCGTGTGTGCCGGATTTCAAGCGGGATGAGCGGCAGCGTTGATGGCCATTCGGGAAATGGCGTCCCCACGGGGAATCGAACCCCGGTTTTCGCCGTGAGAGGGCGACGTCCTGACCGCTAGACGATGGGGACCGCTGCGGAAGCCCTGCTATACGCGAGAGACGTGGCTGCGATCAAGTTCCGTCGCATCGCAGGTGCGAAATTGACATGATGTTTATCATGTGAAATTCTTGCGGCTGTCCGGGAGCGGGAGATGCCATGCGACGAGCGGAGCAGAAGCAGGCCACGCGCAACAGGCTCGTGGAGCTTGCGGCGCGGCGCCTCAGGGAAGAGGGGCTGGCCGGAAACGCGGTGCACCGGCTCATGCGCGATGCCGGGCTGACCCATGGCGGGTTCTATGTGCATTTCGAGAGCAAGGACGCGCTGGACGTCGAGGCTCTGCTGCATGCCGTGCGCGAAAGGCGGCGGCTGGATGAAGGCATTCCGGCGGACACACCTCTTCCGGAACGCCGAAAGGCTGTCGCGCGGCGCTACCTGTCGCGCTCGCATCGCGACCACCCCGAAAGCGGCTGCGCGTTCGGGGCGCTCCTGAGCGAGGCTGCGCATGGCGGCGAGGACTTTCGCAAGGCCTTTGCCGAGGAATTCATGAAGGTGGTGGAGGCGCGCGGCCCGCAGGGTTCCGCTGCGCTGCGTGACGAGAACATAGCGCTCATGGCGCTGGCCATGGGCGGGCTTGCGCTCGCGCGCGCGGTTCCCGATGCCGAACTGTCGGACACGATCCTGCGCGCGTGCCGCGATGCCTCCAATACGCTTGCCGATGCCTTCAGGGACAGAAAGGGAGAGACCTCATGAGCACGTCCTGGCAGCCGACCGCCTGCAACATCTGTTCGCTGAACTGCGGCCTTGAGGTCCAGGTCGAGGACGGACACATCGTACGGACGCGGGGTGACAAGAACCATCCGGTCTCGAAGGGCTATGTCTGCGAGAAGGCGCAGCGCATGGATACGTACCAGCATGCGCGCGACCGGCTGTCGTCGCCGATGCGACGCAAGCCGGACGGCACCTATGAAGCCGTTGACTGGGACACAGCCATTGCCGAAGTCGCTCAGCGCCTGATGGAAGTGCGCGACACGCATGGCGGCGAGTCCATCCTCTATTATGGTGGTGGCGGTCAGGGAAACCATTTGCCGGGCGTCTATGCGCAGGCCACGCTGGGCGTGCTGGGCGTGCGGTACCGTTCGAATGCGCTGGCCCAGGAAAAGACGGGCGAGGCGTGGGTGCAGGCCCGCATGTTTGGCTGCGGCATGCACAGCGACATCGAGCATGCGGAAGTCACGCTGCTGATCGGAAAGAACCCGTGGCAGTCGCACGGCTTTCCGCGTGCGCGCCTCGTCCTGCGCGAGATCAGCGCCGATCCCGCGCGTTCGCTCATCGTGATCGATCCACGCAAGAGCGAAACGGCCGAGCTTGCCGATTTCCACCTTGCGCTGAAGCCGGGCACGGATGCCTGGTGCCTTGCGGCGCTGGCCGCGATCATCGTGCAGGAAGGCCTCGTTGCGCGCGACTGGGTCGAGCAGCACGTGACGAATGCCGAGCCTGTGATCGATGCGCTGTCGCGCGTGCCCGTGGCGGCCTTTGCGCGGGTCTGCGAGGTTGACGAGGATCTGCTGCGCCGGGCGGCGCGGCGCATTGCCTCCGCGAAGAGCTGCGCCACGTTTGAAGACCTCGGCATGCAGATGGGCATCCACTCGACGCTCGGATCCTACCTGCATCGCCTGATCTTCGTGCTGGGCGGCCATTTCGGACGAAAGGGTACGAACTTTGCGTTCGTGCCCCTTCGCCCCCTCGGTACGGGTGGTGCTGCAGCGTCGCCGTCGAAGAGTTCCGGCGAGCGCAACTGGAAGCGCTCTCCCGTCACCGGCTTTCCGGTCGTCATGGGGCTCATTCCCTGCAACGCGATCACTGAAGAGATCCTCACCGACCATCCGCACCGCTTCCGCGCGATGTTCATCGAAACCTCGAACCCGGTTCATTCCCTTGCGGATTCCGGGCGCATGCGCGAGGCGATGCGCGCCCTCGACTTCAGCGTCGTCATCGATGTTGCCATGACAGAGACCGCTCGGCAGGCCGACTATGTGCTGCCGGCGTGCAGCCAGTTCGAGAAGGCGGAAGGCTCGTTCTTCAATTTCGAGCCGGAAGACAATGCGTTCCAGCTGCGCCATCCGCTGTTCGCGCCGCGTGCCGGTACGCTCGAGGAAGGCGAGATCCATTCCCGCCTGTGCGAGGCGATGCAGGCGCTGCGGGCGGAAGATGTCGCTCCCCTGAAGAAGGCGGCACCCCAGGGGCTTGCGGCCTATGGCATGGCGTTCATGCAGGCGGTGGGGCAGAAGCCCGGCTTGATGGCGCTTGCGCCTGTCCTGATCTACAGGTCGCTGGCCGACACGCTTCCCAAGGGGCTCAGCAATGCTGCCGCATTGTGGGGCGTGTGCCAGATGTTCGCGACGGGGTTCCGCGACGAGGCGCGCCGCGCGGGGTTTGACGGACCCATGGCCGGTACGGCGCTGTTCGAAGCGATCCTTGCGTCGCGTTCGGGCGTCGTGTTTTCGCGCAGCGAGGAGCAGCAGAGCTGGAAGATGATCCGGCAGCCCGGTGCGCGGATCAATCTCCTGATCCCGGAGATGGTGGAGGCGATGCAGCAGCTCGGGCTTGACGGCCCCCCGCGCGATGCGGGCTTTCCCTTCATCCTGTCGGCGGGCGAACGGCGTACCGACACCAGCAACACGAATATCAGGGACACGGACTGGCTGAGACGGGGCGACCTGGAGAGCCGGCTGCGCATCCATCCGGGCGATGCCTCGCAGCTGGGGCTGTCGGACGGCGGGCGCGTGCGCATTGTCTCGTCCCGTGGTGCGGTGGAAACATCCGTCGAGGTCACGGAAGATGCGCGGCCCGGCCACGTCTCATTGCCGAACGGGCAGGGGCTCGACGTGCTGCAGGCCGACGGGCAGGTCGTGCGGAAGGGCGTCGCGCTGAACGAGCTGACGCATTACCTCTGGCGAGATCCGGTCGTGGGGACACCCTGGCACAAATATGTGCCCGTGCGGCTTGAGCGCGTGGCCTGACGCCACGCGACTGCTCAGGGTGCGGGCGTGGCGGCTTCCGCCGGCTTCCGGTTGAAGCGGATGCGGCTGATGACCCTGGAGGTTTCCGGGTCGATCATGAAGACCTGGTCGCTTGTCGGCGCCGTGATGCGCACGACGAGCGTGCGGCCTTCAAGACGGGCGTCGGTCACGCTGGCGCCGGCCTCGAGGTCGAGATTGAGTTCGGTGGCTTCGCCGGGACGGAATGTCGGTGTGGCCACCTCGCTCGTGGCGGCGGGTTCGGGTTTCTTCGGCATCCAGGCGCGGCGGATTGCCATACCGACCATGGCGGCTACCACAAGCAGGATTGCGATCCCTAACCCGATCACCAGCATCCACAAGCCGCGATTGGCGGGCGGGGGTGTTTCAGGTACGACATCCGTCATGACGAATTCCTCTGCGCAGTCCGAGCGTCGTACACTGACCGTCACCGAGAGCCAAGCGGGCGACCGCCTGGATCGGGTGCTTGCGGCGTCATGGCCCGACATGTCGCGCTCGCGGCTGAAACAGTTAATCGAGGGGGGCGCGGTTTCCCTCAATGGCAAGGTTCTCGACGATCCGTCCCAGAAGCTCAAGGCGGGTCACGAGATCGAACTGGCCGTGCCGCAGGCGGTCAGCGCGGAGCCGCTGGGCGAGGACATTCCCCTCAACATCGTGTTCGAGGACAAGCATGTCATCGTCATCGACAAGCAGGCCGGGCTGGTCGTGCATCCGGCCGCCGGCAATCGCGACGGCACGCTGGTCAATGCGCTGATCGCCCATTGCGGCAACACGCTTTCGGGGATTGGTGGCGAATTGAGGCCGGGCATCGTGCATCGCATCGACAAGGACACGACGGGCCTCATGGTCGTGGCGAAGACCGAGAAGGCACATACGAGCCTCGGCAAGCAGTTTGCGGCCCACGCCGTCACGCGCGTCTACAGGGCGCTTGTCTGGGGCGTGCCGCGCATGCTGGCCGGAACCGTTGATGCTGACCTCGGACGCAGCCCGCTCAATCGCCAGAAGGTGGCCGTGCTGCGCATTGGCGGCAAGCCGGCACGCACGCACTACAAGGTCGTCGAGACCTTTGGCGCCTCGGCCGCGATGGTGGAATGCCGTCTCGAGACCGGACGGACCCACCAGGTGCGTGTTCACATGGCGCATATCGGCCACCCGCTGATCGGTGATCCGGTCTATGGCCGTCCGCGGTCCATTCCCGGGGTCGACCTGAACCTCGGTCGGCAGGCCCTGCATGCGGCCGTGCTGGGTTTCCACCACCCCGGGCTCGACAAACCCGTGCTTTTCGAGAGCGAACTGCCTTCAGATTTTCGTGAAATCCTCGAAAAACTGCGAAATTTCGCTTCGACGGTTAAGGGGTCTTAAATTTACCCGAATGCGTACCTAGATAATCTGATCACGCCCGGGCCTCGTAAGGACGGGTGCGTTAGGATGGCCGCCGGTCCGGGGCCCTGAAGGCACGGACAAGTGGCCCTACGCCAGGGAGAGAGAAATGGCTGCAGGCTATTTGACGTTGGCAGAAGGCGGACTGACCCGCTATCTGGCCGAAATCCGAACTTTTCCCATGCTGGAGCCGGAGGAGGAGTACATGCTCGCCAAGCGCTGGCGCGAGCATGAGGATTCTTCTGCTGCCCACAAGCTCGTGACAAGCCACCTGCGCCTCGTCGCAAAGATCGCGATGGGGTATCGCGGCTATGGCTTGCCCGTGAACGAAATCATTTCCGAAGGCAATGTCGGCCTGATGCAGGCCGTCAAGCGCTTCGAGCCCGACAAGGGCTTCCGCCTTGCCACCTACGCGATGTGGTGGATCAAGGCGTCGATCCAGGAATACATCCTGCGTTCGTGGAGCCTCGTGAAGATCGGCACGACGGCCGCGCAGAAGAAGCTGTTCTTCAACCTGCGCAAGGCGAAGGGCCACATCAAGGCCATCGAAGACGGCGACCTGAAGCCCGACCAGGTCAAGCAGATCGCGACGAAGCTTGGCGTGTCGGAAGAGGAAGTCATCTCGATGAATCGCCGCCTCGCGGCGCCCGACCATTCGCTGAACGCGCCGATGCGCGCGGACTCGGAAGGCGAGTGGCAGGACTGGCTCGTCGACGATACGCCGAACCAGGAGACGATGCTCGCGGACCGCGAGCAGAAGGACGACCGCAGCGAGCTGCTGGCAGAGGGCATGAAGGCGCTCAACGAGCGCGAGCGCCACATCCTGACCGAGCGTCGCCTCAAGGAAGAGCCGGCGACGCTCGAGGACCTGTCGAAGCACTACGACATCAGCCGCGAGCGCGTGCGCCAGATCGAGGTGCGGGCGTTCGAGAAGCTGCAGCGCGCGATCAAGGATGCGGCCAAGGCCAAGCGCGTGGGTGGCGGGCAGGAGACGACGGCGGCGCTGCCGGCGCGTTAGGCGGTCTACAAGCTGTATTGCAGGACGGCCGGGGCGGGAGCCTCGGCCGTTTTGCGTTGGGGGCGTGACTTCCGATATGGTTTTGGCATGAGGGTATTGCTGCCTGTCGCCGTGATGTTGGCGCTGCTGTGGGGAACTGCGCGTGCGGAGTCTTGCGCTTCGCCTCATGACACAGTGCTTGCGCATGTCAATGTCGTTGACGTCGAACGCGGTGTCGTGCGGCCGGACCGGACCCTTGTGCTTTCGAAGGGGCGCATCGCGGCGGAGGTGCCTGCGGCCGACTTCACTGATGGCGCGGTTCCCGGTGCCGAGCGCGTGGATGGCGCTGGTGCCTTTGTTATTCCGGGGCTATGGGACATGCACGTGCACACGCTCTGGGACCGCGATGTGCCGGGGCCGTTCTTTCGCCTGTTCCTGAGCGCTGGCGTAACGGCGGTGCGCGACATGGGTGGTGATCTGCAAGTCGCACTCGAGACCCGCGCGCGGATCGCAGGCTGCGCTACAAATGCGCCTCACGTCTGGTTCCCGGGCCCTTTTCTCGACGGGCCACATCCTGTTGATCCGTCGCTTTCGATTGCGCTTTCTACAGCAGACGAGGGCCGCGCGACGGTGAAGATGCTGCGGGGCAAGGGCGTCGACTTTATCAAGGTCTATTCGCTGGTTCCTCCGGATGTGTTCGATGCCGTCATCGACGAGGCTGCGCGGCAAGGGCTGCCGGTTGCCGGGCATCTGCCTGGCGTGGTCAAGCCAACGGCGCCGTCTGCGCTGCGCATGGCCAGCATTGAGCATCTCGCCATCGAGATTGGAGGTCTGTGCTCCCTGGAGCAGCGCGCGTCGTGCGGACCGATCTTCAAGACCCTGGTTCGCGCGCATGTTGCACAGACGCCAACGCTGATCGTGCGCGAGACGTCGACCCGCTTTGCCGAGCCTGATTTTGCTGAACCGCCTTCCATTGAGGGTCTGCCGGAGGCAGTGAAGGCGTACTGGCGTGCGGACGTGAAAGCTGCTGCCGCGCGTGCCACGGATGACTGGCGCGCTGCGCGCAGGCATTCGCTGGCGCATGCGCGCTGGATGACGCGCGGACTTGCGCGCGCAAAGGCCATTATCCTGGCGGGAACCGACGCGGGGACGCCCTACGTCGTTCCTGGCGAGAGCCTGCATGATGAACTTCGATTGCTGGTGGAGGCCGGCCTGTCGCCCGCGGAGGCGCTGCGGGCTGCCACGGTCAATGCTGCGCGCCTCATGAACCGGAAGGACCTCGGCGTGATCGATGCGGGGGGCGAGGCTGACCTCGTTCTCCTCTCACGCAATCCGCTCAAAGCCATTGGGGATTTGCGATCCGTCGTCGCCGTGTATCGCGGGGGTGTGCGCGTCAGGTAACGCAAAGAGCGGGCAGGATGCCCGCGCTCCCGGCAAGTTCAGGCCCTGATGAGAGCCGGCAGGTAGAGCCACGGCCAGATCATGAGGGCCAGGTTCACGGTCCACCAGGTCACGTCGAAGTCGCCGCGGATGGCCCAGAAGGAGATCGCCATCAAGCCGGCGCAGAAGGTGAGGGCGAGGGAGAATATGGCCCAGCCTTTCCATGACGCATCGCCGGCGCGCTGGAGGCGGACGGCGTTGAGGCCTGCGAGGGACAGGATGATGTCGAGCGGTGCGAAGGACCAGTTCCAGGCCACGACGAGCGGGTTGTGGTAGTCGCTGTAGAGGTATTCCGCCGGAACGTCGAAGAGGCCTGCGGCGACGAGTGCCGTGAGGGACCAGTAGGCGATGAAACCCACATCCGTCAGCAACAGCGCGGTGCGCAGGCCG
>CAZYFM010000136.1:0-1789 GCA_964646885.1 uncultured Flavobacteriaceae bacterium
CGGTCACTCCGACACCCTGACGACCACCTTGCCGAAATGGGCCCCACTGCGAAGGTAGGCAAAGGCCTCGCGGGCCTGCGCAAAGCCAAACTCGCGGTCAATGACGGGCTTGATGCTGCAGCCCTGGACGACCCGCACGAGCTCCTGCAAACCGACCCGGTCGCCGACAGCGATGTTTCTGAAGAGCGCCCCGCTGAGCTTGAGGCTGAAAAAGTCGATACCCGAGCTGCTCTCGGACAGGAAGCCGATCGACGCAATCTCGCCACCCACTGCCACCGCGCGCAGCGACTGGCCGATGGTTCCCGGTCCGCCGACTTCAACGACGCGGTCAACACCCCGGCCGCCCGCGATGGCACGCACGACCTTGCCCCATTCCGGTGTCTCCGCATAATTCACGACATCGCTGGCACCCAGATCTCGAAGTCGCTTCTCCTTCGAGGCACTCGACGTGGTTGCGATCACGCGCGCGCCGACGGCACGCGCCAGCTGCAGCGCAAATATGGACACGCCACCCGTCCCCTGGACGAGAACGGTGTGTCCCGCACGAACGGGAGTGGCGCCGCCCAGCGCCGTCCATGCCGTAAGACCGGCACAGGGAAGCGTGGAAGCCTCGGCGTAAGAAAGCTCGCGTGGAATCTTGACGACGGCTTCCTGGCTCACAAGTTTGGTTTCGGCCAGCCATCCGTCCTGCTGGTCACCATAGGCCTCGCGCCCCATGCTCTCGTGCATGGGGCCGCCATACCAGCGCGGATGGAAAGCGCCAATCACGCGGTCGCCCACCTTGAAGGCTTCCACGCCCTCGCCAACCGCGACCACTTCACCTGCACCGTCGCTCGTCGGGATCAGCCCCTTCCTGTAGGCACGCGGATAGCGGCCCGTGAGCATGGCAATGTCCCGATAGTTCAGGGACACGGCATGCACGCGCACGAGCAGCTCACCGCGCTGGGGAGCCTGGTCCGGCTCGTCGTGCAGGCGAAGATGATCAAGGGTCTCGAAATCGTCGAAGCGGTAAGCCTTCACGGCAGTTCTCCCGGTCCGGCAACTGCCGGCAACGCTCTGATGTTGAGGTCGCCGCCTTTTCCCACGTTCTTCCGTCCGGGACCAGACCGCACGGCGCACAGGCCGCGCAGGACGCTCAGCGCCGGCCGCTTGGGTCCATTCCCCTGAAGCGGACGTCATTGAAGGCCCAGAGCGCGATGAAGCCGAAGGCCCCGACGATGTGCCAGAGGGCGTGCAGGCTGAGGAACGGAAAGAGGATTTTGTCGTTCTTCGCCGTCGCAAGCCCGAGCCCCACCAGGAACATCACGGTCACGAGCAGCAGCAGCGGCTTAGCCTTCGCCGGCACATCTGATGACTTGATGTAGAACAGGGCCGTCGCCGCGACGGCAAAGCCGATGAGCCAGCTCTGCCCGGGCCTGAACCCGCCCCACGCGCCAAAGCCCAACAGATAGCCGCCGCCGGCGTAGCGGTCGATGAAGTGCCACGCAACGCCGACCACCATCATCAGCGTCGCCAGAGGCCGCGCCCAGCGCTGCGTCGACGGCGAATAGAAGTCCTCGAGCACCGCCAGAACGATGCCCCAGGTGACGACGATGTTGGATCCCGTATCGAGGAAGCCCCAGAACCATCGCTCTCCCAGGACCGGGTTGGTCTCGCCGAACCCGTGCAGCGTGATCGTGAAGACACCCGTGATGAGGATGAGCCAGTAGACCAGCATCCAGCGCGGCGGATGCCGGTCCACGAGGTAGCAGAAGCAGAGCGGCATGACGCCCGCGAACAGCGTCGCGAA
>CAZYFM010000136.1:1889-8300 GCA_964646885.1 uncultured Flavobacteriaceae bacterium
GCGGAACATAACGCTGTGCGGTGATCAGGATCAGCGGGAAATACGCCAGCAGGGGCGTGATGGGGTTCGTCATCGAGTCGCCCAGGCGGTAGGCCGCCTGCGTCCATTCCGGGCTGATCCCGAGCTGCATCAGCATCGGCACGAAGACCGGTGCCAGGATCGCCCACTTCGCCGACGCCGATCCGATCAGGATATTGATCGAAGCAGAGATGAAGACGATCGAAATCAGAAGCGGCAGCCCGACAAAGCCTAGGCCTTTCAGGTAGTCCGCGCCATTCACTGACAGGATGACGCCAAGGTTCGACCAGTTGAACAGCGCGATGAACACGGCCGCAAAGAAGGCAAGCACGATGTAGCCGCCCATGTCGCCCAGCGAGGCATTCATCATCTTCACGGCGTCCTTGTCGGACGAGATCGTTGCCGCAGCAATGCCATAGGCGAGGCCGCAAAGCAGGAACGAGATGAAGAGAATGGCCACAAGGGACTTCAGCAACGGCTCGAACGAGCCATCATCGCCACGAAACGGCATGCCCGGCCCCGAACTCAGCCAGCCAAAGCCGCCAATCAGCAGCAGCGCGACGAAGCCGGCAAAAAGGAGGCCGCGCCGCTCGCGGCGCTGTTCGAGGTCCGAACGCTCGTTCGGCTGCGCACCGCCCGGAAGCTCCCAGGGCGTGTTGCGCTGGAGGCGCGGCTCGACAATGCTGTCGGTAACCCACCAGCCAACCAGCGTGAACAGGGGAACCAGCGCCATCATCATGAAGTAGTTCGCTGTTGCCTTCACCTCACGCGTCGGCTCGACGATCTGCGCAGCAGCCTGCGTGAGGCCGGCCAGCAACGGGTCCAGGGGCGTGACCAGCAGGTTTGCCGAGAAGCCTCCCGCGACGCCGGCGAAGGCCGCAGCCAGTCCTGCCAGGGGATGCCGGCCTGACGCGGCATAGATGGCCGCCGCAAGCGGCACCAGCACCACGTAGCCCGCATCGGCCGCGAGCGAAGACATCACGCCGGCAAACACGATGGCGCCCGTGAGCAACGACTTGGGCGTCGCCCGGACGACGCCGCTGAGTGCCGCACCAATCAGGCCGGAGCGCTCTGCCACGCCCACGCCAATCATCATCATGAGCACCAGCGCGAGCGGCGGAAACTCAGCGAACACTTTCGTCATGTCACTGAAGAGGCGCCGCACCTGCTCCACGTCGAGAAGGCTGACCGCAGCAACTTCCTTTCCCGTGCCGGGATGGACGACCGACAGGCCGATACTGGCGTAGTAGGCCGAAAGTCCGATGACGAGCGCGATCGCGATGGCAAAGAGCGTCACCGGGTCAGGAAGCTTGTTCCCCGCCCACTCGATACCGTCGAGCACCAGGGCGCCAAGCCCCCGCCTGGCCTTTGTCGTCGCCATGTCGTGTCCCCTCGTCATGTGTAGAGGTCCTCACTATGCCAGAACGGATTCCGGCAAGCCACTGCTGCGAGGATCAGGGTTGCCCAGTCCGCGCTTGTGAATATCGGCACGCCTTGACAGGCAGCGGATGGGCCGCCGGTTCGGGCGCGGTATTTCAGTGACATGATGAAGGCCGTCCCCTCACGCAAAGCCCGGACACCCACAGGGCCAGCAGGGCGAAATCGTATCCTGTACAAAAGGTCGCGGTTGCAATGCTTGACCCGGCTGTTTGTTCATATTATGTTCCAACTCAGTGTGGCAGTACCTGCTGCACCGCAACTTGAAAATTGAATACTGAACCAGCGACCTGAGGTGACAGATGATTTCAGGGTCGCATCGTCTGCTCCGCGCGAAAACCAAGATCGGGGGAGTGTCCCGGACTCCGCTCCCACTCGTGCCTGAACAGATGTGGGCCGCCGAACAGCATCGGCAGGCCTGAAGTGGGAGGGTCAGAACTGCAAAACAGCGACGTAAGTGTCATCTCTAAACCAGAAACTGGCCCGAAACCGGGAAAAACCAATCAAGCCGCGTGGTGAGAGTGTCATCTTCCAGGCCGACATTTTCGGGGACGATTTCAGGGCGGAACCCGGTCCTCCCTGTATGAAGTCGCCTCGGCGCGCACGGACATCACCCTCTTGCCCCTGACGTTGCGTCAGGGATTAGAACGTCACCCGGGAACGCGTCTGCAAGAGGCGCAATCGGGAAACTGGAAGAGGTGGAAAATGATCTGGGTTCGTCGCATGGCCTATGTGTTCGCCACGCTGTTGGTGCTGCTGGCGGCAGGCGCAGGATGGCTCTGGTACGCGAAGCCCTGGATCCCGAAAGCCGAACTGCTTGATCCGCAGCCTGACGGCACGCGCATCGCGCAGGACGGTTTGCTCGGCAACTTCTATCCCTCGCGAAAAGCAGGCCCGCAGCCCGCCGTTCTCGTCCTTGGCGGCAGCGAAGGAGGGCTCGGCACCGAGATGACCAATCTCGCGAAGGCGCTGCAGCACGAGGGCTACGCCGCCTTCCACCTCGCCTATCATCGTGGCCCCGGATTGCCGCCACGCATGGTCGACATGCCGCTCGAGCGCTTCGAGCGCGCCCTCGCCTGGCTGAAGACCCAACCCGGTGTCGATCCGGCGCGCATCGCCATCGCCGCCTGGTCCCGCGGCACGGAAGTCGCGCAGCTCCTGGCGATCAGGCATCCCGACATTCGCGCGCTGGTGCTCGGCATGCCCGCCAACGCCGTCTGGGCCGGCTTCGACTGGAACAATCCCTTCTCGACGCCGGGTGCCGCGTGGACCGAAGGCGGCAAGCCGCTGCCCTATGTGTCCGTCGAGAACGTGGGCTTCACTTTCGACTTCTATGCCCCCGAGTGGCTCGCGAGCCTTGAGCGCGTGCAGGCGGCGCGGCCCGAGGTTGTCATTCCCGTCGAGAAGATCAGTGCGCACGTGCTGATGATCTGCGGCGAGAAGGACGGCGTGTGGGCCTCCTGCCCCATGTCACGGATGATCGAGGCGCGCGCGAAGCGGAACGGACAGCAGAACGTCCAGCTTCTCGCCTATCCCGACGCAGGTCATTACGGCTTTGGCGCCCCGCTCGCGCCCTCTGATCCACGCTTCAGGCAGCTCTATGTGCTCGGCGGATCAAACGAAGGTACCGCGGCCGCCCTCACCGATGGCTGGCAGAAGACCCGCGCGTTCCTGTCATCCGCGCTTGAGCCGACGGAGCCGGCAGCGGTCGCGCCGTGACCCCGCAAGTCGACCGGATTTCATGCGAACTCGACGTTTCCCCCAGGAGGGGAAATCGTCCGTTTTTCTCTCCCGTGAAGCGAGACTTGCCTCTCGGGTAGCCCCCGCGGGCGGGCAAGGCACAGTCCACTGAATTGTAGCGTCGGCGCCCTGCACGCAGGGCGCACACGCGTGAGGGGATTTTGGCGGTCTGCTGCGGATCAGTCGAGCGTGGAAAACTTCGCCGCCACGCCGAGATTCTGCACGCCGCGTCGTTGCCGCGATCACGCGAAATGAACTAGGGTTCCCGCCTCATTTTGGCGAGGCTGCAAGTGAAGAAGACCCCGAAAAATTCCTGGTTAAAGGACACCAACGAAACCGCCAGGTCGCACGAGCCAGCCCCGCAGGTAAAATTCCACTATGACCTGCATCGCCAGACCGACGGGCTCCTCGACGAGAGCCATGACCTGTTCACGGCAGCCGACCGCCCCTGGCACGGCTTTGCATCGCTGCGCCACAAGTTCTCGCTGGGTGACGACAAGAACCACGTCCGCGAGCACCGCGACACGCTCAGCGATGACGCTGACGCACCTGCGCCCGCGGCCGCGGAACTAGCGCCCGTCGACGATGTCTCGAGCGAAAGCGTTCTTGAGACGCACTTCGACTCGATCAGCCCGCACAAGACCCCGGCCGAAGTCGCGCTGGACGGCGTTCGCTGCATGTGCCCCGCCTGCCTCAGCCCCCCGGCGCCGGCCGAAGACGCCTCCATCACCACCCTGCCGGACTCGGTGGCACCCGCCGCCATCCTGCCAACGGTGGTCGAGACAACCGACGCCGCCGCCAGCACCGCCACGACCTATTCGCTCCAGCTCGGCGAGACCGCGCAGGGCAACATCAGCTTTACGGGTGACCGCGACTGGTATGCAGTGACGCTGCAGGCCGGGCAGACCTACACTTTCGCGCTGACGGGAACGGGCACGAACAACGTGATCGACCCGTACCTGCGCCTCTACAACGCTGCCGGCACGACCGAGCTCATCAACGACGACGACTCGCTGCCGGGCAACAACTCGATCTTCACCTACACGGCCACGACGAGCGGCACGTTCTACCTCGCCGCCGGCGCATTCGATGACAGTGGCACCGGCCAGTACGGCATCTCCGCCACCGTCGGCACCAAGGCCTCGTTCGACACGCCCATGGGCGGCGGCGTCATCGACACCGACAGCGCGTGGACTTCAACGCCGGGCACCGGCGCCGTCGTGACCTACGCCTTCCGCCAGACCGCCGCGACCTACACCGTCAACGGCAGCGACATCTCGACCTTCACGCAGCTGACCGCCACGCAGATCGCCGCCGTCCGCCAGACCCTGCAGGCCTGGTCCGAGGTCTCCGGCATCACTTTCGTCGAGGTCAACCCGGGCGGCTACTCGAACAATGCCACGATGCTGTTCGGCAACTACACCGACGCCAATGACGGCGCGGGCGCCTTCGCCTTCTTCCCGGGCTCGACGGCCAACACCGCGCAGGCCGGCGACGTCTGGCTGAACACCAACAGCATTCCGACCGGCTCGACGATCAACATCGGCAGCTACGCCTACAGCGCCATTGCCCACGAGATCGGCCACGCCATCGGCCTGTCGCACCCCGGCACGTACAACGCCGGACCGAACGTCGCGATCACCTACGCGAACAACGCGCAGTTCATCCAGGACACCCATCAGTACTCGATCATGAGCTACTTCGATGAGTCGAGTTCGGGGGCACAGTTCTTCGGCTATGCCGAGACGCCGATGCTGTACGACATCTATGCGGTGCAGCAGATCTACGGCGTGAACTCGACGACGCGCGCCACCAACACGACCTATGGCTACAACTCCAACGCCGGCACGCTCTACGACTTCGCGCTGAACATCAACGCGGCCTTCACGATCTGGGATGGCGGCGGCATCGACACGCTCGACACGTCCGGCTACGGCACCAACCAGACCATCAGCCTCATCGATGGCTCGTTCTCCAGCATCGGCTCTTCAACCTCGAACATCGCCATCGCGCTCGGCGCGATCATCGAGAACGCCATCGGCGGCGCCGGAAGCGACACGATCACGGGCAACGCGGCAGCGAACACCCTGACGGGCGGCGCAGGCAACGACACGCTCGGCGGCGGCGCCGGCAGCGACACGCTTGTCATGGGCAACGGCGCCGACGTCGCCACGGGCGGCGCGGACATCGACAATTTCCAGCTCCAGTTCGTCTCGGGCGGCGGCCTCCATACCGCGCAGGTCACCGACATCGTCGTCGGCGAGTCGATCTCCTGGACCGCCCTCCAGACCAGCATCGTCAGCGGCAACCCCGTCACCCTGGCCGGACCCATCGTTGCAGGCAACGGTCTCGGCACAGCGCTGAACACCATCGACTACGCCGTGTCGGGCAGCAACACGCTGCTCTACTTCGGCCTCGACAATACGGCGGGCGCGGACTTCACGCTGACGCTCAATGGGGTCTTCGGCATCGGCCAGTTCGTGGTCGAGCAGAACAACGGCAGCGGCGCCGTCCTGCGCCTCAGTGCACAGACGACGACCTACGCCGTCTCGCCGGCCAGCATCAATGTCGACGAAGCAGCGGGTACGGTGACCTTCACGGTCACACGTTCCGGACAGACGCCCGCCGAGACGATCTACGCCTCGACCACCACCGGCGAAGGCTCCACCAACGGCGGCGACTTCACCGCCATCGCGGACCAGGCCCTGGTGTTTGCCGCCGGGGAGGTCAGCAAGACCGTCACCATCACCATCAGCGACGATGCCCTGGTCGAGAGCAACGAGACCTTCGGCCTTGTCGTCCAGCGCAACACGACCGACGCCGACACGACGTTCCTCGCCAAGTCGACCTTCACCATCGTCGACAACGAGCCGCAGCCAACCACTTACGCGATGACGCCGGCCACCACCAACATCAGCGAAGGCGTCGGCACGGTCACGTTCACGATCACCCGCTCGGGCGGCACGCCCGCCGAGACGATCTTCGCCTCGACCACAACCGGCGAAGGCTCGGCGAACAGCGGCGACTTTACCGCCATTGCCGACCAGGCCATCGTATTTGCAGCCGGAGAGCTGTCGAAGACCGTCACCGTCAGCATCACCAACGACGCCGTTGCAGAAGCCAACGAGACCTTCGGCCTCGTCGTCCAGCGCAACACGACGGACGCCGACACGACGTTCCTGGCGAAGTCGGTCTTCACCATCCTCGACAACGACA
>CAZYFM010000137.1:0-1149 GCA_964646885.1 uncultured Flavobacteriaceae bacterium
CCATGAATGGCTGATTTGACAATCGGGCTCACGCTCGTAGATCCGACTCTCGAAGTTGATGGTGCAGACGGCGTTTCCACCCTGACCGTCAACAATGACCTGCTCGTCAATGCGACGGACCTGATCCTCGACGCACAGACCATTACCATTGCTGCCGGCGAGACCCAGACCGAGCCAGGATTTTCCGACATCGTGCTGTTCACGGGCGCGGATCCGGCCGTGGTCGAGCGGACGCTGACGGCGTCGGCCTTCGGCTCGCTCGTCCTGAACCTTGGTGCTGGCGACCTCGACAATTCCCGCGCGCCTGGGCGGCCCACGGGTGACTTCGTGGCGCTCGAGGGAGACTTCTCGACCAGCCGCCTGACAAGCCTGACCATCAATGGCGCAGCAGCGGGCGCGAATGGTGCGGATGGTGTTGATCTGTCGCTGCTTGAAGGCGACTACAGCGCGCTGGTTGATGGTTTCACGATCAATGTCGCGCTCGGCGCCACCGATGACGAGTTTGTTGCGGCGCTTGAGTCCGTTTCCGGCATCCAGGGCGTCTTCCAGTCCTATGATGGTGGTGCAGGGTTTGACGAGCTCGACCTGTCATTCGCCAGCTTCGACCTGAACATCGACCTTACGGCCCCGACGGATGTCGACGGTTACGTGGTCATCACGGGCGATGACGTGGGTCTCACAAACGGCCTGCGCGTAAAGAATGTCGAGATCGTGGTGGGCGGTGCCGGCAATGACATTTTCCGCGGTGGCGCTGGCCAGCAGGCCTTTGACGGTGGCGACGGCAATGACCAGTTCTATGGTGGCGCCGGACCCGACGAGATGGACGGTGGAGCCGGAGACGACATCTTCTACGGTGATGCCGGCGCGGACAGCTATGTGGGCGGTACCGGAATTGACACGGTCAATTATTCTGCATCGCTGGCAGCCGTCACGGTTGATCTTGCGGCAACGCTGAATGGACGTCCGGCTCCGCAGGCTGGTGGCGATGCCACCGGCGACACGATTACCGGTGTCGAAAACGTGGTTGGTACGGACCTCGCAGCGCGCACGGACCGTCTTTCCGGCAACGGGCAGGCAAACAAGCTTGAAGGGCTTGCCGGCAACGACACGCTCAATGGTCGCGGCGGCAATGACATCCTCGATGGCGGC
>CAZYFM010000137.1:1249-8205 GCA_964646885.1 uncultured Flavobacteriaceae bacterium
GACATCCTCGATGGCGCTGCCGGTGCGGACATCTTCCGTTACCTGAGCGAGCTCGACACGGGCGTGGGTGCCGGCAACCGCGACGTGCTGCGCACGTTCACGCTGGGTCAGGACAAGATCGACCTGTCGGCGATCGATGCCAACCCGGACTTCTTCTCTCCGGATGTTGATGCATTCACTTTCATCGGCAATGCCGCGTTTGGCGGAAATGCCGGTGAGCTGAACTTCTTCCAGCAGGGCTCGGGCTCCACGGCCATCACGGTCGTCGGCGGCGATCTCGACGGGGACGGCATCGCCGACTTCGAGATCCAGCTGACGGGTCTGGTGAACCTGACGGCCGGCGACTTCATCTTCGGATAAGCGTCACGAAAGGCATCGAGGCGGCGTCACTCCGGTGGCGCCGCCTTTTTCATTCGGCCTTGGGCAGCGAAGCAAATGCCTTCAGCGCGCGGTCGCGGGCCCTGACGTGGTCAATGATCGGCGCGGGATAGCGGAACGAGGTGAAATCGGGCGCCTCCCACGGCTTGTGAATGTGCTTCACGGGGCACTTCGAGAGTTCCGGTACCCATCTGCGCACATAGCTGCCGTCCGGATCGAACTTCTCGCCCTGCATGACCGGATTGAAGATGCGGAAATAGGGTGCCGCGTCGGCACCGGAACCCGCCACCCACTGCCAGCTGGCGGAATTGTTGGCGAGATCGGCGTCCAGCAGCGTATCCCAGAACCAGGCGGCGCCGCGCTGCCAGGGCACAAGGAGGTGCTTGATCAGGAATGAGGCGGCCACCATGCGCACGCGATTGTGCATGTACCCCGTCGTCCAGAGTTCGCGCATGCCGGCGTCGACGACCGGATAACCCGTCTCGCCCTTCGACCACTTGCGGAACGCCGCGTCATCGTCGTTCCATGGGAACGCGTCGAATGTCTCGCGGTAATTGCGCTCGGGCAGATGGGGGAAATGATAAAGCAGGTGGTACGAGAATTCGCGCCAGCCCACCTCGGACATGAACTTGTCGGCGTTTCCTTCCTGTCCCCGCGACTGCGCCGCCGCGAGTGCTGCCTTGCAGACCTGGCGTGGACTGATTTCGCCGAAATGAAGATGAGGCGAGAGGCGCGAGGTGGCCTCGATGTCCGGGCGGTCCCGGTTTCCGGCGTACAGGTCAAGTGCGCGCTCCAGGAACGTATCGAGGCGCCGGCGTGCGCCGCGTTCGCCGGGCGTCCAGAGCGGTCCGAAGGCCGTTGCCCAGTCCGGCTTCGTGGGCAGGAGTTTCCAGGAGGCCAGGGGGTCACTGGCGGGCCAGGATGACGGTGAAGGCACCTGTCGCGGCGTGTCGATGAGCGCGATGGAGGACAGGCACTCGCGTTCCGCGCGCCAGAAGGGCGTGAACACCCGGTACGGGCCGCCCGTGCCAGTCTTCATCTCCCACGGTTCCCGCAGCAGGGTCGCGTTGAAGCTCTCGGTCTGCAGGCCCTGAGCCTTCAGGCGCTCCTTGATGTGCGTGTCCCGCGTGATCGCCCACGGTTCGTACTGCCGGTTCCAGAAGATGGCGCTGGCGCCGGTATCCTTCACCAGCGCTTCGAGCACCTTTGCGGCTGGACCGCGTCGCAGCACAAGGCCGCTGCCCAGCTTCTTCAGGTCGGCGTCGAGCGCGGCGAGGCTGTGGTGCAGCCACCAGCGGGAGGCACCGCCCCGCCTCCATTGCCCCGGCGTTTCATCGTCCAGGATGAAGACGGGAACAACCGGGCCATGCCGGACCGCAGCGGCGAGGGCCGGGTTATCGGCGAGGCGCAGGTCCTGCCGGAACCACAGGATCGAGGGGCGTGTCTCGGGACTTTTTCGGGTCATCTGGCCAGTACGTATCAGGCTGGCGGCCGGATTGCAGCAGGGGGTCAGCCCGCGCGCAGGGAAGCCTCGATCGCCCTGAGGCGTTCGAGGTCGGGTCCGCGGAGCTGCATGTAGAGAAGTGTCCCGGCAAGCATGGCGCACAGCCAGACCAGGGAGAGTGCGATGGCGATGTAACCGTCTCCGTTGTCGCGTTCGAGTCCGTAGGCGTTGATTGCCAGCGAGAATACCGCGAGATAGGCCAGTGCGGCGCACGTGGCCCACAGGGTACCGCGTGCCATGCGCATGCCGAACTCGACCCGCCGGATAGCGGTCGCGATGGCGAGCATCACGGCGTCGTCATCCCGGACTTTCGGCTGGGCGCGTGCCCAGAGGGAAGCGCCCGCGGCTGCCGCCACGAAAGCAATGGTGGCGATGCCCATGAGGATCGTGATCGGCTGGCCCTTCCAGATCATCCAGGCCGCGCCTGCAAATCCGGCGAGCGTCACGATCACTTCGCTGGCGAGGTAAATCCTCGACCACCATCCCAGCCGGGCTGCGCGTTGCAGTTCGACGCGCGCAGCCTGCGGGACCCTGTCGTCGGAGAGGGTCTGCCATGCGGCTTCCAGATCCTTCCAATCGGTTCCGGTCATGTCACCGATCCTTTCAGCATTTCCCTGAGTTGTTCCTTTGCCCGGTGCAGGCGCACCGAGGCGGCCGATACGCCAATGCCCAGCACGTCCGCGACCTCTTCAGGCGCGAAGCCTTCGAGCGCCAGCGTGGCGGCGACCTTGAGGCTCACCGGCAGGCGCTGCACGGCGGCTTCAAGCTTTGCCCGGAGGTCCGATTGTGCAATGCGCTCTTCCGGCGTGGCGTCCGTTGCATGCAGTCTTTCATCAAGTTCGACCGCGCGGGGCTCGCGCGCCTCGCGTGCCACGTGGCTGATGGCCCGGTTGTGCGCGATTCGGGCCACGAAGGTGCGTAACGATGCCTCGCCGCGAAAGCGTGGCAGCGCCTGCCACAGCGCCAGGTGGATGTCCTGCACGAGCTCGTCGGCGCGCGCGGTGTTGGATTCGTAGGATCGCGCAATGCGCCGGATGAGCGGCGCATGGAGCTTTGCTATGTCCTCGAATCGGTTCATCCGTGCGAGAGTATCGCCTCGCTGCGCAGGCGCCGTGCACAAAGCACCAGCACGATGGCTGCGATCACGATTTCGATCACCGCGATGGTGGCGAACGGGACGGCGGGCGAAGGGGCGCCGAGCAGGGGACCCGACAGGGCATTGAGTTCCCAGGCCAGCGGCCAGCCTGCAGCCTGCGCCAGACGTTCGCCGGTCAGCGCAAAGCCCATGATCGCGGGCGCAAACGAGAAGAGCATGAGATAGCTCTGCGCGTCCTTGAAATTCCTGGACCACAGGCCGACTGCAACCTGGATCGCGGCGACCAGAAGGGTGAGCGGCAACAGGTAGAGGGACACGATCAGACCCGTGGCCGGGCTGGTTTCAAGACGGATGCCGAGCTCAGCGAGTGCGGAGTGTTCCAAGAGGTAGAGACCGCCGACCACGCAGGCCGTCGTTCCCAGCACGCCGAGGGCGGCGGCGGCCATCCACTTTCCGATCACAATGGCGGAGGCGCTGACCGGATGCACGAGGAGCGGCTCGAGCGAGCGTCGTTCGCGTTCGCCGGCGGTCATGTCGGCCGCGGCGGCGACGCTTACGAAGAACGGTCCAAGCACGAACATGATGATCAGCACGCGGGCGATCACATCGGCCTGCCGCGAGTAGCTGTTCGTGTTCTGCGTGTCGATGACGATCGGGTCGCTGATTGACGGCGACACGCCGCGTGTCAGCAGGCGCTGGTTCCCGAGCGTGGAGGAGAAGCGCGACAGCGTGGTCTCGATCCTGCGAATGGTCGCCGACTGGGCGAGCAGGTCACCACGGACATGAACGCGTGCGGAGCGACCCTCGGCGAGGCGGGTCTCGAAGTCGGGCGCGATCGTGACGCAGATGCCGGCGTCCGGCCTGAACTCCAGTCCGGCGGCCTCCAGTTCCTGCCGGAGGATGGGCGAGGAGGCTTCGCAAAACCGGATTGGCGCCCAGGATTGCTCGCTTGACTGGGCGGCGAGCGTGTTCACTGCCATCAGCACCGCGATGGGACCGAAGGCCACATAGGCGAAGCCCGAGAACAGCGCCCGTCGGTCGCGCAGCAGGTCCACAAACTCCTTCAGGAAGATGGACAGGGTGATCATGCTGCTGCTCCCGTGAGCCTGAGGAATGCCGTTTCGAGGTCGCCGCCACCGCCCTTGCTGATGATGTCGGCTGGCGTGCCTTCCGCGAGCAGGCGGCCCTGGTTCACGACAATGAGGCGGTCGGACAGCTCCATGACTTCGGCCATGGCATGGCTGGACATGAAGATGCAGACGCCGTCGGCGCGCAGGCGCTTGAGCAGCTCGCGCAAGACCCGGACGGAAAAGACATCGAGGCCGCGCGTGGGCTCGTCGAGCACAAGGTTGCGCGGCGCGTGGACGATCGTGCGGGCCAGGGCCGTCTTCATGCGCTGGCCGTGACTGAGGCCGGCGGCGAAGCGGTTGCGGATGTCGTTCAGGCCAAGGGCGTCGATGGCGCTGTCGACTGCGGTGGAAAGTTTGCGCCCGCGCAGGCCATGGAGCTGTCCCGAGAAGCGCACATGCTCGATGACGGTGAGCCTCGGATAGAGTCCGAAGTCGTCATGCAGCATGCCGAGGCGCGACAGGGCCCGGCTGCGCTGGGTCTGCGTGTCGGCGTCGTCGATCGTCACGCTGCCTGCGTCGGGCCGGATCAGGCTGCCGATCATGCGCAGCGTGGTGGTCTTGCCTGACCCGTTGCCGCCCAGCAATGTCGTGATGGCGCCGTCGCCGGCGGTGAACGAGAAACCGTCGACAGCCTTGACGGCGCCGAATGACTTGCGGAGGTCCTTGCCGATGATCATGGGCGCGTCCTCAGAGTGTGGGTGACAGGATGAAGCGTGGCTGGGAGATACGCGCGACGCAGGCATGGTCCTTCGCGCCGGTCTGCGGATCTGCCAGGAATGCGCCGATCAGTTCGGCGATGCAGCGTGACGAGCTGTTCGTATGGAAGCCAAAGGGGATCACAACGTGGTTGCGCCGTCCGAACATGGCAAGCGCCGCGTCCGCTGAAGCGGGTGGCGTGACCGGGTCGAGCACGCCGGAAATCGCCATGGCCGGGATCGAAGAGGAGAAGGGCTGGAGCATCGGCTCCGGCAGGGCGCGATGCGGCCAGGCGGCGCAGCCGGCTTCGAAGGTGCGGAAGTAGCTGTCGCCCATGAAACCAAAGGCGCGGTCCGACGCAGGGACGCGACGTGCGAGCTCGACGTCTTCCGCGCATAGCACGCCCAGCATGGATGCAAGGGACATGGTCTCGACACTCCATTCACCCGTTGCTGCACCGAGGGCGAGGAGCGGGCCATGGCTGCCGCGGGCCGACTGGGAAATGGCGAACGGCAACATGCTGCGCGAGAAGCCGACATACAGGGCGCCCCTGATGTTTCCCGCCACCGTGTCACGGTCGAGCGGGACGGTAGCCGTGCGACCCGTGCGCGGATCGGCACCGGTGTAGGATTGCGGACTTGCCTCGACGAGGCGCAGCAGCGCCTCCGTGTCCGTCTTCAGCGACGGGAAGGCGCGGGCGCATGCCTTGTCATTGGCGCAGTCCGTGAAGAGGCGCTGCAGGGCGGCTTCGCCGTAGCGTGGCGCTGTCGTGAAGATGGAGCTTCCCGCCGGGGTGGCGGCGTCAAGCACGACGGCGCGGACGTGCTTGCCGTAGGCGCGCGCATAATGCTGCGAGACACGGGTTCCGAACGAGCCGCCCCAGAGATTGATCTTTTCGACCTGAAGCGCGCGACGCATCCGCTCGATGTCCTCGACGATTTCGCGCGACGACAGGAAGGCGGCGATCTTGCCGGCCCTGGCCGCGCAGGCTTGCGCGTCGCGGCGGATGGTTTCGAGGGCGCCGGCACTCGTGTCCGTGGACATGGTGCAAGGCACGGATTGCGAAAGGCCCGTGCCCCGGATGTCGAAGAGCACGATGTCGCGCGTGCGCCGTGCCGGTGCGAAGGCGGTCGAGAGCCACGGTCCCATGCCTGTCGCTGCCTGGCCCGGGCCGCCGGCAAAGACGAAGAGCGGGTCGGGAGCCGGCTTCGCCGTGGTGGCGGGCGCGATGGCGGCTGTCACGCTGATGCTTCCCGCCGCCGGCGCGTCGTAGTCCATGGGCACGCTGATGGTCAGGCAGCGAAGGGGTGTTTCGAAGCCGTCGATGTAACAACTCCGGCTCCCGGCTCCGTTCGGAGGGGCGGCGGCCGTGAGGAGCGTGGCGATAACTGTGACAGTTAACAGGCGAAGCATGGTGGCCCTGCGATTGGTTGCAGGGGGATAGTCTCCGGTCGGCGGGATTTCTTACATGGGGGGATATCGCCCCGCTCATCCCCACAAATCAGCGGCCGGAACGCGGGTAGCCGTATCCGGGTTTCAGCAAGTGGTGCCGAACGTGCTAATCGGAGAGGGCGGAACGAGGGAAGACACGATGAGCCTGGAAGAGCTTGGCCTGGTCGCGCAGGTCCTTGGCCTGTTGCTGGTTGCGGCGTCACTTGTCTTTGTCGGGTTCCAGATGCGACAGACCCACGCCATCGAACGCGGCAATGCGCAGCGTGATGTGCTGAACCAGACCCGGGACTGGTGGATGCTCGCCGTGCAGGACAAGGCGTGGTTCGATCTCATCAGCAAGGGCCTGAATGATTTTGGTAGTCTCGATCGGTTCGAGCAGGCCCGCTTCAATGCCTGGGGTTTCAACCTTCAGCACATTGTGGAAGGCGTGTTCTTCCAGAACCGCTCAGGGCTGATCATGCCAACCTCGCACGAGGGCTACATGATCGCCTATCTGGCGATCCTGAACACGCCCGGCGGGCGCATGTGGTGGCAGGAAGCGTCAAAAGTAGGAAATGCCGAGTTCTGCACCTATCTGTCCAAGCGCCTTGCTGCAGAAGCAGCGACACTGCCGAACTGGATCGCGCTTTTGCCCCACTTCCAGTTGCCTGGATCGAAAGCCGTCGAACCCATTTGAAAGGCCCGACCATGACCCTCGAGG
>CAZYFM010000138.1:0-8194 GCA_964646885.1 uncultured Flavobacteriaceae bacterium
GAACTGGCAGACGATTTCCAACTCGATCAAGCGCCTGCGCTCGATCGAGGAAACGCTGAATGCCGGTGGCGTCGGCCTGACGAAGCGCGAAGTGCTGAACCTGCAGCGCGAGAAGGAAAAGCTTGATCGCGCGCTCGGCGGCATCAAGGAAATGGGCGGCGTCCCTGACCTTCTCTTCGTCATCGACACGAACAAGGAAGCCATCGCCATCCAGGAAGCCAACAAGCTTGGCATCCCGGTCGTCGCAGTGGTCGACTCGAACTCGAACCCGCAGGGCATCGCCTTCCCGATCCCGGGCAATGACGACGCATCGCGCGCCATCGCGCTGTACTGCGACCTGGTGGCCCGCGCGGTCATCGATGGCCTCTCGGCCTTCCAGGGCACGTCTGGCGTGGACATCGGCGCGTCCGATGAAGTGCCGGTGCAGGAACTGCCGGCAGGTAACTGATTTGGCGCCGCGCCGCCACGGCGGCGCGGTCAACTCGAAAGATTAGGAGCACACCATGGCTGAAATTACAGCCGCGATGGTCAAGGACCTGCGCGAAAAGACCGGCGCAGGCATGATGGATTGCAAGTCCGCCCTCAACGAAACCAAGGGCGACATGGAAGCCGCAGTCGACTGGCTGCGCAAGAAGGGCCTGTCCAAGGCCGCAAAGAAGGCTGGCCGCACGGCAGCAGAAGGCCTCGTCGGCGTCGCTTCGCGCGGCAACAAGGGCGCTGTCGTCGAAGTCAACTCGGAAACCGACTTCGTTGCGCGCAATGAGCAGTTCCAGGCGTTCGTGGCCAAGGTGGCCGAGCTCGCGCTCGACGCCGACGGTGACGTCGCAAAGCTCGCCAAGATGCCCTTCCCGGGCAGCGGCACGGATGTCGAGGGTCACCTGAAGAACCTCGTTGCGACCATCGGCGAGAACATGTCCCTGCGCCGCACGGCATCGTTCAACGTGTCGCCGGGCGTCGTCGCAAGCTATGTCCACAACCAGGCCGCGCCGAACCTCGGTCGCCTCGGCGTGCTCGTCTCGCTGAAGTCGTCGGGCAACGCCGAAGCGCTCGCCGCCCTCGGACGCAAGATCGCGATGCACGTCGCCTCCACCAACCCGATCGCCCTGAAGGCCGATCAGGTGGATGCCGCCACGCTGGAGCGCGAAAAGGCCATTTTCGCCGAGCAGGCGCGCCAGTCCGGCAAGCCGGAAAACATCATCACGAAGATGGTGGAAGGTCGCGTGCGCAAGTTCTACGAGGAAGTCGTGCTGCTGCAGCAGGCTTTCATCATGGACCCCGACAAGACCGTGGAAGCTTTCGTGAAAGCCTCCGAGAAGGACGTGGGCGCCCCGATCTCCGTTGAGGGATTTGTGCGCTTTGCACTTGGCGAAGGCATCCAGAAAGAGGAAACTGACTTCGCCGCAGAAGTCGCCGCTGCAGCAAAAGGCTAAGGGCTACACAAAAAGGGCAGGGACCAATGACATCAGCGCCTCTCTACCGCCGGATACTTCTCAAGATTTCCGGCGAGGCGTTGATGGGTCCCGGCCAGTACGGGATCGATCTCGCAACCGTTGACCGCATCGCAGGCGAGATCAAGGAAGCCAGGAACATCGGAACGCAGGTCTGCGCCGTCATCGGCGGGGGAAACATCTTCCGCGGCATGAAGGCGGCGGCCTCCGGCATGGAACGCGCCACGGCCGACTACATGGGCATGCTGGGCACGATCATGAACGCCCTTGCCATGCAGAACGCGCTCGAGAAAGCCGGCGTCTACACGCGCGTTCTGTCCGCAATCCCCATGACGACGGTGTGCGAGCCCTATATCCGCCGGCGCGCCATCCGCCACATGGAGAAGGGCCGCGTCGTGATCTTTGCGGCAGGCACCGGCAATCCCTTCTTCACGACGGACACCGCGGCAGCCTTGCGGGCTGCCGAAATGGGTGTGGACGCCATCATGAAGGGAACGCAGGTCAATGGCGTGTATTCGGAAGATCCGAAACAGAACCCGAATGCCGAGCGTTACGACCGCCTGTCCCACACGGAAGTATTGAGCCGCGAACTCAAGGTCATGGACGCTTCTGCCGTCGCGCTGGCCCGCGACAGCAACATCAAGATCGTGGTCTTCAACATCCACGAGAAAATGAACTTCGTTCGCGTGCTGCAGGGACAGGGTCTCTGCACCATCATCGGAACTTGAACGGGCGCACCCCGGCGCCCACGGGAGGAACTCCATGGCACAATCCAAGCCATTCGACCTAGATGACCTGAACAAGCGCATGAGGGGAGCCGTCCAGACCCTGAAGCACGAGTTCTCGGGCCTTCGCACAGGACGCGCGAGCGTGAGCCTGCTCGAACCCGTCCAGGTCGACGCCTATGGCAGCAACATGCCGCTTAACCAGGTGGGCACCGTCAACGCACCGGAGCCGCGCATGCTCACGGTGCAGGTCTGGGATCGTGGTCTCGTGATCGCGGTGGACAAGGCCATCAGGGGTGCCGGCCTCGGCCTCAACCCGCAGGTCGACGGCCAGCTGCTGCGTATCCCGATCCCGCCATTGACGGAGGACCGCCGCAAGGAACTCTCGAAGATCGCGGCGAAGTACTCGGAAGCGGCCCGCATTGCGGTGCGCAACATCCGTCGCGATGGGATGGAGCATCTGAAGAAGCTCGAGAAGGAGCATCAGATCAGCGAGGACGAGCACAAGAAGATGTCGGAAAAGGTCCAGCAGGCCACCGACAGCCACATCAAGGAAATAGACGAGGCCTACGCGGCGAAGGAAAAGGAGATCATGCAGGTCTAGGACGACCTTGCGGATCACGATGGATGTCGCAGGCTGCGCCAGAACCGACGGGTAATCGGCTTCCCGGCCACATCGCCATCATCATGGATGGCAATGGACGTTGGGCCAAGGCGCGCATGCTGCCACGCGTGATGGGCCATCGCGCAGGCGTGGGTGCCGTCCGCACGACGGTTCGGGCTGCCGGTCGCCTGGGCATCCGGCACCTGACCCTGTTCGGCTTTTCATCCGAAAACTGGAAGCGTCCCGTCGCCGAGGTCTCCGACCTGATGGGGCTCCTTCGGATGTACATCCGCTCCGACATCGAAGAACTCAACGCCAATGGCGTGCAGATCCGCATTATTGGTGCGCGGACCGGGCTCGACCCGGACATTGTCGACCTCATCGACGAAGTGCACCGCAAGACGGCCGCGAACACGGGCCTCATCCTGACGATCGCCTTCAACTATGGCGGACAGGACGAGATCGTCGATGCCGTCCGGCGTATTGCGCTGGAAGTCCAGGCCGGTCGGCTCGATCCCTCGGCCATCACCCGTGAGCTCTTCGCGTCACATCTGGCAACGGCGGGCATCCCGGACCCGGATCTGGTCATCCGGACGAGCGGCGAGAAGCGCCTCAGCAACTTCCTGCTCTGGCAGACGGCCTACTCTGAATTCGTGTTTCTGGACACTTTGTGGCCGGATTTCAGCGAGTTGCATTTGACCGACGCCATCCGGCAATATCAGTCGAGGGACCGCCGCTTCGGCGGGCGAGATCTATCGGCGGGCGAATGACCACAGTGAGCGCACGGACTTCGTCTCTCTGGCCCCGCATCATCACGTCCCTTGTCCTCATCCCGTCGGCCCTGGCGGCTGTCTACGCTGGCGGCTGGGTGCTGGCGATCTGGGCGTCGGCGGCAGGGATCGCCATGTCCCGCGAATGGGTGATGATCGTGCACAGGGAGCGACAGTTCGGCTGGAGGATCGCCTTGCATGCGGCCGCCATTGTCGGGTCGCAGGCGCTGCTCGTCGCTGGCCACGCGAACTATGCGATGGCCTGCGTGTTCCTGATGGCGCTGATCGGAAATGTCTACGCGCAGCGGCTCGGCGAGCGTTCGATCTGGACGGTGATGGGAATCATCTTCATCGCCTTGCCGTGCCTGGCGTTCGCGGAGTTGCGGATGCTCTCGCCCTATGGACTGGAAACCGTGGTCTGGCTGCTCTGTATCGTGTGGGCCACCGACAGCGCGGCCTATCTGGCAGGTTCCTCTCTGGGAGGTCCGAAGCTCGCCCCGTTCATTTCGCCAAACAAGACCTGGGTTGGCGCCGTTTCGGGTCTCGCTGCCGGCATCGTCGCCGGCATCGTACTGACGCAGGTGACGGGGTTCGTGGCGCGCGAGACCTTCGTGCTGGCCTGCGCCGGCGTCTCGCTGCTCACGCAGTGTGGTGACCTTGCCGAATCCTTTCTCAAGCGAACATTCGGCGTGAAGGACGCGTCCGACTTGATCCCGGGCCATGGGGGCGCTCTCGACAGGCTGGACGGCATGATCGTGGCAACCGCTGGCGTTGCCATCCTGACCGGCATCATCGGCCACTCGCCGGTCGTGTGGGCGGCGCCGTGAGCACGGGCACACCCAAGACGGTGACCATCCTGGGGTCGACGGGATCGGTGGGAGCCAACACCGTCGAGCTCATCGAAAGCCGCAACGCAAGCGGGGCAGGGGCCTACCGCGTCGTTGCGCTCACGGCCAACGACAACGCCAGGCTTCTGGCCGACCAGGCGCGTCGCCTGAAGCCTGCCTTCATTGCGATCGGTAACGACAGGCATTACGCGGACCTGAAGGCGGAATTGTCCGGTCTCGGCATCGAGATCGCCGCCGGCCGTGAGGGCGTGCTCGAGGCCGCCCGCCGCGACGCCGAATGGGTCATGGCAAGCATCATCGGCGCTGCGGGTCTTGAACCAACGCTTGCCGCAGTCGCGCGGGGGCGCACGGTCGCCCTCGCAAACAAGGAATGCCTTGTCTCGGCCGGCCGGTTCTTCATGTCGGAAGTTCGGCGCCACGGCACGACCCTCCTGCCGGTCGATTCCGAGCACAACGCGGTTTTTCAGGTCTTCAGCGCGGAGCATGCTGCAGCCATCGAAAGCGTGGTGCTGACAGCCTCCGGCGGGCCATTCCGCACCTGGTCGATGGAGCAGATGCGCTCCGTAACCCCGGCACAGGCCTGCAAGCACCCCAATTACTCGATGGGCGCAAAGATCTCCGTCGACTCGGCAACGCTGATGAACAAGGGGCTCGAACTGATCGAGGCGCACCACCTGTTCGCCACGCCCCCCGACCGCCTCGGCGTCGTCGTTCACCCGCAGCAGGCCGTGCATTGCCTCGTGACCTATGCGGATGGTTCGGTGCTCGCCCAGCTCGCCAGCCCCGACATGCGCACGCCCATCGCCTATGCGCTGGGCTATCCGGACAGAATCAAGGCGCCGACCAAGCGTCTCGACCTGACCGAATTGGGCCAGTTGACTTTCGAGGCGCCTGACCTGAACCGGTTCCCCTGCCTCAAACTGGCACAGGAAGCGATGGCCGCCGGACAGGCGGCAACGACCATCCTTAATGCAGCGAACGAAGAAGCGGTCGCGGCATTTTTGGCGGGAAAGCTTGATTTTGCGGGCATCGCGCGGGTCGTTGACCAAACGCTCGCGCAGGTTTCCCTTGGGCGTACCGATCCGGAAACCCTCGAAGACGTGATGGCGCTAGATTCGCAAGCCAGGCAACACGCCAAACGTGCATTGAAAAGTTAGCGGCGCTTCGACACAACCGGTTTATCAACAGGGCTCACTCGGATGCTTGAACTCATTACCAACTTCGCCTTGGGCGGCCTTGGGTTTCTGTTCGTCATCTCGCTCGTCGTCTTCGTCCACGAACTTGGACACTTCCTCGCGGGCCGGTATTTCGGCGTCAAGGTCGAGACCTTCTCGATCGGATTCGGCAAGGAATTGCTGGGATTTACTGATCGCTACGGCACACGCTGGAAGATTGCAGCCCTGCCTTTGGGTGGCTACGTCAAGTTCTGGGGTGACGAAGGCGCCGCCAGCACACCGGACCACGAGAAGCTGAACCGCATCTCGGATGCAGATCGCGCGCGGTCGTTCCACCACAAGACGTGGTGGCAGAAGTCCATCATTTCGGTGGCCGGCCCACTCGCGAATTTCATTCTGGCGCTGGTCATCCTGACCGGCTTCTTCCTCGTGTACGGATCAAACGCGTCGTCGCCCGTCATCGGCAATGTGAAGCCGGGCTACCCGGCTGAACTTGCGGGCCTGAAGCCTGGTGATCGCGTGATCAGCATCGACGGTCAGGAAATCAGCGATTTTTCGGCGATTGTGAAGATCGTCTCGGTCGCAAACGGCCATCCGCTGAAGTTCGTGGTCGAACGCCAAGGCGCGCGCGAGCAGATCGTCGTGACACCCACCATGATTTCGAAGCCCGACAGCTTCGGCGCCCCGATCAAGGACCCGGGCGTCGGCATCAGCCCTGTCATTCCGGGTGAAGTGCAGACGGTCGTCGAAGGCTCGCCGGCTGCAGTCGCCGGCCTCAAGCCCAACGACATCATTGTTGGCGTCAACGGCCAGGGAGTTTCGACGTTCGCGGACATCGCAAAGGCCCTTCGCGAAGCGGCAGGCAAGCCCGTGAAGCTGATCATCGCGCGCTCCAAGCCGACCCCCAAGAAGCCGTGGAATCGCGAGCAGGTGGAATTGTCGCTGACGCCTTCGCCCGTCTCTGCGTCGGCCTCGGCTGGTGCAGACCAGCAGGTATTGGAGGCTGCGGGATTCGCCGTATACGCGAAAGGTTCGCCTGAACCTTACGTGCATGTAACATTCGGCCTCCCGGCAGCTGTTTTTGCGGCTGCCGATGAAGTCAAATTCATCGTGGTAAAGACATTTTATTTTATCGGCCAACTCTTGACCGGAAGTGCGGACTACCAGCAGTTGTCGGGCCCGATCGGAATCGCCACGGTTTCTGGGAAAGTCGCCGTCCAGTTTGGGGTTGTCGCATTAATCAACCTGGCGGCGGTGTTGTCCGTAAGCATCGGTTTACTCAATCTTTTTCCAATACCGATGCTCGACGGGGGACATATCCTGTACTATGGCATAGAAGCAGTGCGTGGGCGTCCGCTGGGGGAGCGGGCCCAGGAGCTGGGTTTTCGTATTGGACTGGCGTTTGTGGTCTGCCTGTTGCTGTTCGCAACCTGGAATGACCTCACAAAGCTTGGTTCTTCAGGATGATCCGGTTTCAGTTCGTGAAGAGTCAGCAGTATCTGTGTTTTCTGCCGCGGGGCGTGAACGAATGAATAGAGTACTGGGATTGTTTTTGGCGCTCGTTGCGGCGGTGTTTCTTCAGACCGCTGCTGTCCACGCGCAGGACGCGGAAGGCCCCACCGTCCAGCGGATCGTGGTTGAAGGAAACCAGCGCATCGAGGAATCGACCGTTGTTTCCTACATGGTCATCAAGGAAGGCGCGCCGTATTCGCAGTCCCAGGTTGACCAGTCCCTCAAGACGCTTTTCGCCACCGGCCTTTTCGCTGACGTCCAGATCCAGCAGGCCAATGGCGTCGTGACCGTAAAGGTCGTCGAAAACCCGATCATCAATCGCATCGCTTTCGACGGTAACTCCAAGATTTCAAACAAGACGCTCGAAGACGAAGTCCAGCTGAAGCCGCGCATGGTGTTTTCGCGCGCGAAGGTCCAGGCCGACGTCCAGCGCATCCTCGAAGTCTATCGTCGCTCGGGCCGCTTCGCTGCCCAGGTTGAGCCCAAGACTGTCCAGCTGGGCCAGAACCGCGTCGATCTCGTTTTCGAGGTCAATGAAGGCCCGACCACTGGCGTCAGCCGCATCATCTTCATTGGCAACAAGGAATTCAGCGACGGCACGCTGCGCGACAAGATCGCGACCGGTGAGTCGGTCTGGTGGAACTTCCTCCAGACGAACGACAACTACGATCCGGATCGCCTGACCTTTGACCGCGAGCAGCTGCGCCGCTTCTACCTGTCTGAAGGCTACGCAGACTTCCGCGTGATCTCGGCCGTCGCCGAACTCGCGCCGGATCGCAGCGGCTTCTACATCACCTTCACGATCGAGGAAGGCGAGAAGTACAATTTCGGCAAGGTCGAAATTGACACCAAGCTCAAGGAAATCCCGGTCAACGACCTCCAGGAACTCATCCGCTTCGAAGGTGGCGAGCAGTACAACGCCGAACTCATCGACAAGAGCGTCGACGCCCTGACGATGGCAGCCGGCACGAAGGGCTATGCTTTCGTCGATATCCGCCCGCGCGTTCGCCGCAACAAGGAAGACAAGACCGTCGACGTCGTCTTCAAGATCGAGGAAGGCCCGCGCGTCTACATCGAACGCATCAACATCGTCGGCAACACGCGCACGCTCG
>CAZYFM010000139.1:0-8092 GCA_964646885.1 uncultured Flavobacteriaceae bacterium
TTGTCGCTCGTCACGGCAAACACTCCGTTTGGCTTCCAGAAAAAATTGCCGGGTGGATCATGTCGATCAATGGACAAGTTGAGAGGCGTAATGCGCGCCCCATTCTGTATGAGCAGCCCCACTGGAGTTCCGTTGGGATGAAACATTCCGGCATTCACGGCGAAAGCTACGTCATGGGCTGACCTCAAGGACTTGAAGGCATTCGACGCCGGAGGTTTCATGACGACGATCGAAAGTCGCTGCTGCCGCGCATCAAAGTCGCATGCCGTGTACGAATGAGACTTGAAAATGAAATTGCGGCACACATCGGGCGGGTTCGCAGCTTGTTGGCCTGCAACTGCATTGCCCGCCAGCATGGACAAAGCGAGCGCAAAAAGGATCGGGGTCAGACTCCATTTCGGTGACATCTTAACTCCCAGTCTCCCCTCAAGCCCCGCAGCCTTTGCGCCCTAAAGCAAATCACCAAGGTGGCGACCGTCGCCG
Source organism: uncultured Flavobacteriaceae bacterium (assembly GCA_964646885.1). Lineage (GTDB taxonomy): Bacteria > Pseudomonadota > Alphaproteobacteria > Micropepsales > Micropepsaceae > SZUA-430. The sequence goes on from CAZYFM010000139.1 coordinate 484, forward strand.
TCGTCCAGACGAGGATAGCGCGCCATGAGAGGCTTGTCCAAAAGGTCGCGCCTGGGGCGCTTGACGCTCGACGAATGTTCTTATATTGTTCTTTTAGCGTGTGGCTTCAGCCGCCGCAGACTTGACAACTGAATCGATAACCGGCGGACCTCAAGGCCCTGTGCCCCAGGCGACCGCCTCGTGTGCCCCGCGCGAAAAGGAAATGCGGTGGGAGTGGCCCGGAGCTCGCCCACGGAAGGCGCCAGTCGCCCTCGTCCAAATCTCGCGCTTCCCAAGACGGACAAATGCAAAAACAACGACGAAAGTGTCATCTTCCTGAAAATAAACGGCGGAAACGAGCCACGAAATCGTGAAACATCGTTGCACGTGTCATCTTTCGATCCCTCGCCGATGGCGTGCCTGACGGCTCAAGAATTGCCGAGATAGGAGCGTATGGCGTGGGTCATGTGCCAGGCGGTCTTGTAGGTGATGCCGAGCTGGCGCTGCACCTCGCGCGCGGTCATGCGCTTGTGGCCGACGCAGCTCAGGAACATCACGTAGAACCAGTCCTGCAGCGGCGTACGCGTGCGCGCGAAGGGCGTGCCGGCCTTCGGGTGGATGTGATGGGCGCACCACTGGCAGACATAGGCGGGCTGCTGGCGCAGGCGGTGGAAGCGGCCCTTGCGCTGGCACTGCGGACAGGTGCCGGGATTGCCGTAGCGCAGCTGCAGCAGGTGGTCGAGGCAGGCGTCTTCCGTGGGAAAGCGCTGGGAGAACACCCGATACAGGACGGTTTCGGGATCGGGTGTCGTCACGTGGTGCTGCGCCCTATTCCTGCTCGAGGATCTCCTTGACCTTCTCGGTCAGCGACTTGAGCGTAAACGGCTTCGCGATGAAATGGAAATCCTCGGGCTTGTCGTCGCCCGCATTGCGGAAGGCGCCCTCGGCGTAACCCGACATGAAGATGACAGGCATCGAGGGGTTGGTCTTGCGGATTTCCTTGACGAGCGCCGGGCCGTCCATGCCGGGCATGACGACGTCGGAGACGACCAGATCGATCTCGCCCTTGTGTTCCTCGATCATCTCGAGGGCTTCCTCGCCGCCACAGGCATCGATGACCCTGTAGCCGCGCATGGTGAGCGCGCGGACGGCGAAGTCACGCACGGCGTCCTCGTCCTCGACGAGAAGGATCGTGCCGACGCCGGTCAGGTCGCGCGGCGTCGGCGGCTTTTCGGTTTCCTTCGGACCCACGACGGGCTTGGGTACATGGCGCGGCAGGTAAATGCGGAAGGCCGTGCCCCTGCCCACTTCGGACTCGGGGAAGATGAAGCCGCCGGTCTGCTTGACGATGCCATAGACCGAGGCGAGGCCGAGGCCCGTGCCGCGACCCGGTTCCTTGGTCGTGAAGAACGGATCGAAGATCTTGCTGAGGTTCTCGGTCGGGATGCCGATGCCGCTGTCGAGAACCTCGATCATGACGTACTCGCCCGGTGGCATGAGGACGTCGAGGAAGGAGGTGTTCTCCTTCAGCGTCTGGTTCGCCGTGCGCACCGTGAGCTGGCCGCCATTGGGCATCGCGTCGCGCGCATTGACGGAGAGGTTGATGAGCACGTTGCCCAGCTGGTTCGGGTCGGCGAGGACGGGCCAGAGGTCCCGGCCATGCTCGACCTTCAGCTTCACGCGGTCGCCGATGAGGCGGCGCAGCGTGACGGTCCAGTCGGCGACGAGGTCGGTCAGGTTCAGCACCTGCGGCTCGAGAGTCTGCTGGCGCGAGAAGGCCAGGAGCTGGCGGACCAGCGAGGCCGCGCGCACGCCGTTGGAGTGGATGTTGTTCAGGTCCGAGAAAGACGGATCGCCGGGCGGACACTTCTGCAGCAGCAACTCGGTGACACCGTTGATCACGGTCAGCAGGTTGTTGAAGTCGTGCGCGATGCCGCCGGCAAGCTGGCCGATGGCCTGCATCTTCTGGCCCTGCGCGTACTGGCGCTCGAGCGCGGTCTGGCCCGTCGTGTCGACGAGGTAGATCGCATAGGCGACGCCCGAGGCCTCGTCCGGATTGAACTTGGAGGCGAAGAGCTGGGCCGTGCGCTTGTCGTCGTTCGGGAAGCGGACCTCGACCGGCGCGCGGGAGACGTCGCCCACATTGAGCAATGACAGGCGCGCCTTGGTGGTCTGCACGGTCTGCTCGACGAAGCAGGAGAAGATGGACTTGCCGTTGATGCGGGACGGGTCGATGCTGACCAGCGATGCGAGCGCGGCGTTGGCCTCGATCACCGTGCCATCCGCGGCGCACAGGGCGACGGCAACGGGCGCGTCCTGGATGAACTTCGGAATGTGGGGCTCGGCCGGTGCCTGCCCTGCCGGCTGCTCGACGGGACGCAACTGGACCACGACCGAGCGGGCCTGGTTGTCGACCGACTGCAGGATGGGACGGCGCGGTGCGAGGTCGGTGACGCGCCAGACCGTGTGGCCGCCGCTCGAGATCGGTGCGACGGCGACGCTGACCCACTTGCTGGCCATGTTGCGGAGCTTGAGCTCTTCCTCGCGGGCTTCCTTGAGGCTGGCGGCCCTCACCAGCGCGTAGAGGCGCTGGGCGGTTTCCTGGTCGGACGAGAAGCCGGCGACGGGCAGGACCTCGCCGCCCGCTGCGGAGCGGCCGAAGAGCTTGCGCCAGGCCGGATTGGCGTAGGCGACCGAGCCATCGGGCATGGTGATGCAGCAGGCGCGCGGGTCGGTGTCGAGCGCAGTGCCGAACAGGCGCGCAGGCGACTCGGCCGGAATCAGGCGGCCGGAGGTGATGGCGAGGATGAGCGCGGAGCCGCAGATCGTGATGCCGATCAGGAATGCGAGGCCTCCGAAGCCGGCGGCCTGCGGCCAGGCGACGACGGCAAGGCCGATCAGGCACGCGAGGCCGAACAGTCCCATCGCCAGCTGCGCCGGCGAAAAGGACAGGTTCAGCTGGCGCCACCAGGGCTGGGGAGCCGGGGCGGCGGGCTTGTTTTCGGCAGGCGGGGTCGACTTTTCGGTCGCTGGGTTCATTTACGACGCTCTGTACGCGCGGATGTTACCTTGCCCTTCAAGCGCATCACGAAGCCGATGACCTGGGCCACCGCCTTGTAATGCTCCGGCTTGATTGTTTCATCCACATCGACAGAGGCATAGAGAGCCCGCGCGAGGGGCGGATTCTCGACGATCGGAACGTTGTTTTCCTTTCCGATTTCACGAATTTTCAACGCAACGTGATCGACGCCTTTGGCAACGCAGACGGGCGCCCCCATCTTGCCTGATTCGTAGGCCAAAGCGACCGCGTAGTGCGTCGGGTTGGTGATAATCACGGCTGCCTTGGGGACAGCCGACATCATACGCTTACGGGCACGTTCTGAACGAATTTGTCTAAGACGCTGCTTAACTACCGGATCGCCTTCACTTTGTCGGTGTTCCTCCTTGATCTCCTCACGTGTCATCTTTAGGCGACGCATGCGCTCAAAATACTGCCAGCCATAGTCCGCCAGGGCGATCACGCCGAGGACCGAGAGGGCGGCGATCATGGCCTGGCCCAGCAGCGACAGGACCTCCCCCAGCAGCAGGCTGACCGGGAGGGTGATCATGGCCAGCATCTTCTCCTTGCTGGGCCAGATCGTCATGGTGATGGCGATCGCGATGGCGGCCGTCTTGAGGAGGCCCTTCACGAAATTGACCAGCGCCATGCGCCCGAACAGGCGCTCGAAGCCGGCCATGGGATTGAGGCGGCTGAACTTGGGCGCGATCTTCTCGAGCGAGAACACCGGGCGGTGCTGGATGACATGGGCGCCGACGCCGACGACCACGAGGATCGCAAAGGGGGCGGCAAGCACCTGGATCAGTTCGAAGCCGAGGGTGAAGGCAAAGCCGTTTGCGGTCTCGGCCGACAGGTGGATGTTGTGGGCACCGGAGATGAACCCGGTCAGCATCCTGCGCAGGGAGTCCGCCGTCATGGGGCTCCACATCATCAGGTAGGCCGTGGCCGCCGCCAGCACGAGCCAGGCTGCCACGTCGGGCGACTGGGTTACGTCGCCCTTCTCTTCCGCCTGCTGGAGCTTGTGTTGGGTAGGTTGTTCGGTTTTTTGGCCATCATCATTTTCTTCCGCCATCGCCGGTCAGTCTCCGGCTAATGCGGGACGAAGAGCTGGGCCCGGGAGGAGAAGAACTCCAGGAACCACATCATCATCGTCGAGACAGTGAGGCCAAGGATCACGAAGCCCGCCAGGATGTTGATGGGCGTGACCAGGAAGAAGATCTGAAGCTGGGGCATCATGCGCGCCACGACACCGGCGCCGCCATAGACGATCAGGCCGAAGACGATGAAGGGCGCCGACATCTGGATGCCGATGAGGTACATGCCCGACGTGATCTCGACAGCGAGCTGCAGCAGGTCTCCGGTCGCGGGCAGCTTGCCCGGCGGGAAGGTCGTGAAGGAATGGGCGATGCCGCCGATGAGCAGGTGGTGGAGGTCGCTGATGAAGATCAGCGTCGTGGCCAGCAGGGACAGGAACAGCGAAACGAGAGCCCCCTGCGCGCCCTGTGTCGGGTCGACGCCTTGCGCGAAAGCCAGGCCTGTCTGCGTGGCGATCACGTTGCCGGCGACCTGGACCGCCCCCATGACCATGCGCAGCAGCAGGCCGATGGCAATGCCCACCACGACTTCGGTGATGACGATGGAGGCAAGAACGGCCGGCACGCTGCGGACGCCGGCGGGATAAAGGTTGCCGACGAGCGGCATGAGCACCAGCGAGAGGGCCAGCGCGATCATCAGCCTCGCGCGGGCCGGGATCGTCATTTCACCGAGCGCCGGCAGCGTCATGGTCATCGCGCCCACGCGCGAGAACACGAGCATGAAGATGAGGATGTCCGCCGGCAGAAGGTCTTGGATGGGATTCATCTGCGCGCGCGGCCGGCCCTGTTCAGGGGTGGATGATCATCTGGACGATCGTCGTCATCAGACCGGACATAGTTGCGGCCATAAAAGGTAACAGAAGGATAACGGCGATGAAGATCGACAGGATCTTGGGAACGAATACGAGGGTCGCTTCCTGGATCTGCGTGAGGGCCTGGAGAAGGCCTACCGCGAGGCCCACGACGAGGCCGACCATCATGATCGGTCCGGTCATCAATACCAGGACCCACATCGATTCACGTGCCAGGTCCAGTGCTTCTGCTCCGCCCATGACGACACCCCTTTGTTCTTCTTGTTGACCTTCAGGCGACCTAGATCGGCATCCTCAGGATGTCCTGGTAGGCCGCAATCACCTTGTCGCGGATGGCGACAACCGTCTCGAGGGACATCTCGGCCGCGTTGACCGCGCTCACGACGTCGACGAGGTCACCCTTGCCCTGCACGAGGCCGGCGGCCTTGACTTCCGCCGTCTTGCCGGTCTCGACCGCATTCTTCAGGACGCCGCCCAGCACATCGCCGAACGACATCGTGTCCCCTGCACCGACGCCCTCGCCACCGCCGATTTTGGCGGCGCGGGCATAGGCGTTCAGTGCTGCGGGATTGATCATGCCTGCCATGGCCGGGGCCTCCTAGGTTATCAGCGCTTCAGCAGGTCGACAGTGCGCGCCAGCATGGAGCGCGTGTTGTCGATCACGCTGAGGTTTGCTTCGTAGGACCGCTGCGCCTCGCGCATGTCCATCATCTCGATGAGCGAGTTCACGTTGGGCATCTTCACGTAGCCGCGGGCGTCCGCTGCCGGATGGCCCGGCATGAACTGCTCGCGGAACTCGGACATGTCCTTCGTGACGCGCGCCACCTTGACGGTCTCCGCGCCAGTCACGCGATCGAGCTCGGCCTTGAAGACCGGGATCTTGCGGCGATAGGGATCCTCGCCGGGCTTGGTGGCCGTCGAGGACGCGTTGGCGAGGTTCTCGGCGATGACCCGCCAGCGTTCGGCCTGCGCGCGCATGCCCGCCGCGGCGATCAGCATCGACTTCATCATTTCCATGGTGCGTACTCCCTTCCAGACGTCTGCGCGTTCGGGCTTACTGGGCGCCGCCCAGCGCCATGCGCCACATGCCCGTCATCTTCTTGTAGAGACCCGCGGCCTGCGCGTAGTCGATCTGTGTCTGCGAGACCTTGAGCATCTGCTCCTCGATCACCACCGAATTGCCATCCGGCGACGAGCGGGAGTCCGGTGCCCTCACCACCTGGCCCGCACCCGACACCATCGAGCGTGGCTGGATGTGAAGGGCGTTTGTGGTGCTCAGGCCCGATGCGCCGGCGCCGGCCAGGGCGGCGGCAAAGTCGTTTGCCCGCATGTCCTGCGGCACGAAGCCGGGGGTGGAGGCATTGGCGATGTTGCGTGCCAGGATCGTCTGCCGATCGTTCAGCCAGCTCATCTTCTGCTGGATCATTCCGATCAGTGGTAAACCGTTGAAGCTCATGGGACACCCGCGTCTCAGGAAAACGTTCTTATGAGACGGCAAGTTTTGCCCCTTAGGCTTAAGGTCGACTTAAGGGCACGGGAAAAATTTTCTGCAACGTGCGCGTGCCGCCGCGCAAAGTCGCGCAGACCTTCCGGCGGGTCCGGAATTAATCTTGTGTTCACCAGGAAAAATCTGCCGGATGTTTAGGCGCGCTTAAGGTTACGCGCGCATTCTCCAATCCTAACGAGGGGTCGAAACGTCATCATGGAAACGACGAATTACCTTCAGTTTGGCGCAGCCCTGATCTTCGTGCTGGCACTCATCGGTGCCATCGCGCTGCTGCTGCGCGCGGTCGGCGGACTGCAGTTTGCCCAGCGTCGCGCGGGCGATCGCCGCCTCAGCGTGACTGAATCCCTGCTCATCGACGCCCGCCGCCGCGTGATCCTCGTGCGGCGCGACGACGAGGAATACCTGGTGCTGCTCTCGCCGCATGGCGACGTGATCCTGGATGACCGGCTCAAGGTCAAGGACATCCCGGAGGCGCCGATCTCGAACTCCACCTTTGTCACGATCAAGACGGAACCGCGCCTGTGAAACTTGCCGGCCTCATCCTTGTTGCAGTCATGATGCTCGTGGCCTCGGTCGAACCGGCTGCGGCGCAGCAGATGACGATCGACTTCGGCAAGGAAGGCTCGGGCTTTACGGAACGGCTGATCCAGCTTGTCGCCCTCATCACGATCCTGAGCATTGCGCCCTCGATCCTGATCATGGTCACGAGCTTCGTGCGCATCGTGGTCGTGCTGTCGCTGCTGCGGACGGCCATCGGCATCCAGCAGAGCCCGCCCAACAGCGTCATCATCTCGCTCGCCCTGTTCCTGACCGCCTTCGTGATGGGACCCACGCTCGAAAAGGCCTACAATGACGGCATCTCGCCGCTCATGGAGGAAAAGATCGAGGTCGCGGAAGCCTTCACGAAGACGACCGCTCCCCTCGCCGCCTTCATGCTGAAGCATGTCCGCGAAAGCGACCTCGAGCTCTTCTTCAACCTGGCCAAGCAGAAGCCGCCGGCCACTGCCGCGGAAACGCCGCTTCGCATCCTCATTCCGGCGTTCCTGATCAGCGAATTGCGGCGTGCGTTCGAGATCGGCTTCCTCCTGTTCATACCCTTCCTGATCATCGACATGGTCATCGCCTCGCTGCTGATGGCGATGGGCATGATGATGCTGCC
>CAZYFM010000140.1:0-7930 GCA_964646885.1 uncultured Flavobacteriaceae bacterium
GACGTTCGAGCCTCCCGTTTCAACGCCGATCTCGCGCAGCACGGCGATGCTGGCGTTGCGCATCACCTGGTATTCCTTGTCGGTCAGCGTCAGGGCAGGGGCAACCGTGATCGAGTCGCCGGTATGCACGCCCATCGGATCGATGTTCTCGATCGAACAGATGATGATGCAGTTGTCCGCGCGGTCGCGGACGACTTCCATCTCGTATTCCTTCCAGCCGAGCACGGACTCCTCGATCAGGACGGAGTTGACCGGCGAGGCGTCGATGCCGCGCTCGACGATCTCGACAAATTCTTCCCTGTTGTAGGCGATGCCGCCGCCCTGGCCACCGAGCGTGAAAGAGGGCCTGATGATCGCGGGCAGGCCGACATGCTCGAGCGCCGACAGGGCTTCCTCGCGTGTCGTTGCGATGCGCGAGCGCGGGCACTCAAGGCCAATGCGTTCCATCGCCTCGCGGAAGAGCAGGCGGTCTTCCGCCTTCTCGATGACTTCCGGACGCGCGCCAATCATCTCGATGCCGTACTTTTTCAGGACGCCGGCCTTGTTGAGGTCGAGTGCGCAGTTCAGCGCCGTCTGGCCGCCCATGGTCGGCAGGATCGCGATGCGCGACTTCGGATGCTCACGACGTTCGCGGGCGATGATCTTGGCGACGAACTCCGGCGTGATCGGCTCGATGTAGGTCGCATCCGCCATTTCCGGATCGGTCATGATGGTGGCCGGGTTCGAGTTCACCAGCACGATGCGGTAGCCTTCAGCCCTCAGCGCGCGGCACGCCTGTACACCTGAGTAGTCGAACTCGCATGCCTGGCCGATGACAATCGGTCCTGCACCGATGATGAGGATGGTGTCTATGTCTGTTCTTTTTGGCATGTCTCAAACCATCGATTGGAGGGCGCGTGAGGCGGCCGCGCCACGGCAAATTAGGAGTTGGTTAACCACGATTCTGTAGGGATTTTTGACAGTCTGGCTTCGTGGGGGTCCAAACGCGAAGTGCTGCAAACCTGAGGGACCCTTGAAATGAAACTGAATCTGAAACTCACCGCGCTGGCGCTTGCTGCCAGTTCGGCCATCGTGGCGCCTGCGCTCGCCGCCAACGACAGTCCGTGGATGGTGCGCGCCCGTGGCATTCTTGTTGCCCCGGCCGAGCATGCAGACGTTTCCATCGGCGGCGACGTAGAAATCGACAACACGGTCGTGCCGGAAGTCGACGTCACCTATTTTCTGTCCGAGAACTTTGCCCTTGAAGCCATCGCTGCAGTGACGCCGCACGATGTGGTTCATACGTCTGGCGCCGATCTTGGCAGCGTCTGGCTGCTGCCGCCGACGGTCACGCTGCAGTACCACTTCGACCCGAAGGGCACTTCGATGCGCCCGTATGTCGGCGTCGGCGTGAACTACACGACGTTCTTCGGCGTGGACGAGCCGAATGGCCTCGACATCGAGTACGATGACTCGTTCGGCCTTGCGCTGCAGGCGGGCATCGACATTCCGTTCGGCAATGGCTGGGCGGTCAACGTCGACGTCAAGAAGATTTACATCAACACCGACGTCACCATCAGCGGCGCCATTGATGCTGAAGCCGATGTGGACATCAATCCGGTCGTCTTCGGCGTGGGCGTCGGCTACCGCTACTGAGCCCATCGATTGAAGCTGGCGGGTGTCGCTCATGCGGCACCTGCCAACTCGCCGAGTTCCCGGCGCATGTTGGCGCGGGCCTGTCCGGCATAGGTTCCCTCGAACATTCCCGTCCTGAAGAGCCTGGGGCGATCGCTCATTCCTGCGAGGAATGCAGAGCGACCCGATCTCCATGCGGCCTCGTCAAGATGGCCATATTCCTCACGAACCTGTCGGGCGTATGCCCTGTACTCGGCTTCGGGCGCGCCGAGGATGGCGATGTCCGCGTCGAGGAAAATGTCGTCGTCATAGTCGCGTCCGCCAGCCGCGTGATCGCGCGTGGCGAGGACGAGTTGCACGACGTGTGAACGCAGCTCCGGCGACGCGCCAAGGCTGTCGAGTTCCTTCATCGCGCGCTCGGCGCTCTTCGCTTCGTTGTCCTTGCGCTTCGGGTCGTAAACGATGTCGTGATACCAGGTCGCAAAGGCAAGGCGCGCGGGATCCTCGATCTCGTCGGCGTGCTGCTCCAGGCAATCAAACAGCCAGCTGATGTGGGACAGGGTGTGGTAGCGGCGATGCGGCTCGGCGTAGGAGCGGCAGAGATCGTCAAACAGCTTGCCAACCAGCGGCGCCGAAAAATTCCCGAGCATCTGCACGTGCGTGCGCCATCGTGCCTTCAATGCGTCGATGCCCGGTGGTGTTGTCAACGTCGCTGCTCCATCGCCCTTGCGAAGCGATCAAAAAGGTACTGGCTGTCGTGAGGGCCCGGCGACGCTTCCGGGTGGTACTGGACCGAGAACACGGGGCGGCCTTCCAGCGACAGGCCGCAGTTCGTGCCGTCAAACAGCGAGACATGCGTTTCGGTCACGCCTTTCGGCAGTGTTGATGTGTCGACCGTGAAGCCGTGGTTCATGGACACGATCTCGACCTTGCCGGTGGAGAGGTCCTTGACCGGGTGGTTGGCGCCATGGTGTCCCTGGCGCATCTTCTTCGTCGTGGCGCCGAGCGCCAGCGCGAGCATCTGGTGTCCGAGGCAGATGCCGAAGACGGGGAGGCCGGAGTCGACGAGCTTGCGGATGACGGGGCCTGCATACTTGCCGGTGGCGGCCGGGTCCCCGGGGCCGTTTGACAGCACGACGCCATCCGGCTTGAGGCGTACGATGTCGTCGTAGGACGTGCTTGCGGGGACAATGACGAGGCGCGCACCAATCGACGACAGGGAGCGGAGGATGTTGCGCTTCACGCCGTAGTCGATGACGACGACATTGAAGCGATGTGCCGGCTTCTGCGCATACCCCTTGCCCCAGTCCCAGCGGCCCTCGTCGAGCGTCCAGACCTGGCTTGCGGTCACATCCTTCGCGAGGTCCATGCCTTCGAGGCCGGGCCATTCGCGTGCCTTGCGGCGCAGGTCGTCGAGGTCGAAGTCGCCTGTCGGGTTGTGCGCGATGATGCCGTTCGGCATGCCGTTCTCGCGGATGCGGCGCGTCAGGGCGCGGGTGTCGATGCCGCCAAGTGCCACGATCCGGTTCTTCTTCAGCCAGATGTCGAGATGCTGGGCGTTGCGGTAGTTCGAAGGATCGGTGATGCCCGCCTTGACGATCAGGCCGCGTGCGGCTGGCGTCGTGGTCTCGATGTCCTCGGGGTTGGTTCCGACATTTCCGATGTGGGGGAAGGTGAAGCAGACGATCTGCGCGGCGTAGGAAGGATCCGTCAGGATCTCCTGATAGCCGGTCATGGCGGTGTTGAAGCACACCTCTCCGACTGCCTGTCCGGGAGAGCCGAAGCCCTGTCCTTCGAAAACCGTTCCGTCGGCGAGCACGAGCGCGCCCGTGATTCGTCTCCGCGAGCGGGTTGGACCCATCTCGCGGGGGCTGTTGGCAGATTCCGTCATTTCTGAAAGCTCACGGCTTTGCGGGATTTAGGCCGGCGGCCCCGCAAATTCGGCGGACCATATTGGACCGGATTTGTCCCCGTCAAGAAACGCTGTTGTCCCAGTCCACAAGGCTGATCGCCTTTCTGCGTCAAAGGGTTGGGTAGGGGGGCTTCGACCATGTATGATCAGGGGAGAAAACTGACATGCGAGGACTGCCATGCTGCGCGAGAAATTCAACGAGGCGCTCAAGGAGGCCATGCGGGCCAAGGACGCCCGGAAGGTCGGAACGCTGCGGCTGATCAATTCAGCCCTGAAGGACAAGGATATCGAGGCTCGCGGGCTCGGCAAGCCGCCGCTCAATGACGAGGAGATCCTCGCCATGCTCCAGAAGATGATCAAGCAACGCAACGACTCGATCGAGGCGTACGAGAAGGCCGGCCGTGCAGACCTCGTCGGCCAGGAGCAGGAAGAGAAGGCCATCATCGAAGCCTACCTGCCGCAGCAGATGGGGCCGGAAGAGGTGAAGGCTGCGGTGAAGGCTGCCATCGCTGCTACCGGGGCGGCCTCGGTCAAGGACATGGGCAAGGTCATGGGTGAGCTCAAGGCCAAGCACGCGGGCAAGATGGACTTCTCGAAGGCCAACGGCGTCGTCAAGGAACTGCTCAGCGGGGCAGGCGGCTAACGCATGCGCTTCACGCCCCGGTTCCTGGACGAGCTGCGCGACCGCTTGCGCATCACGGACTATATCGGCCGGAAGGTGAAGCTCGTCCGCCGCGGACGCAACCACACGGGGCTCTGTCCCTTTCACAACGAGAAGTCGCCGTCGTTCTCGGTGAACGAGGACAAGGGCTTCTATCACTGCTTCGGCTGTGGCGAACACGGGAACGTCTTCGACTTCGTGATGAAGACCGAGGGGCTGTCCTTTCCGGAGACCATCGAGAAGCTGGCCGGCGAGGCGGGGCTTGAACTTCCCAAGCGCGATGCCCGCGAGGAAGCGCGCGAGAAGGCGCGCAAGTCGCTGCATGAGGTCATGGACCTTGCCGCTGCATTCTTCGAGGCGGAACTCCAGGGTGCCCGTGGCTCGCGCGCGCGGGCCTATCTCGAAGGGCGGCAGCTTACCGGGCCGGTGGCGAAGCGCTTTCGCCTTGGATTCTCGCCGGATTCGCGCCATGCGCTGAAAGACCACCTGACGGCCAAGGGCGTCACGGTCGAGGACATGGTCGAGGCCGGGTTGCTGGTCGTGCCCGAAGATGGCGGCGCGCCCTATGACCGGTTTCGCGGGCGCGTCATGTTTCCCATCGAGGATGTGCGCGGGCGCGTGATCGCCTTTGGTGGCCGAACGCTCGATCCCGATGGCAAGCCGAAGTACCTGAACTCGCCCGAGACTCCGCTGTTCCGGAAGAGCACGGTGCTGTTCAACTTCGGGCCTGCCCGCAAGGCCGTGGCACTTGGTGCCTCGCTTGTCGCGGTTGAAGGCTATGTCGACGTCATCGCGTTGTCGGCCTCGGGCATCGATGGGGCTGTCGCGCCGCTTGGTACGGCGCTGACCGAAGAGCACCTCGAGCAGATGTGGCGCACGGCGCCTGAGCCCATTCTCTGCTTCGATGGCGACGCTGCGGGCATGAAGGCGGCGCAGCGCGGGATCGACATTGCGCTGCCGCTGCTCAAGCCGGGACAGTCGCTGCGGTTTGCGCTGCTGCCTTCAGGGCAGGATCCTGATGACCTCGTCCGGGCGAAGGGGGCGGGTGCCATGCAGGCCGTGCTGGCCGAGGCGCTGCCGCTGTCGGACATGCTCTGGCGGCGCGAGATCGAGAACGCCGACCTTTCCACGCCCGAGCGGCGGGCAGGGGCCGAGGCCAGCCTCATGCGGCTCGTGGATGGCATCGAGGACGCCAAGGTAAAGGAGCACTACCGCACCATGATGCGGGAGCGGCTCAAGGCCTTATTCTCGCCGGTGCAGGTACGGCGCGAGGCGGGAGACGGAGGGGGCCGGCGCTTCCAGGATCGCGGACCTCGTCCACCCTTTGTTCCCAAAAACGGCAAGCCGGAGCGGCCGGGGGCGCGCCCCCTGTGGACTCCGCCGGTCTCGGATGCTCTGCGGCGTTCGGCAGCAGGGCGCGCCCGGCAATCCGCGGAGCTTCCGACGGGAACGGTCGAGGAGGTCCTGCTGCTGGCGATTTTGCGCCATCCCGTACTGCTCGAGACGCATGCCGAGGAGCTGGCTTCGGTCACCATTTCCGAGCCAAATCTTGACAAATTGCGCGGCGAACTCCTACATGCCGCATCTTTGGACCAATCTCTTGACAGTCAGGGCCTTCGCGACCACCTCAGACACCGGGGGTTCGGGGATGTTTGTGAGCGATTGGAGCGGCGGCCGATGCTCAAGTCTATGGCAGTGACCCGGTCTGACACGCCCCACGCCGTTGTGCGGCGTGAGTTCGAACACGCGCTCTCGCGGCACCGCAAGTTAACCGAACTGGCCCAGGAGCATTCGCAGGCCGCCGAAGCCTTCAAGCGCGAGGCGACCGAAGAGAACCTTGCCCGGCTGAGGGCCATCGACCAGGAGCTCAGATCGACGATTGGCGCCGAGGCGGGTCCGCCCGATGCCTTCTAGAGATCCGGGGTCATCCCGAAAGCCTGTCCACCCATTCTCGGAACCGACGACGCAGTGACGAAAAAGCAGACCACAGAACGCAAGGCAGCTTCCGCCAAGGACAAGGCTCCGGCCAAGCCCGAAAAGAAAGCTGCAGCCAAGGCGCCGGCGAAAGAGGCGGTCAAGACCAAGGCCACGGATCTCAAGTCGATCCTGAAGGCGATGGTGAAGCCGCTGCCTCCGCCGAAGCCCAAGCCGCCGAAAGCCGTGCCGCAGTCCAGTGACAGCAAATCGACGACAGAAGCGAAAGAGTCCCCGAAAGAGATGTCCAAAGTAACGAGTACCGCGGCGCAGAAGGCGCAGCAGAAAGCTGCTGCAGCCACGAACGGGAAGCAGCCTGCCGGCAAGACGGCGGCGAAGGGTGGCGAGGCGCAGCCGGAGGAACGTCCGGATTCGATTCTCGACCTCAGCGACGCTGCGGTGAAGAAGATGATCGCGCGCGCCAAGCAGCGCGGCTTCGTCACGCTGGACGAGCTCAACAAGGTGCTTCCGTCAGAGCGCGTCTCGTCGGAGCAGATCGAAGACACGATGGCGATGCTCAACGACATGGGCATCAACGTGACCGAGGCCGAGGAAAAGGACGAGGAAGGCGAGGGCGGCGGTGCCGTCGCGCTGGCGCGCGAGGAAGCGGCCGTCACGAAGGTCGAGACGGAAGAGACCGAGCGCACGGACGACCCGGTGCGCATGTACCTGCGCGAGATGGGCTCGGTCGAGCTGCTGTCGCGCGAGGGCGAAATCGCCATCGCGAAGCGCATCGAGGCCGGACGCGAGCTGATGATCGGCGCGCTGTGCGAAAGCCCGCTGACATTCGAAGCCATCATGGTGTGGCGTGACGAGCTGAACGAAGGGAAGATCCTTCTCAGGGACATCATTGACCTCGAAGCGACCTATGGCGGTGGTCCGGAAGCCAAGGCAATGGCGGCCGAGGGTGGCATGGTGATGCCGCCTGAATTTGCAGCCGGTGGCGCGCAGGCGCCTCAGGGTTTCCAGCCGCCGAAGCCGTTCGTGCCGCCGAAGCCGCCCGTTCTTCGTGTCGTTCCGCCTGCCGCGCCGAAGCCTGCGCCGTCGCCGCGCGTCGATCCCGATGACGTGACGAATGTCGAAGCCCCGTCGCGCGCAGAAGACGAGGCGCCGGAGGAGGACGAGGGCAGCCTTTCGCTTGCGGCGATGGAAGCGGTCCTCAAGCCGAAGATCCTCGAGACCTTCGACGAGATCGCCAACCTCTACAAGAAGCTTGGCAAGCTGCAGGACGCCGAAGTCGAGGCTCACCTGTCGAGCGAGGAACTCTCCTCGAGCCAGGACCGTCGCTTCAAGAAGCTGAAGAATGACACGGTCGACCTCGTCAAGAGCCTGCGCCTGAACAATGCGCGCATCGAAGCGCTGGTCGAGCAGATGTACTCGATCAACAAGCGCCTCGTGATGCTTGAGTCGCGCCTCATGCGCCTGTCCGAAGCGCACGGCGTGGCCCGCGAGGACTTCCTCAAGGAGTACGAGAACGAGGAACTTGATCCGAACTGGATCAAGCGCGTTGCCCGCCTGACGCGCCGTGGCTGGAAAGAGTTTGCGGCCGAAGAGAAAGACCGCATCCGCGACATCCGCATGGAGATCCAGACGCTTGCGCAGGAAATGCGCCAGCCGATCACCGAGTTCAAGCGCATCGTCCGTACAGCCCAGAAGGGCGAGCGCGAAGCCCGCCAGGCGAAGAAGGAGATGGTCGAGGCGAACCTGCGTCTCGTGATCTCGATCGCCAAGAAGTACACGAACCGCGGCCTGCAGTTCCTGGACCTCAT
>CAZYFM010000141.1:0-7928 GCA_964646885.1 uncultured Flavobacteriaceae bacterium
TGCCGAAGATCACGACGCCGACGTTGTCGGTTTCGAGGTTCAGCGCCATGCCCTTGATGCCGCCGGGGAACTCGACCATCTCGCCGGCCTGAACCTTGTCGAGGCCGTGGATGCGCGCGATGCCGTCACCGACGGAGAGAACCTGTCCGACCTCGTTGACCTCGGCTTCGGCGCCGAAGTTCTTGATCTGGGACTTCAGGATGGCTGAAATTTCTGCGGCTTGAATATCCATGGATTTGCCCTAGGCGCCTTTCATCGCACGCTCGAGACGCGCAAGTTTGGATTTGAGGGAGGAGTCGATCTGGCGGGAGCCAATTTTGACGACCAACCCGCCGAGAAGTGACGGATCGACCGATTCAGAAATGCTTACGTCGCGCTTCACGGACGCCTTGATCGTCGAGACGAGGGCGTCGCGCTGGCCGGGCTTCAGCGCCTGCGCGCTGACCACGGACACGGAGATTTCACCCTTGCGCGCGGCAACGAGGGCGTCAAATGCGGCCACAATGCCCTGCAGGGCGAAGAGACGGCGCTTCTGGGCGAGCAGGCCCACGAAGTTTTTCGTCAGCGGGCTGACGTTCAGGCGCGAAACGATGGCGTCGATGGCCCTGCCCTGCTCTTCCCGCGTGAAGACCGGCGAGCGCACGAAACGCACCATGTCCGGGCTGCCATCGATCAGGCGACGCAGGCGCGTCAGGTCGGATGCCACCGCATCGAGCGCGTTCGATTCCACCGCGAGCTCGAACAGGGCGGTCGCATAGCGACCCGCCAGACCCGCAACGGATACGTTTTCGCTTGCCACGATCTTATGGGCTCCAGAACAAAGGTTGTCTCGGGCCAGGGCGCCGGGAACCCGGCAAGGCCTAAGTTATTGAATTTGCTACCGATTTTTACTGCCGGGCGAGCGCGATGGTCGCCCCTGCGGCGGTGCGCGCGGGCTCTAGCATAGGCCCCCTTGCAGCGCAACATCGCGGAAATGCGCGGATCGTCTCAGTCCTCAGATTTCAGCTTGTTCCTGCTGGCCGCGGCGAAGGCGAAACCCAGTGCGACACCGAGGGCGAGCCCCATGCCGAAATTGCCGCTCGCCACCCCGATCGCCACGCCTACAGCGATCCCTACCGCAAATCCGCCATTGACCATGCCGAGGGCTCCCGTCTCTATCCGCAGCATAGTTGGGCCGTCGCGGCAGCGTAATCAAGCTGCATCCGCCGGCCGGAACCCAAGGAGACTTGCCGTGGACCTGTCCAAGATCAGCTCTGGCCGCAATCCGCCGAAGGATGTGCACGCGCTCATCGAGATCCCCTATGGCGGCACGCCCGTGAAGTACGAGATGGACAAGGCGTCGGGCACGCTGTTCGTCGACCGCTTCCTGCACACTGCCATGTACTATCCGGGCAATTACGGGTTCATCCCGCACACGCTGTCGGAAGATGGCGACCCGATCGACATCCTTGTCATCGCGCCTGTTCCCGTCGTGGCGGGTACCGTGATCCGCTGCCGTCCCGTCGGCGCGCTGATCATGCGTGACCAGGCAGGGCCTGACGAGAAGATCCTCTCGGTGCCGGTCGATGCACTGCATCCGTTCTATACGGGTGTGCAATCGTACAAGGACCTGCCGCCGATCCTTCGTGACCAGACGGCCCATTTCTTCCAGCACTACAAGGACCTGGAGAAAGGCAAGTGGACCAAGCTGGGCGACTGGGTCGATGCCGGCGATGCCGAGCGTCTGATCATGGAAGCCATCGAGCGCGCGAAAACTTCGCCCAAGGCGTGATGATCGCGTCCTAGAGGAAACTCACCGGGTCGATGTCCACCGACATCGATACGGCGCCCGGAACCTTCACCTGCCCCAGCCACGCCCTGAGAAAGGCCTGAAGGTTCACGTTCTTGCTCGCGTGGACCGCGAAGCGCAGCCTTGTCTGTCCCCGGATCATCGACAGGGGCGCGGGCGCCGGGCCCCAGACCTGCACGCCACGCGCATCGGGCGCGAGTCCCGCGAGTTCCTCGCCGAATGAATGAACGAGCTGCTCGTTGCGGCTCGACAGGATGACAGCGGCGAGCCGCGCGAATGGTGGCAGGTCCGCCGCCTCGCGCCTCGTCCACTCCGCCGCGTAGAATGCATCGCGATTGCCCGAGGCCATTGCCACCAACACCGGATGACGCGGGTCCGTCGTCTGGATCAACACGCGGCCGGGGCGTTGAGCGCGGCCGGCACGTCCAGCAACCTGGTGCAGCAACTGGAAAGTCCGCTCGCGCGCCCTGGGGTCTGCCCCTTCCAGGCCAATGTCCGCGTCGATCACGCCCACGAGTGTCAGCATCGGGAAGTTGTGTCCCTTGGCGACGATCTGCGTGCCGATGAGGATATCGACCTCGTGCGCCGCGACGGCCTCGATCGCTGACTGAATCTGTCGCGGCCCTGCCATCGTGTCACTGGATGCCACGCTTGATCGTGCCGACGGAAACTTCGCGATGACTTCCTCTGCCACGCGCTCGACGCCGGGCCCGCAGGCGATGAAGGTTCCGGCATTCTTGCATTCCGGGCAGGATGGCGGCGTACTGCGTTCATAACCGCAATGATGACAGACGAGCCTTCTCCTGTAGCGATGCTCGACCAGCCAGGACGTGCATCGCGGGCAACCCAGCTTGTGGCCGCATGCCTTGCACAGCGTGAGCGGCGCAAAGCCCCGCCGGTTCAGGAACAACAGCGCCTGCTCGCCCTGCGCCAGCGTCTCGGCGATGGCCGTGCAGAGGGACGGCGACAGGAACTCGCCCGCGCGCGTTTCTTCCTCGCGCATGTTGATGAGCGTTGCTTCCGGCAGCTTTGCCGTTCCATGCCGCTCTGCGAGCTGCAGCCTTGCGTAGCGCCCCTGCCCCGCGTTCACCCAGGTCTCGAGCGATGGCGTGGCGGAGCTCAACACGACGGGGCACGATTCCATGCGCGCGCGCACCACGGCCATGTCACGGGCGTTGTAGATGATGCCTTCTTCCTGCTTGAACGCCGTCTCGTGCTCTTCGTCCACGACGATGAGCCCGAGCTCCCTGTAGGGAAGGAAGAGGGCCGACCTCGCACCCACGACGACATGAACCTCGCCCGAGGCAACGCCCCGCCACACGCGGCGGCGCTGGGCCTGCGTGAGATCGGAGTGCCACTCCGCCGGACGCACGCCAAACCTCCGCGCGAAACGGTCGAGGAACTGCACCGTGAGCGCAATTTCCGGCAGGAGGATCAGCGCCTGCTTCTTCTGCAGGAGCGCTGCCGCGACGGCTTCGAAGTAGGTCTCGGTCTTTCCTGATCCGGTGACACCGTCAAGCAGCATGACCTCGAAAGCTCCGGCATTCACGGCCTTGATCATGTGGCCGGCAGCCGCGGCCTGCGCCGTGGACAGGGCCGGACCGGCGTGTGCGGGGTCCGGGGTGTCAGCCGCCCGGGCTGGCGGCAGAGGCACCTCCTCCAGTGCCCTGATTTTCACGAGGCTGCGCACCACCTCGGGCGAAACACCTGACTCATCACATAGTTCCCGCAGGCGTCGCGCCATGCCGTCGGCGGCAACGGCCAGCACGCGCTCGCGCGCCTGGGTGAGCTTTTGAGGAACATGCGCGCCGAGCCGGATCGCCTTGCGGTCGGGTTCGGGTTCCAGCGCATCCGGCGCCCGCAGGATCATGTTCGCCACCTCACCCACGGAGGCGAGAATGTAGTTTGCCACCCACTCGGTGAAGACCAGGAGGTTTTCGCGCAATGGCGGCGTGTCGAAACGACGGATGACAGTCTTCAGCTTCTCAGGCGGAAGCGTACCTTCTGCCTTTCCCCACACGATGCCCAAGGAGGAACCGCTGCGTCCGAGCGGCACTTCGACAATGTCGCCGCGCGCGAGATGCATGCCCTCCGGCACGCGGTAGTCGAGCGGCCCCTTCAGCGGACGTGGCACGATGACGCCCACGGTCCCGCCATCCACAGGCGCGGGCGAATCCGGCTGTTGGGGTTCAAGCTGCATGGGGTAAGGTCCACCGCACGGGACAGCAAAGGTCAAGCGTCATGAAGTTCTTTATCGATTCAGCCGATGTCAGCGAAATCAAGGCCCTCGCGGCGACGGGGCTGATTGACGGCGTCACGACAAATCCAACGCTCATCGCGAAATCCGGCCGGAAATTCACGGATGCCATCGCGGAAATCTGCGACCTCGTCGATGGTCCGGTCAGTGCCGAAGTCACCGCCACGGATGTTGACGGCATGATTGCCGAAGGGCGCGCGCTCGCGAAGATTGCGGAAAACATCGCCGTGAAGGTGCCGCTGACCTGGGCCGGCCTTCGTGCCTGCAAGACGCTGACCGAGGAAGAGACCATGGTCAACGTCACGCTGTGCTTCAGCGCCAACCAGGCGCTGCTGGCCGCGAAGGCGGGCGCGACTTTCGTTTCGCCATTCATTGGTCGCCTTGACGATGTCGGTGAAGACGGCATGCAGCTCATCCGTGACATCCGCCTGATCTATGACAATTATCTGGGCCTCGACACGGAGATCCTGGCGGCATCGATCCGCACGCCGACCCATGTCACCGAAGCGGCCAAGGCCGGTGCGGACGTGGGCACGCTGCCGCCTGCCGTCTTCCGGCAACTCGTCGAGCATCCGCTGACCGAGAAGGGCCTGGCGGCGTTCCTCGCCGACTGGGCCAAGACCGGCCAGACCGTTCCGCGCAAGTAATCCGTCATGAATGCAGCGCAAGCCTTCCAGGCGTGGCGCGAGAACATGACCCATGTGCGCCGTCTGTCGACCAAGACCGTCGAAGCCTACACGCATGATGTCGGCGGATTTCTGCAGTTCCTGCATCAGCATCGCGGCGAGGATGTGGACCTTGCCGCGCTGAAGGATGTGTCGGCCGGCGACGTGCGTGGATGGCTTGCGGTCCGGCGACAGGACGGGCTTGGCCCGCGTGGCGTGGCGCGTGCCGTTTCCGCGCTGCGGACTTTCTACCAGTTCATGGAGAAGCAGGGCTGGGTGGAGAACGTGTCGGTGCGGCGCGTTCGTCCCCCGAAGCTTCCACCTTCCGTGCCGAAGCCGGTGTCGATTTCGGGCGCGCAGGCGCTGCTTGAAGAAGCGGAGATCATGGGTAGCGAAGCATGGGTTGCCGCGCGCAATGTTGCGATCCTGACGCTGCTCTATGGCGCCGGGCTTCGCATTTCGGAGGCGCTGGGTCTCAACCGCTCAGCCCTGCCCCTCGGTGAAGCGCTGGTGATCACGGGCAAGGGCAACAAGCAGCGTGTCGTGCCCATTCTCGCGGAAGCACGCGAAGCCATCGATGCCTATGTCCGCCTTTGTCCGTTCGGGGCGGTGAAGGAGGATCCGGTCTTCTTCGGTGCGCGCGGCAAGCGGCTCCATCCGCGCATCGTGCAAGGCCTCATGCAGCATCTGCGCCGATCCCTGGGCCTGCCCGAAAGCGCCACGCCGCACGCGCTACGCCATGCCTTTGCCACGCACCTTCTGGCTGCCGGAGGGGACCTGCGCGCGATCCAGGAGTTGCTGGGGCATGCATCGCTGTCAACGACGCAGCGCTACACGAGCGTTGATGAGACTCATCTCATGAGCGTCTACGAGCGGGCTCATCCGCGAGCGAAGACCGGCAACTGAGATCCAGATCAAAGCCGGTTGAGTTTCCAGACCCAGTAGTTGGTCGCGACCAGGGCTATGCCATAGGCCACGGGCGATCCCATCCACATGGTGGCGTAGTCGACGCCGATCCAGTCCGCGCTGCCGTCATACTCGAAGGGGTGCGTGAGGAAATACACAAACATGTCCGGCAGCCAGACCGCCAGCTTCGGAAGGACGCCGCAACTCCAGGACTCAAGGCCATAGAGGGCGCAGGACTCGCCGAAGAGGCCCGCGCGGATGATGTCATCGTGCATGAAGTAGACAGCCATCGCTGCCGCGGTAAGCCAGCCGATTGCGACGCCCAATCCCCTTGGTTCCCACATGATGTCGTCCTCCCCGGCCGGGTCCTCTTTCCGGCAAAGAAAAAAGCGCCGCGCGAAACAGCGCAACGCCTCCAATTCACATCACAATCTTGCCGGAATTGAGGCGCCGCTTTCGGGCAGCGCCTCCGGTCGTCAGGACTGCATCGTCCAGCCACCGACGGCCATGCAGGCCTGGCGAACGGCTTCGCTGAGCGTCGGATGGGCGTGGCTGGTGCGGGCGATGTCTTCGGCTGCGGCCTGGAACTCGATCGCGAGGGCTGCCTCGGCGATCATGTTGCCGACTTCCGGGCCGATCATGTGAACGCCCAGGATGCGGTCGGTCTTTGCGTCGGCAAGCACCTTCACGAAGCCTTCCGTCGAGCCATTGGCACGCGCACGCGAGTTTGCGGCGAAGAGGAACTTGCCGGCCTTGTAGGCGATGCCGGCAGCCTTGAGTTCTTCCTCGGTGCGGCCCACGGAGGCGACTTCGGGGTGCGTGTAGACGACGGCCGGGATTGCCTCGTAGTTCACGTGACCGGCCTGGCCCGCGATGATCTCGGCCACGGCAACAGCTTCATCCTCGGCCTTGTGTGCGAGCATCGGGCCTTCGATCACGTCGCCGATGGCGTAGATGCCCGGCACGGAGGTTTCGTAGTGCCTGCTGACAGGTATGCGGCCGCGCTGGTCTGTCGACAGGCCGACGCGGTCGAGACCCAAGCCTTGCGTATAGGGGCGACGGCCGATCGAGGACAGGACGATGTCCGTTTCGATGACTTCGCGGGCGCCACCGGCGGCGGGTTCGACGGAGACATGGAGCGCACCGTTCTTTCGCTCAACCCCCACCACCTTCATGCCGAGCCTGAACGTCATGCCCTGCTTCGTGAGGACGCGCTGGAAGTGCTTGCCCACTTCGCCATCAAGGCCTGGCGTGATGCGATCCAGGAACTCGACCACCGTCACCTGGCTGCCCAGGCGGCGCCAGACCGATCCCATCTCGAGGCCGATGTAGCCGCCACCCACGACGAGGAGGCGCTTGGGCACCTCCTTCAGCGCGAGCGCGCCCGTCGATGACACGACGTCCTTCTCATTGACCTCGACGCCCGGCAGGGGCATCGGTTCGGAGCCCGTCGCAATGATGATCGACGCCGCTTCGACGACGCGCGTGGAGCCGTCATTGCCGCGGATCTCTACCTTGCGGCCGCCGGCAAACGAACCGGCGCCAACCGCGTACTCAACCTTGTTCTTCTTGAACAGGAACTCGATGCCCTTGGTCAGGCCATCGACGGTCTTGTCCTTGTGTCCCATCATGACTGGCAGGTCGAAGCCGACCCCCGTGGCCTTGATGCCAAGCGCGCCGTAGTGGTTCTTTGTCTCGTCATAGAGAGCCGAGACCTGCAGCAGCGCCTTGGAGGGAATGCATCCCACGTTCAGGCAGGTGCCGCCGAGCGTGCCGCGCTTCTCGACGCAAAGGGTGCGCTTGCCCAACTGGCCAAGCCGGATCGCGGCGTTGTAGCCGCCCGGTCCGCCGCCAATGACGACGACGTCGTATTGATCGCTCATCTAGACTTCCAGAATCATGCGTTCGGGGGCTTCGAGGCACTCTTTGACGCGAACCAGGAACGTCACGGCTTCCTTGCCGTCGACGATGCGGTGATCGTAGGACAGCGCCAGATACATCATCGGGCGGATCTCGACCTTGCCGTCGATCGCGACAGGACGCTGTTCGATCTTGTGCATCCCGAGGATGCCGGACTGCGGCACGTTCAGGATCGGCGTGGACATCAGCGACCCATAGACGCCGCCGTTCGAAATCGTGAAGGTGCCGCCCTGCAGTTCCTCGAGCTTCAGCTTGTTGTCGCGCGCGCGCAGGCCGAAGTCATTGATGCGCTTTTCGATGTCGGCGAGCGTGAGCTCGTCAGCGTTACGCACCACCGGCACGACCAAGCCACGCTCGGTGCCAACCGCAACGCCGATGTCGTAGTAGTTCT